>NZ_BPQL01000019.1 GCF_022179225.1 Methylobacterium goesingense
GCCGGCCTCGCCTCCGACCCCAACGCGGTGCAGTGGTCGGAGGCGAGGCCGGCCAGCACGACGAACTCGCCCACCACGCCCATGTGCCGGGCCCGGGGCGGGTTGCCGTCCAGCGCCGCGAAGCGCCGGCCGTTGTCGATGTTGATGACCTGCACGGGCGTACCGAGGCTGCACGCCAGGAGCCGGTTGCCGTAGATCGCGAAGGACCAGTAATCGCCCGGCGGCACCGAATAGGTACCGCCCTCGCGGGAGACGTCATCCCAGACGCCCGTCCCAGCGTTGTACCGGAACAGCTGCGTGGCCGTGCCGGCGAAGTAGCTGGAGAACCCGAAGGCGGGCGACTTCACCTCGATTGCGCCGCGGCATCCGGCCGGAAGCGCGGCAGAGATGGCCACGGGCGACGCGAACGGGCCCCAGCCATCGGCGCGCGGCATCACGTTGCGCGCCACGGCCGAGACCGAGGCGTCGAGCGTGGCCACGTCCGGGGCAAACGGGGCCAGGGCGACGCGGGCGGCCTCGGCCATGGCTTAGTTGATCGCCTTAGCGGCCGTCGCCTCGGCGACATCGGTGGCCGTGCGAGCAGTGCGCGTGGCCGTCTTCTGCGTGTCGCCCGCGCCGAACACCGCGGCGAGGCGCTTGTCGAGCAAGCCGAACCACTGGGCCGCGCGCTCCTCGTCCTTCTGGAAGAGCATGGCCTCCAGCAGGGTGCCGTAGAGGTAGACCATCGGCGCCTTCTGGATCAGCCAGTTGGTCGGCGTGTCTACGGTCAGTGACGGCAGGCGCGCGTAATAGGTCAGGTTGAGCGTGCCGGGGATCGGCGGGGTAACCACCACCCGCCCCGCGAGCAGGGTGTAGAACTGCGGCACGCCGGACGGCCGATGGCGATGGCGGAACTCCGGACTGTCGGGCTCGCGGTAGGCCAGATAGAGCGGGCGCTGTACCGAGCCGGCAACCGGCTTCCAGCGCACCGCGACCCAATCCACGAAGTCGGCAGGCTGAGCGACACCGTCATCGTTGATCGTGACGTCGCCCGTCGCCTTGTGCATGTCCACGACCTTGAGGTCGGTGTTGAATCGATCCTCGGCCATCTGCACGAAGGTCGCGGCAAAGGACTGCAGATCATCACGCGCGAGGTAGTTCTCGACGTTGGTGAGCAGCGAGGGATAGTCGGTGATGCGGGTCGGGTCGGCCATTGTGCAGGCTCCGGGTCAGAGGTGGTAGGCCCGGACCTGTCCGGACGAGGCGATGCGGTTGGCTCGGCCCCGGAGGGACCGGAAGGCTTCGTCGGCGAGGGCTTCCTGCACTTTGCCCATGGCGACGTCGCGCAGGACGTTGAACCCGAGGTGCCGCTTGGCGCGGGCCGCGATCAGGTCGGAGGCCTCATCGACCCACGGCGAGGTCTCGTCGCGGTCGGTCGGTGCCGGAACCTCGACATGCGCGGCAAGGCGGATGGTCCATGCCTCGGAGGGCATGGGCCAAAGCCGAATGGCGCGGTCGAAGTACGAGTAGGCGCAGGGCTGCGAGGCGCTGCGCGCATCGTCGAGGCGCTCGATCGCGGTCTCGGCGATGCGCGTTAGGGGATAGGTCTGCTCGTTCTCGATGCGCATCACGCTGTCGATCGCGAGCAGCGCTGGGATCTCCGTCGCATCCCCGCCCCCGTAGACGTCGGCGCCGGGGATCGTCTGGAAGGTCAGGATCCGCTCGTTGAAGGTGAAGCGCTCCGGCTGGTAGTGCCGGATGGCCCGGTCAATCGCGGTTGCGATCTGCGCGTCGAGATCCGCCCGGGCGATGTCGTTCGCGATCTCGTCGAGGAGGTCGCCGAACGTCGGCTTCCCTTGCGCGTTCGGCATCGGCGGGCCTCGGATCAGCGGATGGGGAGGGCGACGGCGGGGCTTCAGGCTCCGCCGCCAGGACCGCCGCGGCGTGCAGGGTCCAGTAGGTCAGGTTCACCGGGCCGCTCAGGCGCGCGGCGCGACGTACTCGAACACGATGTCGGCCACGCCCGCGGTCGGCGCGGCGCCGGTGGGCACGTAGGCGACGTACGGCACGGTGTCGGCGGTAAGCTGGCCGAGCGCCGTGGCGGTGTCGGGCCGCTTCACGCCGACGGTCTGGGCGACCGAATCCGTGGCCGCGACGAGGTCATTGCCGCCGGGCGTCGATCCGACCACGAGGGGGTTGGTCGTGCCGGCGTTGAAGGCCTGGGTCACCACGATGGTCGTGCGGGTGATGATGGCGCCGGCCGGGAAGGCGTTCTTCATCGGCACGCCGGAGGCGAGGAGGTCGTCGAAGCGCACTCGAGCGCGAAGCTCGCCGACCTGACCGTGCAGGAGAGAGCGGACGGGCGGCTTGGTCGGATTGGTGTTGGTGGCCATGGCGGGCCCCTTTCGATCAGGATGGAGGGGGAGACGCGCAGGCGGCCGGGGCCGGCCCGCGCATCAGGATCGGTCAGGATCGGTCAGGGCTGCGATCAGCCGGCGTTGACGGCGTAGGTCGGGATGACGATCACCGCGAAGTCGCGGTTGTTGTAGGTCGTCTTCTTCAGACCCCAGATCGCCCAGGCCGAGACCTCGAGCTCGCGCTTGTGGTCGTACAGTTCCTCGTTCCAGCGGTACTTGTCGGTGCCGCCACCCTTGCCGAAGGCCGCCGTGGCCGCCTGGGCGCCCATCAGGACGGCGCGGCGCACGGTCGGGAGGATCGTCTTGCCGTCGGGCGCAACGCCCATGGTGACCTGCTGGGACTCGCGCAGGACGACGTTGTTGTAGACGCCGAGGGCCCCCGTGAAGATCGGGTTCTTGGTGACCTCGCCGCCCTGCATCGCGGCCTTCTGGATGTCGAGCCACTGGCCCTGGCCGGTGTTGCGGCGCAGCTGCGTGACCTGGGTCGGGTGCAGGTACATGACCCACATCTCGTCCATGCCGTCGACGCTGACGGGACGCATCTTCACGTCGCCCGCGTTGCCGCCGGTCTTCGCGATCTCGACGGCCGAGTCGATCAGGTCGAGGGAGAAGATGTCTCCGGTGACGAGGGCGCCGTCGTTGGCGCGGGCGTTGGGGCGCACGACGCGGGTCGAGGGCGTCACGGCGTTGTTGGCGGTGAACTTCACGCCGCCCGAGCCGTCGACCTGGACGAAGTTGGCCGGGGTGAAGCCGCAGGCGTGGTTGAAGAACGAGACCGAGGTGCGCAGCTGGAACCAGTCGGCGAGGCCGGCACGGGCCTGCTCGCGAAGGTCGAAGGGCACGCGCTGCTGGTCGATCGTATTCTTCGAGCGGATGCCGACGACATTGCCGAGCTCTTCGATGGTGATCGCGTCGGAGTTCGTGGTCAGCTGCTCACCGTTGCCCTCGGCGCGGTCCGAGGAGGTGAAGCCGTTGCCGTTCAGCTGCATGCGCAGGCCGAAGGTGATCTTGTCGCCGACGCCCTTCTGGGTCTCGGTCTTGACCTGGATCACGGCCTTGTCGCCCTCGCCGAAGAGCGGGGCGATATCGAGGGCCTTGGTGGCTTCCGTGGCGAGCTTCTTCGACCACAGCTTCACGGCGAGGGCGTCGTTCAGCGGATACTGGGTGACGGACATGGGGGTGCCTTCGAGGCTTGAGGTTTCCGTGGGGGAGGGGTTCTGCGGGCTGTGCGTCGCCGCGCGGACGGAAGCCGGGCCCCATGGTGCCGCTGGGGACGGTGGTCGGACGGGACCCGTGCCGTGGGTCAGGCGAAGGCTGTGACGCGGCCGGGCGGATCGCGTGACGTGCGATCGGGCGAACCGGTCCGGCGAACGCAAAAAGCCCGCGGTGAGGCGGGCCTTGGACGAGCGTCGGATCGGGGCGTTGGGAAGAGCCGACGGGCGGTCCGAGGGCGGACCGTCACAGCGCTGGCGACAGGCTAGCTAATGCGCGCGGTTTGCCCGTCGGGTCAAGAGGTTGTCGCGCGTGATCAGTTGCAGATCACGCGGATGGCGAGAGGTGTGCCGGCCGGCGCGGTCGCGAAGGCGCTGCCCGACAGGAGAACGGTGCCCTGGCTGACCTTCACGGCAGCGGTGGCGCTCGCGTTGGTCGACGCGGTGATCGCGCCGGTGATCATCTGAGCCGGCGTGCCGGTGGTCCAGCCGAGAATGACATCGACGTCGGGCGCCGAGGTGCAGGCGGTCCAGGTGTACGAGGCGGAGCCGCTGGCGTTGGTCGTGGCGGTGTAGCGCTCGACGCGCTTCGGGGCACCGGCCGGGCCGGACGGTCCTTGCGGACCCGTGATACTGGCGCCGGCTGCCCCGGTGGCGCCCTGGAGGCCGGTTTCGCCCTTCGCGCCAGCCGCACCCGCCGCGCCATCCTTGCCGGGGACGCCCTGGATGCCCTGCTGACCGGCCGCGCCGGGCGAACCCGCCGAGCCCGCATCGCCCTTCGGACCGGCCTGACCGACGGCGCCCTGGTCGCCCTTGGGCCCTGCCTCACCCTTGGGGCCGGCCGGACCAACGGCACCGGTCGGACCCATCGGGCCCATCGGCCCCATACCCGGCGAACCCTCGTCCTCCGCGAATGCGGGCGCGAGGGCGAGCCCGGACGCGAGCGCCAGGGCAAGCAGGAGGCGCATTAGTTGTTGTTCCCGTAGTGCAGCCGGAACGCGCACGGGGTCGTGCCGGGGTCCGCCAGGGCCATGATGGAGACGTAGCGGACCTGCCCGCCCATCGGGTTCGCCGTGCTGCTGAGCGTGCGCCCGGACCGCGACAGGAAGAGCGTGTCCTCGAACTGGTTCACCGAATCCGTCGGCGAGGTGACGCGCAGGACGTTCGGAATGGTCGCGCCGCCCATCGTGACGGGCTGGGTCGTCACCGGCACCGTGGCCGCAACCGAGGTGATCACGACGTCGACCGTGCAGGGGTTGATCCCGCGATAGGCGGACGAACCCGCCGGCTGTAGGATGGCGTAGGTCTGGGGCGTCGTGCTGACCGGAAGCGCGAACGCCTTCGCCGAGCGCGTGAACGGGATCGCACCGACCTGGAGCGGGTTCGCTCCGGTCCCGATCGGCGCGCCCGCGCCGTCAACGAGGAGGTTGGTCTCCATCGGGCCAGCCGCGAGGGCCAGCGCCGGGAGACATGCCGCCAACGCGACGGCTGCGAGGACGCGCCGCATCGGATCAGCCCCCCATGAGGGCGCGGACGCGCGCCGGGTTGGCCTTCTCCATCTTGGCGAAGTCAGATTCGGACATGCTGGCGAGCATCTCAATGGTGAGCTCGCCGGCCGGGGTGCCGCCCGCCGAGGAGAGTGAGAGCGAGGCGGCCTGGCCCTTGGCGATGCGGGCGGACTTCTCCGCCGGCGTTTCGGCCGGGGCGGCGGGCGCGGCCGGCTCTGCCGCCTTCGGCGCGAAGCCGCGCAGCTTGGCGAGCTGCATCAGCCGGGCGGCCGGGGACTGGCCCGCCTGGATCGCGGCCTGCACGATGCCGAACTCTTCCTCGCGCACGGCCTGTACCGCGTCCGCCTCGGGCACACCGAGCAGCTGCAGTTCGGCGATACGGCCGGAGAACAGGTGCTCGTAGGCCTGGGCGAACTCGGGCTGGGCCGCGATCGTCCGCTGCACGTCGCCGCGATAGGCGGTCAGGACCTCGTTGCGCTGGGTCGCCTCGACGCGCTGAGCCTGCTCGGTCTTCTGCGCCTCGGTGAGCTGGGTCTGGCCGGCGCGAATGTCCTGGATCTGCTTCTCCAGGTACTTCGCATAGCCGAAGATGTCCTCGTTCGGATCGGGCGGCGTCTCGGGCTCGGCCGGCGGCTGGGGCGCTGCGGCGCCGGGCTGGGCCGGGGCCTGTCCACCCTCGCTCATGATGCGGAAGCGCTCTTCCATGCGCGCCAGCGTCACCCGGAACTCGTCGCGCTCGCGCTCGACGGCCTTCCGACGCTCACGCTCCTGGTGGAATGCGCCATGACGGACGAATTTGCCCTTGTTCTCATCGGCGCCGCCCTCTTCGAGGTCCGGATCGACGACGTCGCCGGGGGCCGCAGCCTCGCCAGCAGGGGCAGCAGCAGGCGCCGCAGGCGTCGGAGCGGCTTCGCCACCGGCGGCCGGCGCAGGGGCGCTGGCAGGCTCCGGAGCGGCCTCGCCGGACGACATGGCGCCCCAGGCGGCCTCCTCGTCGGCGGTGAAGGCGTCGTCGCTGCTGGTGAAACCGTCGTTCATGGGTGTCCTCGTGACGTGAAGGGTACGAAAGCCGGTGGAGCGCTACCGGCCGCGCGGGAGAGGGATCAGGCCGCGAAGGCCGATGCGGGCTGCTCGGGCGGAGCGGCGAGGGCCGCCACCTTCGCGAAGCCGTCGATGTGGTCGCCTTGGGTCAGGGCTGCCTCGCGCCCGGCCTTGGCGTTCTTGAGCGCGGCGCCGGCGGTGAGGTCCTGGATCTTCGCCACGGCGGTCTGGACCGCTATCTGCTGCTGCTGTTCGGCCTGCGGATCGGTCGGTGCCTGGGCGAGCAGCTCGCGCATCTTCGCGACGAACGAGGCCGGGAAGGGCGAGTAGGGCAGGACCTCGAGGAGAACCTGCGGCGTGATCATGTCCTTGATGATCGGCAGCACCGAGGTGAACGTCTGCCACACCACCTGCTGCTGGTTCGGCGCGGACGGTGCGTCGTCGATGATGACGTCGTAGTCGCCGGCCGTCTGATCACGGAGCATCGGCACGACCTTCGTCACGCCGTCACCCATGATGCGCACCAAGCGCCCGTCCGAGAGGAAGTTCTGGATCAGGTAGAGGCGCACCTGCCCGATGTGCTTGCGGGCCCGGCGCAGGGAGTCGAACAGGCTGGCCAGCATCGTCATGGCGGCCTGTTTGCGCTGGTACTCCAGCACGCCGGCCTGCTCCTGCTGCTTCTGGCCCATCAGCTCCAGGTTCACCCCTGAGGAATCGCGGATCGACATGATCGCGAACTCCATGAGCTGGTAGTGCCCGGCCGGCAGGGTCGGCAGCGGCTTCTCCTTCATCCGGCCGCTCATCAGCGTGCCATCCTCGACCCAGGAGATGGCACCGGCCTTAGCGTAGCTTTCCTCGAACTGCGCCTGATCCGAGACGGCGCCCTTTTCCATGAGCAGCCCGCCCTTGGCCTGGCGGTTGAGCATATCGAGGGTCTGGCTAAGCCACTTGTTCGCGTAGCGCTGCGGATCACGCATCGGCCGCACGATGCCGAACCACGAGTTCTGGTTCTGGTCGCGGTCACCCGTCATGCAGGCGTAATGGAAGCGGTCGCCGGCAGGCGAGGGCGTCTCGGCCAGTATGACGTTGCCCAGGAAGGCCCGGCGGTACACCCGCTTCATCCGACGCTGGACTTGGATCTCCATGCCGAGGGCGGCGGCGCGGCGCTCAAGCGTGGAGGCCTGCGCGTCGTCCATCTCGACGGTCTCGCCCGTGCCCGGGTCGGTGACGGTGGCGACGCGCTTGCGCTC
Source organism: Methylobacterium goesingense (assembly GCF_022179225.1). Lineage (GTDB taxonomy): Bacteria > Pseudomonadota > Alphaproteobacteria > Rhizobiales > Beijerinckiaceae > Methylobacterium > Methylobacterium goesingense. The sequence goes on from NZ_BPQL01000019.1 coordinate 7,407, forward strand.
CCACCACACCGCCTCGACGATCGTCACGCGGGCGGTGCCCTCGTCGGCGGAGGCGGGCCGGTCAGAACGGCGCTGGCCGGGCTGGATCTGAGCGTGCGGGCCGTCGCCGTCGCGGTCCTCAGCCCAGGCCGCATCGAGGTCGGCCGGGTCGGCGTCGGGGAACATCGCCTCGGCCTCGGCGCGGTCCATCGACTTGGCCCGGAAGAAGCGGCGGGCGTCCGAGAGATTGCGTTTTGTTGCCGAGGCGTCCCAAATCATCTCAAGCGGGTTGACCCGGTCCTCGACGTAGGCGCCGTCCGGGTTGGTCTCGTAGCAGAGCCGCATCTCGACCCAGCCCATGCCGCACGTCACCAAGTCGATGAAGGCGTCCGATTCCTCGTCCTCCGCCTCGGCCTCGGCGGCGAGGTAGCGCGACCCCTCGGTCAGGACCTCGTTCAGCGCCGTGTCCCCGATCTCGCGGGGCAGGTACTGGATGTCGAGGCGGCTGTTCACCTGGGAGCCGGCCACGGCCTTGATGATCGGCAGGGTGCGGTCGAAGGTGATCGGCGGGCGGCCCTGCTCCTCGAGGACGGCCCTATCGGCCGCCGACCACTGCCGCCCGGCCGTCATGTCGAAGTCGATGCGGGCCTCCTCGCGCCACTTCGAGGAGGCGTCGCGGTCCACGCGGAACCAGCCCTTGAGCCGGAGATAGAGGGCCTCGCGGTCGAGGTCCTGCTTCTCGCGGGCGTCGGTTTCGTCGCCGGCCACGGCGCTGCGATCGGCGTCTGTGTCCGTCATGCTGCCCATGCCGATCCTGATGGTTTGGCGTCGCTGCGCCGTCGGCGCGCGTAGCGGTCGTTCGGGCCGTCCAGCGGCTTCGGCGGGGCCTGCGGCTCGGCGATCGCGACCGCGAAGTACCGGAAGGCGTCGGCGCCGTGGCTGGCCCAATCGTGCAGCGGGTTCTTGGAGAACTGCTGCGTGGCCGGGTCGACGTCGTAGCGATAGTTCCTCAGCGCCTGCAGGCCGTCGGCGCACAGGTCCTCGTCGAACCAGCACCGAGCGAACAGGAGGCGCGCCGCGTCGATGCCGGCGGCCACGGTGAGCTTGGGGACGATGCGGACCCGGTGACCCGCGTCCCACATCTGCTGTTCGATGGTGCGCTTCGAGGCGAGGAGCTCGTTGCGTGCATCGTGCGGCAGCCAGTGCTCGCCGTAGACGTACTGGCGCTCCTCGGCGACGGTCCGCAGGTAGTCGATGTAGTGCTGCAGCGCGTGGCCACGGTTCTCGTAATAGGCGATCAGCCGGAATTCGAACCCGACGACCTGGGCGAACCAGATCGCGGTCTTATCCGCCCGTCCCAAGTCCCAGAACGTGTGCACGGGCTTCGACGGATCGAACGGCACCTTGCCGAAGCGGCTGGGGCTGGCACCGCTGGCGGCCAGGATCTCGTTCGCGTAGATCGCGCCGTCGAGGACCTGCTTGCAGTTGCCGCCCCAGACCGTCTCGTAGGCGATCGGGTCGCGCGCCTTCAGGTCGAGGGCTTCCTGGCGCAGGACGTCGGGGAACCAGGGGTTATCCTCCCAGCCGATCTTGACCACGCGGGCCCCGGTCGGCGGCGTCCTTACGAACCGCTTGTAGGTCTCGTCCTCCGCCAGCTCGGTGTTGAAGCTGATCCAGATTTCCGAGCCCGGCTTGCGGATCGTCGGGACCAGAACGTCCCAGGAGGCCTTCGAAACGGTGCGGGCCTCCTCGACCCAGCAGATGTCCACGCCTTCGGTCGACTTCACCGAGGCGACGTTGTGCCGGAGCCCCTTGAAGATGAACTCGGTCCCGTTGGTCCCGAGGATCCGCTTTTCCTGGGTGTCGAAGTAGTCGGACAGGCCGAGGAGGTCGACCTGCTGCGCGAGCAGGGCGTGCGCCGACTCCGCGATCGAGTTCTGGAACTCGCGGGCGCAGAGGATGCGCAAGGGCCGCTGCGCGCCGAGCAGCAGCAGGGCGCGGCCGAAGCCCCAGGACTTCGCCCCGCCTCGCCCCCCGTAGGCGACCTTGTAGCGGGCCGGCTCGAAGAGGAAGTCGAGCTTCTCCGGAAACTCAACCTGCATCGGGCACCGGCGCCGGCCGGACGAACGTCACGGTGATTCCACCGTCGATCAGCGGGGCGCCATCCTTGCCGGTGTTCTCCACCTGGCGCTTGTTCGTGAAGGCGTCGCCGCATTCCTTGGCGACCTGCTCGAGGAGCGAGGCGACCAAGACCATGTTGCCGGCCCGCTCGGCCTTTTCGGCGAGCCGGGCCAGCGTGCGCAGCCGGACCACCTTATGCGAGATGCCGATCGCCGCCGTGTCCGCGAGGAAGGCCTCGCGCGTGATCGCGAACAGAGCGCGAAATTCCTCGGACAGCGAGGCCCCGGCGCGCTTGCCAGGGTCGTACGCCTCGACCGCCTGCCGGGACACCTCGAGGCCAAATTCTTCCTTGACCGACTTGGCGACCTCGGAGGGGGTCTCGAAGCACGCAAGCTGCTGAACGACGAAGGTTTTCACCTCGTCGGGGAGGCCGTTCTGCGCCATGGCGATGTCAATGTCCGGTCAGGGAGCGCCCGCAGGTGCCACAGGCGCCCGCGATCTCCGCCTCGCACACGATGGGCGCCCGGTTGGCGGCCTCGACCAGGGCGGCGGTCTGGCCCGCCGCGTGGCCCGCGCCGTAGCGCGCCACCACACCGACGAACTCCTCGACGTCGTGGCCCGGGATCTCGAACACGGGCTCGCCGGTCATCTTCGAGAAGCGCGGCGCGCCCCACCGGCCCTTGGCCTGGCCGGCGTGGTACAGCTCGTGCTCGACGAGGCTGCAAAACGTCGCGTCGCTGCACTGGTCGGCGTAATCGGCGTCGAAGGTCAGCAGGAAGTGCGGCATCCAGCCGAACCAGCCCGTGACCTGCTGCTCGAACCGGGCCTTGGCCCAGCGATTCCCCATGAACGCGGTCGTCTCGCACATGCCGACCACGGCGTTGCCCTGGCGAGCGTTCGGCACGGCACACCAGAGCACGCCGAGCCGCGCGCTGCGCAGGTGGACGTGGTCCTCGTTCAGAAGCGGCGCGTCCTCATCGATGAAGGTCGCGCGCATCCATGCGAGCAGGTCGTGGGCCGGGCGAACCGGGGTGAGCGTGTCGATGGCGGCATCGCCGACGAGGTCCTCGGGCGGGCGCGGCCGGACCAGCATCAGCCCTTCCGACGCTCGCAGGAGATCTTGTGCGTCTCACCCGGGGCGAGGCTCAGGTGCGTGGCGAGCACCGCGCCGACCTGGGCGCAGGCGGTGACCATCGCGACGGGCTGGACGGCCATGTCGAGGGCGTTGTCGCGCGAGCAGTCCCGGCCCGCGACGCCGGCCGGGCAGACCAGTACCACGGCGCGGAACCCGGCCTCGTCGGCGTGCGCTGGCGCGGGCAGCAGATGGACCCACAGCACGATGGCGCCGACGATCGCCACCATGAGCGCGACGCGCCAAGCCTCGATGATCGGGGGCGGCGAGGGGGCGGCCGTGTTCGCCATCAGTGCACCGTGGGCGAAAGGTGAAGCGTGGTGCCGTCGGGCAGGGTCCACGTGCTCAGGTCGCACTCGGCGTGGACGGCAACCGGACGCCGACGCTGGAGGGCCGCCAGCGCGATGCCGGCGAGGAGAAGCAAGGCGCAGGCGCGGGGCATCAGCGGCCGCACCCGTTCGAGAGGATGGTCTCGCCGCGATAGACGACCGTGGTCGCCACCGGCGGGACGGGCGCGGGCTTGGCCACCAAGCGGCGGAGCAGGGCGAAGTACTTCACAGCCGGAATCCTTCGAGGAAGGCGCGCCGCACCTGGACGCACTCGGACGCCGAGCGGCACTCGCTGGCGATGACGGAGGCGATGCGCTCGTGCATCGCGGAGGGGGCGGACCCCGCGTAGGCGTCGAAGGCGTCGGCGGCGGTGCCGAAGCTGTCGCTCGATTGGCCCACCATGGGGGCGAGCAGCTCGACGGCCTGGTCGACGAGGTCCGAGGGGGTCATGCGTGGGTCCTGAGCGGATGGAGGCGGACGGACGCGCGGCCGGCGGTGAACGCGACCTCGCGGTACTGGCCCGGGACCGGATCGGCCTGGGCGGCGAGGGCGAGGGCGGCGACCCAGTGCGCGGCAGTGGGCCGGCCCTGGTGGATGGTGGTGGCGAGGCCGGCGAGGCGCCGGGCGAGGACGACGGCGTTCATGCGCATGCGGTCCGCGCCTTCCGTGCGTCCGCCTCGCGGCAGGCCTTGAGCCAAATCCAGTAGGCGGAGGCGGCCGGGTCGCGCTGGAGGTCGCGGCGCGCCTTGTCGGCCTGCGCTGCGGTCCAGTCCGGCCGCGCCGTCACAGGCCGAGTCGCTTGTGCGAGATCCGGCGCCAGCCCTTGGTCGGGTGCAGCACCATGATGGCGTCGGCCTCGTAGCGAAGGCCGGCGACGCGCTTCGGCGCGATCGCATTCCACGCGGCATCGACCCGGGCCCGGTGAAGGGCCGAGAGGCTGTACTGGTTCATGCTGGGGACCTTCGTTCAGCCGATGATCGCGGCGTGTGCGCCTGGCTGGAGGACGTGCTGTTCGGTCCCTGTCCACGAGAACAGGTACTCGACCGCGCCGCGGTATTTCGGGTTGTCGAGGAGGTAGCCGACGCCGCCGGCCGTCCACGTTTTGCCCGTGGGTGAAGGGATGCGATCGGCGTTCAGGCCGTCGGCGATGGCTTGGAGCGTGCGCTTGGTCCGATGAGCCGGACCGCGCTCGCGGAAGATCCTGCGGACCACCGCGGCCTGATCGGGCACGATCACCAGGTGGCCGGCCTTGTCGGTCTCGTACCCGTAGGGCGCCCGGCCGCCGGCGAACCCGCCGCGTCCAGCCTTCGACAGCTTGCCGCCGGCGGTCCGGTCCCGGATCGTGAAGCGCTCGCTTTCGGCCATGCCAGCGAGGATCGCGAAGACGGTGCGGCCCATCGGAGTGGCGGTGTCGATCGGCTCCGTCACCGACCGAATGCCGATGTCGTGCTGCTCGGCGAGGTCGGCCACGGTGGTGACCGCGTACCGGATCTCGCGGGCGAGCCGGTCGAACTTGTAGACCAGCAGGATGCTGAAGGCCTTCGCCTCGGCCAGTTCCAGGATGCGCCCGAAGCCGGGTCGCTCCGCTGGCCGGGTCGCGCCCGAGACGCCCGGGTCGGTGACCAACTCCACCAGCTCGTAGGCCTGCGACTCAGCGAAGGCGCGAAGGGCCCGCTCCTGCGTCTCGAGGCCGAAACCGTTGGAGGCCTGCTCGTCCGTCGAGACCCGAAGGTAGGCCACCGCACGGGTGGCGATCACCGCCTTTTCGGCCTCTTGGGTTTTTATTCTGGCCCGGATGCGAGACGTGCGCTTGGAGCCAGCCAACATAACTAAGCTCCTCGAATTGCTCAGTTATTTCGGCCGTCGCCGACTTCGGATGATATAAATTCCGAATTGTCTTGGTAATTCGGAAATCGCTGCGTTTCGGAGCCGATCAGGCCCGCGCCGCGACCACTCTCGACCGACCCCGGAACGCGACGGTGGCGCGGGTCCCGGCGATCGCGCCGGCCTGGAACGAGGCGACGGCGGACCGGCGCGGCGCGGCCTCGCGCGGCAGCTCGGCGCCGGTCAGGTCGCGGTGGAGCCGGCGCAGGCCTTCGCGGATCTCGCCGATTTCCCCGAGGAACGTCTCGACGGTGTGCCGATGCCCCGGAACCCGGAGGCGGTCGGCCTTGCGGAGCAGGTCGGCGACCCGCTCGGCGTGCTGGCGATCCGTCATCATCGGGTGCCGATCATGTCACGAAAGCCCGGCCGCGTCCTGTGCTCGAAACGCCTAAGCTGTTGAGCTGGTTCGCGGTGCAGGTGGAAAGGGGGCCGGGGCTTCTCGTCGCCCGGCGAACGGCATCGTCAGTCCGGACGACGCGCGGGCCATAGTTCACCTGGCAAGGTGCCCGTCAGGGATAGGTGATGATGAGACCGGTGACCGGCCGTAGCATCATCGAAAGCGCGCGAGGCGCTGTCGGTGGGGCGCTGAGCCCCGGTGCGGGAGGGGGATATGTGCGGCGCGCCGGCTTCGGGTCCGGAAAGGCTAAGCCCGGCAGGCGTTGTGTGGCCGCTATGGTCCGTTCTGTTCAGTCAGGCGGGGCGGGTCACAGCTTCATGGCTGACCTCCCCCGACTGGGCGTTAAACGCACAGCGCCCGGCGGCGATGAGCCCCGGGCGCGTGTCGTGCGACGGTGACGTTCTGCAACGGAACGCCCGTCGGGTCAAGGATTTGCGAGGAGCCGTATCACGTCCTCCGGCCGAACCTTCGCGCGGAGGAGGTAGCGCAGGAAGCGGGCCGCCGTGGGCGGGATCTCGCGCTCGCGGTTCGCCCACTTCCTGGAGGTGCGCGCATCCACACCTAGGAGCGCGGCCGCGCCGCCTTGCGTCAGGCCGAGGAGGCCGATGGTTTCTCGGTACTCCTCAGGCGTCATTGAATCAGCCGTGCTACGGAAAGGGATATCGTCCGTCATGATGCTCTGTAGGCCCACTGGTCCTACCTTTTAACCAGGGGTGGCCCATCTAGCCTAGGCCTCTTCGCTCGCCTCCCGCTCCGTAATTAGCGCCGCCGACCGCTCCAGCCGCTCCGGGATCGCATCGGCCTGGGACGCGTACTCGTCCCGGGTCGGGGCTGCGCCGGGTGCCCGGGCGGTGTGCTGCGCCTCGGTGAGCTCGCCGAGGAGCCAGCGGAATCGGCCGGCGATGTCGGAGGAGGCGCGTTCGCTGCTGCCGCGCCCGCGGGCCTCGGCGTAGGCCCCGAAGGTGAAGCCCTCGGCCAGGATGGCGCGGAGGAAGCGGACGCCGCTGTCGCCGATCACGCGGGCGGCCCGTTCGTTCGAGGCCTTCACGGCCCGGGCGGTCTCGATGCGGCCGAGCATCCGGATATCTTCGATGGTGAAGCCGTGCGAGGTGCTGTGCGAGGCGAAGCCGCCGGACGACATGGTGCTATCCCATGTCGAGCCCGAGGTGCGGACGCCGAGCTGCTTCTCCCACAGCATCTGCAGGGTGCGACCGACGAGGAACTGCGCCTCGGTGATCCGGCCGGCGGAGCGCTCGGCGGCGAGCACGTCGACCCGGCGATTCACGGTGGCGGTGATGAAAGTCGACGGGTCGTAGGGATCGCGGACCGAGGCGGTACCGGGCTGGATCTCGACGTCCCGCGCCGTGACGCGCGCGAGGCTGACGACCTTGCGACGGCGGCCGCAGGTGGCTTGCGAGCGAGCGGTGTGGGTGGTGCTGGACGACTTCTTGGCCGACGCGGTCACGGTGGTGCCCCTGTGCAGGTCCAGTCCTTAACGCCGGGCCTAAATTGTGGGTCGAGCCAGCATGGCCCGGATGTCAATCTTCGATTCGGTGCTACGATGTCTCAGAAGCTGCGCCACCCCAAGCCGAATTGGGCCCAGGACCATGGAAATGCACTTCAATTGGATGCATACTTAAAAAGTTTAGAGGCATGCTGTGGATAGACACAAATTAAAAATCTCACTGCTGTCCCTACTTGAGCAGTTTCGCGAATATCAAACGACTAATCAGGAGGAGATGCTAAAGTTTACAGAAGAATTCTGGGTAAAAACATCCAAGCTCGTGTTTGATTTCGTAAATAATATCGTTGTAGTTGCAACACTATCATATGCGGCAAGCAAGACCAATAGTTGGGTTTTGCTATTTACGAGTTTTTGCTTGGGAATGATCCTATTGGTCGAATTAATTAGTAGGCTGGAGGGCTTTTTCCTAAAATGGTTATTTGTTCCATCTGCGCCGCGCGGTGCGGCTGTTGGAGTCAGCTTACTAATCAGCCTACTGAGTTATGTTGTTATATTTGGGGTCGTGGAGAGATTTGAAGCATCTTTCAAAATGTGAGTGCATATTTACTCCAATAATAAGCCCTTACTTTATCGAATTGAGGCCTATTGAAATTAGTTCGACCGCCATATCGACACCACGAGTAGCGCTGTCACGATTCCAGCCATTAATCACACAGGCCTGACGGAAACTTGGCTCGCGGCCGACCTGGGCGTTGAGCCAAGCCTTGAGCTGCGCCTTCATGCGCCAGTCTGCGACGTACATCTCGGGCCAGCGCTGCACCCGCACGTCACCCGGCTTCGGACCGGCTTGTGCGTCGGCATCAGTGTGCCCTGCCCAAGCGGCGAGGAGCCAGAGCCGGACGCGCGCGGGCGGATATGGATTCGGCGGGTCAGGGCCTTCGATACGACGCAACGGGTTTTCAGCCAGCACAGGTCTCTTTCAGAGAAGCGAGGCCTCGACCTCGGCGCGGTGTTCAAGGCAGGCGAAGACCGCGAGCTCGGGCGCGGTCCGGAAGTTGTTGAAGCCGAACGGGCCGGGCTGGCCGCAGACCTCGCAAGGGCTCGGGGGCGTGACTCCGGCCTGGAGCTGCCGGAGCTTTGCTGCCGAGGCCTGCTCGCGCCGGTCAATCAGGTGCGGCATGGCCTCAAGCTTGGGCCGGGCGTGGCCGAGGCTCACGCCAACACCCGCTTGCGGTCGAGGTTCGCCATCAGGTGCGAGACGTCGAGACCCTTCAGCGGGGCGACGATGTCCGACCCGGTGCGCGGCCCTTCCTCGGGCTCGGCCAGGACCGGGCGCGCGTCGGCCTGGGGCATCCGGCGGGTGAGGTACTCCGCGGCCGCCTGCCGGGCTTTCTCGACCTCGGCGCGCTGCTCGGCCGTCGGCGGGTCGTAGACCTCGGCGGCGAGGATGCGGCGGACGTGGACCAGCTTCTTGCGCAGGCTGGTGAGGCCGGCCTTCACCTCCGCCGCGAACTCGGCCGGCTTGGGGCGGAAGGAGACGCTCACGGGCAGGATCGTGCTGGCGCTGTCGAACCGCTCGACTGCGGCCTGGATCGCGCCGAGCGGCTGGCCCAGGACCGCGTTCACGAAGCGCTCGTTCCGGGTCTCGGTGCTCACCGCATCCGATTCCCGAGCTGTGTCGTACGGGATCAGGAACTGCGAGATCACCGCCTCGATCAGCAGCTTGTCGTGGCAGGGCTCAAGCCGCGCCTCGAGGTGCGCGCAGGCGGCGGAGAGCTGTCGACGCTCGACTGTCGTAGCCGCCAGCGCGCGCGGCACGCAGTAGCGGTTCGGTTGGCCTTCCACCTCCGCCAGCCGCCCATGCAACACCGTGATCGTCTCCTCGAGCTGCGCCGGGCTGATCGTCGCCACGGCCCTGGTCTGATTCACGGTTCCCATGTTCGCGCTCCTGGAGCAGGCGTTGGATTTCGAGGCTGCGGGCGACGTTGCCGGTGGGCTGGCGGGGAGGAGAGGCGCCGCCAGATCGGACCAGGCGCGGCGTCACGGGGGCGGGGCGATCCTCGAACCGGCGATCGGCGAGGAAGCGGTCGGGCCCCATCCAGTTTCGGTCGGGCGGCTTGCTGGCGACGTAGCGGGCGACGCCGTCGAGGATGGCCTCGAACGGGACGTCACCGTCACGATGCAGCCGGTCCAGCTCGGCGAAGGCGACCCGGCCCTTGACCCAATGCGGGTAGGCCTCCTGGAACTGCTCCCGAAAATCGACCGGCCACGCGCAGGTCGAGTCGAGAGAGTTTTGTGATTCCTGTTGGGTAGGTTTTTGTTCAAACGTAGTGAGGGGGGACTCTGTGACCGGGGCCCCCGGACTCTCTGTCCGGGTCCCCTCGGGTCGTGAGTCCTCCCCCCCGGACTCTCTGTCCCTACCCCCGGACTCTCTGTCCGGGGCGTAGAGAACTAAGCGGATCATGTCCGAGGCGCGCGAGCCGTCATCCCGGATTCGGTCCTCACGGACGAGGAAGCCCTTGTCTTCGAGGGCCTGGAGTGAGCGCCGGATCGTGCGAACGTCGCATTCCAGGTCGGTGGCGAGCGTGCCCTGCGAGACCCAGGTGCAGCCGTCGTCATGGGCCCGGCTGGCAAGCGCCAGGAGGACAGCCTTCAGGGTCAGGTTGCCGGCGGTCTGAGCGTGAGCCCAGCGGAGCGCGATGCCGCTCATGGCCCTACTCCGCCGCCTGGAGGACGGGCGCGGGCGCCGGCTGGTACAGGTTCACGAAGTCGGGCCGGGGCGTGCGCTGGAAGCCCTCGCCGTAGGGCGGGAAGCTGCAGGCGCGGACGAGGTCGTAGAAGGCGTCCGGCTTCTCGGAGTTGGCACCGACCGGCCAGTCGTGGTCGGTGCGGGTCGAGCGGGCCGCCGACCGGGTGCGCAGCGTGCCGCGCGTGGCGAAAATCACGTGCTCGGTGCTGTTCCGGAAGTACCGGCCGAAGCCGATGTCCGGCTTGGTCCAGGTCAGCACCGTCTTGTGCTCGAAGCCCCAGGCCGCGAGCAGCTGCGGGAACAGCGACAGGGTGTTGTTCGTGACCCAGAGGTAGAGGTGCGCGTCGTCCTCGGCCCAATCGTGGACCGGCATGGCGAGGATGTCCGCGAAAGGCATCAGGGCGTAGTCGTGCCCGGCCGCGTCCGAGATGTTGTCCTCGGCCCACGGCGGGTCGAACACCAGGGTGCGGAACCGGCCCTGCACCGGGACGAGGCTGAGCACGCGCTCCTCATCCCGGGCGCGCAGCAGCTTGGTGTGCGGGCCGTTCACCTTGCCGGTGCGGTCCATCTCCTCGAGGAGGGGCCCAAACCGCACGGGGTCGGCCTCGGCGGCGCGGCAGACGTCCGCGATCTTCTCGACCTGGCGCCCTGAGATGCCGAACTTGGCGCCGACCCGATCCAGCACGCGCGCAGGCTGCGAAAGTTTCGCACCCTTCCGGCCATGGGCCATCCGGTCGCGAGCCTCGGACCGCTCGCGGTCCAGGAGGGCGAGCGCCATGGCGTGCAGCTCGCTCGGGCGGAACGTGACGGGGGCCTTCATGACGCGAGGTCCTGCGTCAGCGGCGCGGCCGGCTCGATGCGGAACACCAGGGCAGGGGTCTCCGCGTAGGCCTTGCGGACGAACCCCTCGACTACGGACGCGTCGTCGCCCCAGACGATGCCGTTGAAGGCGTCCGAGCACTTCGCGATGTTGTCCCAGTCGGGCTTCACCTCGGGCCGGATCAACCCCGCGAGCGCCTCGGCGCGCTTCTTATTCGAGAAGCTCTTCGGGATCGGCATGTAGGCGTAGACCGCCACGGACAGCGGGCCGGTGAGCGGCGCAACGCCCAGCATTTCGGCCGTGGCCACCGCGCGCAGGTTGGCCTCGTATTCCCGTGTCGCGGCGTCGGAGTACTGCTGCGTCCGCGGCGCACGGCCGGGGACGTTCACGACACGCGAGCGGTGCCGGCCCTTCCCACGCGGGGGGCCGGGAAGGCGGATGATGATCGGATCTGGCACCGCTCGCGCTCCGGCTCAGGCTTCGACAGAGGTGCGGGTCGTGTCGGCCGGCATCTCGGGCGGGGGCGGGGCATCGCCGCCGGCGGCGGCGCGACGGCGCCGACGTGGCTTGGTGCCGGAAGCTTCGGCCTCGTAGCTCACGCCCTCATCGGTCTCGGCACCTTCGTCCTGGTCGTCGCCTTCGGTACGCAGCTCGTTCAATTCGAGCTCCGTCTCCTGGATCACGCCGTCGTGGTCGTGAATCGGGAGGTCCGGCTGATCCTTGTCGGCCTTGGCCTCGGCGCGTTGGCCGAAGTAGGAGGCGGCATCGGCGAACACGAGGATGGCCGAGCCGCCACCGTGCTCGGCGAGCTTGGTGATGTCCTCGACCGAGCCCGAGGCGGCCACCTTGAGCTTAATGCCGTCCTTCACGGTCCACTCGCCGGTGGTGACCAGCATGTGGACGAAGCCGGTGTGGGCGACGATGTCGACCGAACCCCGGACCACATCGCGCGAGAGCTTCTCGACGTTGCCGATGATCCGCTTCTGCTGATGTTCGCTAAGCTTGGTCCAGGGCTCGTCCATCCCTCGCAGGATGTCGAGGTACTGGTCTCGGATGTCGCCGGACAGCGTCTCGGCTTGCATCTCGACAGTATTTGTGGCTTCCATTTCACTCTCCACAGCACGGGCTACACGCCCGATTGCGAACCGCCCGGACCCCGCTTGCCGCGTAGGGTTCCGGGCGGTGTTGTTTCGGGGGTCAGGGGTGCGGGCGGCCGTTCGGGAGCGGCTCATCGCGGCGCGGGACGCGGGGCTCGCCGCGCGAGCGCAGGTCCTGGGGCGCGGTGTCGGTCACGGTCTCGGCCGCGAGCGCCGGTACATCGCCGGGTAGCGAGACACGCCCCGGCTGGAAGACAGCGCGGTTCACGGCCATGAAGCCGGTTTCGATGTGCGTGCGGCCGATCGCGAGCCAGCGCTTGTCGACCTCGGGGCGCCCGGCGAGGCCGTCGAGGATGCGCAGGATCTGCTCCTCGGCTTCCTTGTTCGCGTTCACCGTCTCGACCTTGTCGGCCGTCTGCGGCCGGTAGCCGGAGACCGGCAACCCGAGGTGCGTGTCGCCGCCCGGGCCGTTGAGGAATCCCTTCGCCTGTTCCGTGCCGTCGACCATGGTCACTTCTCCTGCTGGGACGCCCGCCACAGCGGCAGGTCGCAAGGGGGGATCACCGGCTTCGCCAGGGATGCAGCCGACGCCAGAGGCGGTCCCACCACGCGCGGATGCGCGCCTTCAGCCGTGCGAAGAGCAGCCGAAGCCGCAGCAACAGCAGGGTCCGAAGGGCCAGCGATGCGGGCGGTGGTCTCGACTTCATGGGCGAGCTTCCTCAGCTGTCGCTCGACTTCGCGGGCGTGGGCGGCTTCCAGGGCCGAAAGGACGTTGGAGGCGACGGCTTTGGGCGGCCGGTAGCGGAGGGCCCAGAGCTTGGAGAAGGGCAGGGCCGCACGGTGCGCGACCCGCCGCATGGCGTTGGCCGTGTCGCCCGGGCCGCGGGATTCCCAGCGGAGCAGGTCGTCGGCAAAAAGCTGAGCGCGTGAGATATCAGCGTCAGGCATTTGCTTTTTCCGCAAAGACCTTTTGCACATGCGCAAATCCATCCGTGTTTATTGAGGGGCACGGACAGGACGGGCAGATATGCTTGAGGAGGTTGAACGGGGTACGCAGTACAGACGCGTGATCGGCAGCTTGGCGGCGACGACGAGCACGCGAATTGAAGGATGCGCGGGCCGGCTCCCAGGGATGGTTGAGCCGGCCCACGCACTCACGCACCGGAGCCGCGCAGGCTCGACGGGCGTGATCTCGGAATTTGGCGCCGGGCCCGCGTGTCGAAACGAGGGGGCTCGTAACGGGCCCGGCGATCGGCCGCTTCAGCTCGGCACGATGGGAGGAGGGCGCGGCGCTCATAGCGACCACGCCCAGATGCAGAAGGCCACGAGGCCGATGGCGCAGTCGGCCAAGCCGAAGGCGAGCGCCCGGCCGGAGCCGGTAGCGAACGCCCCGGCGAAACCGATCACAGCGAGACCAGCGAAGATGAGCGAAACCAGCCAGCCCATGTCAGGCGGCCCTCGCGGGAGCGCGCCACCAGAGGAGGCGGCAGACCCGCTCCCGCAGCGTCAGCGGCGCGGCCGGATCCTGATCGTCGCGAACGACAACCGGCGCGGAGGCCGGCGCCCAGTAGACGTCATCGCCGGTCTCGAGGGCGACCAGGACCTCGACCAGACGAGGATCGCGGACGCACCGCCCCAGGAACGACGAGGCGACCTTCAGACCGATGGCCCGGTCGCGCATCTCCTTCGAGACATCGTGCATCCCGCGCCCAGCGTCGGGGCAGCGGTGCAGGAAAACGTCGGCGTCGTCGGCCGCCTTCGTCAGCACGTCCGCAGACTCGCGACAGGCCTTCGCCGCATGGGCAAGCGCTTCGGCGTTCATGCGGCGACTCCCACGGGCCAGACGCCGTGAAGCGAGATGCGGAAGGAGGCGCCGTGCGCATGCCGGCGCGGCGCGGTCTCGGAGACCTCGATGCGGCCCATGATCGAACGGGCGATCGTCAGGCCTGCCCAGGCGCGGAAGGGCCGCGTGTGGGTCAGGTTCTTGGCAAGGACGCTTTCGGCGTGCAGCGGGCCGCCGTACGGGTCGTCCCCGAACATGGCGTCGAGCAGGTCCTCCCGGCTGATCGAGCGCCCGACCGAGCAGCACATCGCCACGCAGATGCGGAAGAGCTGCGTCGGCTTCCGGCCCTTGCCCAGGACGATGCGATCAGCACCGCGTCGGATGCACTGGCCGTCGTAGTCGACGACGAGCGCCTCGGGGTTCCGGAGCGCGATCGCGGCCGCGCGGCGGGGGGCGAGGATGACGCGCATCTAGATCACCCACCGGGTGCCGGCATGGTGATGCGCAGGGGCGTGGCCGAAATGGTGCTCCCCTTCACGCCGAACGGCCGGCGCGTCGCGAAGTCCGTAGACAGTCCTATCGGACGGCACCGTGTGCTCGCGCGAAACCACTGTCCGGCGCTGAAGCTCACAAAGCTGGCCGAACAGGACATCGTTCGCCGAGCGCAGATCCTTGGTCGCCGCCGCGATCCGCGCGTCGATGCGTCGGTCGAGCCAGCGCGACAGGGGGGCGAGGAGGCGGCGCATCACGCGGCCTGCTCGGAGGCGGCGGGGGCACAGCCCCTAAGGAGCTCGCCGGCAGTGACCAAGCCATCAGTCCCGTCGACGATTTTACGAATGGTCGCGCCTCGCGGATCACGCTCACCACGAAGGATGCGCGTGATGGTCGAGGGCGGCACGTTGATCTTCGCAGCGAAGTTCGCCGGCTTGATCTTGTGCTCGGAGAGGTAGGCTGCGAGATCCATGCCTGAGCATTTTGCCATATGGCAAGAAAAGTCAAGCGTGATTTGCCATTCGGCTCTGGCTGGGCTGCTGGGTGACCGCGATCCTTGCCGTATGGCGAACGAAGCACTGAAGCGCATCCGTCGGGAGCGTGGGCTATCTCTCGAGGCGCTGGCCGAGATGGTCGGCCTGTCGACCTCTCAGATTTCGAGGTTCGAGAGCGGAAAGCGCGAGCCGCGCGTCATCGACTTGGAGCGGATCGCATCTGCCCTTGGCTGCACACGCGACGACCTTATGCCGGGGGCCGTGCCTGTACCGGTCCAGCCGCAGCGCGGCCATCTTCTGCCGGTCCCCGTCGTGGGCAGGACAGCGGCTGGGGTGTTCCGCGAAGTCGTGGAATTCGAGGAGGCCGAGCCAGAGTACGTGTTCGAGCCTGAGGACGAAGATTTCCCGAAGGCCAGGCGCTTCGCGCTTACGGTTGAAGGGGACAGCATGAACGCTGCCGACCCGCCGATGCCGGATGGTGCTCGTGTAATTTGCGTCGACTTCGAGCAGACCGGCCAGCCTTACACGGACGGCATGGTTGTCGTGATCCAGCGTGTCCGGGAGGGCGGCCACCTCCGCGAGTGGTCCGTGAAGGAGATTGAACTGCACGACGACGAGGTTTGGTTCTGCCCACGCTCAACCAACCCGAAGCACAAGCCGATCAAGGTGCCCGCCGACCCTAAGGCGGATCACTGGAACTCGATGGAAGTGATGGGGCTGGTTCGGGACGTGTCGATTCGCGTCCGCCCGTCGAAGGGGAAGAGGACGGGCTGAAGGGGCGGGGTTATCCCCGTCATCCACAGGGGGTGGGCGCTGCCTCGTATCCCCCTCGACTCTCGGATTTATGTGAGAACAAATAGTGAACTTGGCGCAATCGGGAGAAGATGATGTTCCTTGAGGTTCCGACGGTCCGGGCTCGTTTCACGATGCGGTTGAGGTGTCACAACTGCCACCATATGACCTCGCGGACCATCGAGTCCCCGAACATCGAGGATGCGCCCGCCACGGTCGACGAACTACTCGAAAGCGCTTGGCTGAGCCGGCAGAATTTCGGGTGCGCACAGTGCGACAACACGATTGCCACCCTCATCAGCGTCCAGCAGCAGGACCCGACCCACTGATTCAGTTCGTGTGAAATCGTCTTCTTGCCATATGGCAAATAGCGCTTGACCAGCGTTTTGCCATTTGGCAAGGTAGCTCCATCGCCAGCCGATGGAGCCCTCCGGTGCCCAGCCAGCCGACCACCAAGCCCCCCGCCACCGTCCGGCTCGCCGGGCTGACCCGTTTCCCGGTTGAGGCCGACGCCTCCCGCCGTGACGCCGAGCGCGTCGTCAACGAGAACCTGCGGGCGGCCGAGCGCTTCGCCCTGACTGGTGGCCCCGTATCGCCGGACGCGGCCATCGCCGCGATCGAGGCGGGCCTCGCGATGGTCGCCCAGCCGGTCCAGCAGCAGCAGGCGAAGGCCCGCGAGACCACCGCCGAGTGGGCCGCCCGTATGAAGGCGAAGCACCCGACCCCAGCGCCCCGCCCGGTGCTGGAAGACAGCCCCGCCATGAAGGCCGCGCTCGCGGTCGCCGCCGACGCCGGCCGCCGCTACGCCGAGGCCCAGAACGCCGTCCGCGCCGAGCTCGACATCGCCGCCGCCCCGGCCCGCGCTGGCCGCTACGGGAAGGCCGCGTGATGGCCCTTTGGCTCATCCCGATGCGCCACTCCGCGCACGCCTTCCGCGTCGAGCGCGACGGCGACCCGATCGGGTTCACGTACCGCGACCTCGAGACGGGCGAGTGGCTGCTCACCGCCGACGCCGTGCGGTTCGATGACCGCGCCGCCCTCCCGGCCCCTTTCCAGCGCTGGACCTACGAGTTCGCCGCGCTCCCCGAGCTCTGCGCCTTCCTGAGCGCGCCGCTCCCCGCTTCCCCCGCAACCCTGAACCTGTCCGAGGCCGCGTGATGCTGTCCGATGGTCAACTCGCCTGCGTCGTCGTCACCGCGCCCATAGTGTTCGTCGGCGCCTTATGGGCCCTCGGGGACCTCGTCGGCCACGTCGCCACCCTCACGCCGGCCCCGCAGCCCGGCGACACCCTGCGCGCCATCGCGGGCCACGCCGTGCGCGTCGCCGTCCTGGTGCCCGCGCTGGTGACCGGCGCCCTGGCCCTCGCTTTCGGCCGGAGGGTCCGCCCGTGAGCCGCCCCGTCCGCCTCCTGATCGGCGTTCCACCCTTCCTGGCGCTGCGGGTGGCCTGCCTGCTCGCCTACGCCGTCGAGGCCGTCCTCGACTTCCTGTTCCCCCGCGTCGACCGCGCCCTGTCGCGTCTTGGCGCCTGGATGGAGGCCTCCCGGTGAGCCTCGCAGCACTCCTTGCGCGCGGACCCTTCAGCGTCCGGCCCGGCCGCCACACCACCGTCGAGGATCGGCACGGCGAATCCGCCTTCGTCGTCCTTGAGCCCCAGCACTTCCCCGAGCAGCGCCGCGCCGATGCGCAGGCCTGGGCCGAGATGGCCAACGCCGAGATCGAGCGCCGCAACGCCGACGCCGCCCTTCCTCAAGCCGCCGAGTGACCGCCGCCATGAAGATCATCGAATTGCAGGCCGAGAACGTGAAGCGGCTCCGCGCCGTCACGATCTCGCCCGAGGGGAACATCGTCGAAATCTCCGGCCGGAACGGGCAGGGGAAGAGCAGCGTCCTGGACGCGATCTGGTGGGCGCTGTCCGGCACCACCAACATCCAGGCCAAGCCGATCCGGAAGGGCCAGGAAGAGGCGCGCATCAGCGTCGACCTCGGCGAGTTGAAGGTGATCCGCACCTTCAAGGCCCGGGAGGACGGCACCCACACCACCAATCTCATCGTCGAGAACGGGGAGGGCGCGCGGTACCAATCCCCGCAGCGGATGCTCGACGGCCTCCTCGGTGCGCTGACGTTCGACCCGCTCGCCTTCACCCGCATGGACGGCAAGGCGCAGCTTGAGACGCTGAAGCGCTTCGTGCCGGGCGTCGACTTCGCCGCGATCGAGAAGGCCAGCAAGGCCGATTTCGACCGTCGCACCGAGGTGAACCGCACGATCCGCACCCTGCGCTCGCAGTCCGTCAGCATCGAGGTCCCCGCCGGCACGCCGGCCGAGCGCATCGACGATGCAGCCCTCGTCGCGAAGCTGGAGGAGGCGGGCGAGTTCAACACCGACCTTGAGCGCCGCCGTATCCGGCGAGAGCAGGCCGAGGACGAGGTCGAGGCGCAGGAAGCATCCATCGGGACCCTTCGGGCTCGAGCGAAGCAGCTCCGGCATGATGCCGACGAGGCCGACGCGGAGGCAGACAAGATCAACGCCCGCATGGTCGTCACGCGGGGCAAGCTCGCCGACGCCGAGGCCCTTCCCGAGCCCATCGACACGCTCGACCTGCGCGAGCGCATCGCGGAAGCCGGCCGCACCAACACCGCCGTCGCCCAGCGCGAACAGCGGGAGCGGATCGAGGCGCAGGTCCGGGCCGCTGAGACCGAAGCTGCCGCCCTCACAAAGGCTATCGAGGACCGCGCGACCCAGAAGCGCGAGGCCATCGCCAAGGCAGACCTGCCCGTGCCCGGCATCGGGTTCGGCGAGGACGAGATCCTGCTGAACGAGGTCCCGTTCGACCAGGCGTCCAGCGCCGAGCAGCTGCGCACGTCCGTCGCCATCGCGATCGCGGCCAACCCGAAGCTCCGGGTCATCCGCATCCAGGACGGCTCGCTCCTCGACGAGGAGGCCATGCGGATCCTCGCCGAGATGGCGCAGGCCGCCGACTACCAGGTGTGGATCGAGCGCGTCGGCGCCGGGAGCACCGTCGGAATCGTCATCGAGGACGGCGCGGTTGCCGGCTCGATTGTCGTCGCCACCGAAGCAGCGGAGTGACCGTCATGCAGATCCTCAACCACGAAGAGGGGCGCGTGTCGGCGCCCGGCCTCTACCAAATGCCGGCGCGGGTCTATCACGCCGACCCGGCCCCCGAGCCCTCGCTGTCCTCGTCCATCGCGAAGGTGCTCATCACCCAGAGCCAGGAGCACGCCTGGAGCGAGCACCCGCGCCTGGGCAAGGCCCCGGACGCAGAGCGGGACCCGACCCGGCCGATGGAGATCGGTACGGCGGCTCACAAGCTGATCCTGGGGCACGGCGCAGACCTCGTGATCATCGACGCGGCCGACTACAAGGGCGGTGCCGCCAAGGCCTCCCGGGCCGCCGCCTACGCCGCCGGGGATGCGCCGATCCTGCGCCCCGACTGCGAGAAGGCCGAGACGCTGGCCTCGCAGGTCGCGCTCCGGCTGGCCCGCATCCCCGGCTGCGAGGGCTTCCAGGGCGCGCCGGCCGAGGTCGTCGCCATCGCCCGGGACGTGTCCGGCGCCTGGCTGCGCATCATGATGGACCGCGTCGAGATCCACGCGGACCACGCCATCATCTGGGACGTGAAGACGGGCGACCAGTCCGCCGCGCCCCAGACCCTCGGCCGCCGCGTCGAGCAGATGGGCATGGAGGTGCAGGCCGCGTTCTACATCCACGTCCTGGGCCTGCTGTTCCCGCACCTGCAAGGCCGCATCGCCTTCCGGTGGATCTTCATCGAGAACGACGCGCCCCATGGCCTGTGTGTCGCCGAGGCGGATGCCGCCGGCCTGCACATCGGCGCCCACAAGGTCACCCTCGCGCTCACCCGCTGGAACAAGGGCCTCAAATCCGGGACATGGACCGGCTACCCGACGCAGATCGTCCGCGTCGACTACCCCGAGTGGGCGCAGAAGCGCTGGGCCGAGCGCGAGGAGCTCGAACTCTCCCAGGAGGTCCAGAACTTCGACCTGAACAAGAGCCCGTGGCGGCCCCTGGATTGGGAGGACGCAGCGTGAGCTTCTCGTTCGTCCCCGCAGAGCGCTTCAAGGAGCGCGCCGGCCTGTTCGTATCCCTCACCGGGGGCACCAACAGCGGCAAGACGTTCTCGGCGCTGCGCCTCGCGCGCGGCATCGCCGGCCCGACCGGTAAGGTGGCGGTGCTCGACACCGAAGGCGGCCGGACGCTCCACCTGAAGGGCGATTTCGCGTTCGACGCGAACGTGATGGACCCGCCCTTCCGGCCGATCCGCTTCGCCGAGGCCGCCAAGGCCGCCGAGGACGCCGGCTACGACGCCCTGGTGATCGACAGCTTCTCGATGGAGTGGGCCGGCCTGGGCGGTGTGCTCGACTGGCAGGCCGAGGAGCACGCCAAGACGGGCAACAAGGACAGCACCAAGGGCACGTCCTGGATCAAGCCGAAGATGGCCCACAAGGCCATGGTCTACGCGCTCCTCCAGCGGCGCATCCCGATCATCTTTTCCATCCGGGGCGAGGAAACGTTCGTCCCGCCCAACACGAAGCTCTTCAAGGCGATCACCAACAAGCAGTTCCCGTTCGAGGTGACCGTCTCGTTCCGGCTGGAGTCGGACCGCAAGGGCTACGTCGACCTGTCCGACCCGAAATCCTGGAAGATGGAAGGCGCACACCAGGAGATCTTCAAGCACGGCGAGCGGATCAGCGAGGAGCACGGCGCTGCGCTGGCCCGGTGGGCGTGCGGGGATCACGCGAAGGTCGTGCGCCCTGAGCCTCCGGTCACCCGCCGCGGCAAGGACGCCCTCTTCGCCGACGCACGCACCAAGGCGGAGGAGGGCTCGTTCGCCCTGAACGCCTGGCGGTTCGAACTCCCGGAGCGCGCCAGGGCCGCCCTCGACGAGATCACCCAAGAGCTCGACCAGATCGCGGACGCGGCCGACGCCCGCGAGGCTGGCGATTACGGCCTGACCGACGACCGCAGCGAAGCCGCCTGAGCGGCTCGCCCCTCTCCCCACCGCCCGCACCCCCGAGCCGCCCCACGCGAGGAATCCGTCCATGACCGATCTCGTCGAGCCCTACACCTTCGCAGACCCCGACCGGAACGACGTGATCGCGATCTGCGACCACTACCTCGCGATGGCGGGCCTCCCAACCTACTCCGCCCAGGCCGAGAACCTTGCGCGCTGGCAAGACACCGTTGGCGCGCGCCTGGAGGCGATGGCGCTGGGCACGGCCATCGCCGAGACGCGTCGGCTGCGGATGGCGCACGGTCACCTCGCGAACGCCATGACCGCCGCCGTTGCAGCGTTCGCGATCGGTGACACGCGGGAGGGCATGTGCCTCCTCGATGACGCTCAGCGCTTCGCGGTTCAGCATGAGGGGTTGGAAACGCGCCTCCCGCTGCCGGCGAACGTCGCCCACCTCGCCGCGCACCGCGTCGTGCGGGTCGGCGCCGACCTGCGGAGGCTGTGATGCTCGCAACCGTAGAACCCCGCACCCTTCAGGAAATGCACGCCCGCAAGGTCGCCGCCGATCGGCGCGGCGAGGAAGCGGCGCTGCGCCTGGTCACGTCCAGCTTGAAGCCGGCCGCGCCGCCACTTCCGGCAACGCCTACCGGAGACATCGTGCTCGGGCGGGCAGACACCGGCGGCAACATCGGGATCGACCTGCAGGCCCTGATTGAGGGTCGGCTCCTCGTTCAGGGCGCCTCTGGCTCCGGCAAGTCCTGGACACTGCGTCGGCTCCTCGAGCAGACGGCCGGCCGGGTGCAGCAGGTCGTCATCGATCCCGAGGGCGAGTTCAGCAGCCTCGCGGAGTCATACGGGCATCTTCGGGTGGATGCCCACCACCTCGACGCCGCCGCCATGGCCACGCTGGCGCACCGCGTCCGCGAGCACCGCCTTTCCATCCTGGTGGATTTCTCCGACCTGGACCGCGAAGGCCAGATGATCGCGATCGCTGCGCTGTTCGGCGCCCTGATCGACAGCCCCCCGGAGCACTGGAACTCCACCATCGTCGCCGTCGACGAGGCGCACCTGTTCGCGCCATTCGGCGGCCACTCGTCGGCGCCAGCATCGGTCCGCAACGCCTCGATCGCGGCCGTCACCGACCTCATGAGCCGGGGGCGCAAGCGAGGTCTCGCCGGAATCCTCGCGACCCAGCGCCTCAACCGGCTGTCGAAGTCGGTCATCTCCGAGGCCCACAACTATCTGATCGGGCTCAACACCCTCGACCTCGATATCCGTCGCGCGGCCGAGACCATCGGCTGGGACGCACGCCGTGCCTTCGACCGCCTGCCGATGCTCAAGCCGGGCGAGTTCGTGGCGGTTGGCTCCGCGTTCTCGCGCAGCCCGGCCGTGACCCATGTCGGCCCGGTGCAGACGCAGCACCGCGGCGCGGCGCCAACGCTCGCCGCACCAGCGCCCCTCGATGCGAACGCTGCGGCGCGCCTCCTCGACCTGGAACATCTCGCCGGCGTCTCGGCCGCCGACGCCGAGACCCGTGCGGCCGCCGCGATGGCACCGGGCCTCAAGGCGGTGCGCGGCTTCATCCGCGATCCCGCCTTCGCCACCGCTGGCAAGGCTTGGGGCGCGCTTCTCCCGCTCGCTCCGGAGGGCGCGACCGTCGCCGAGCTTGCCGCCTTCCTCGAGGTCCCCGCCCAAGACCTCGCTGCCGGCCTGGCGCTCCTCGATGCCCAAGGCGTGCTGGAGTTCACCGGCGAAGGGGCGACCCGGGCCGTCCGCGTCGAAGAGCACATCGCCAAGGAATTGCGCCCGTGACCAGTCTCACCCCCGTTTCTTTCAAGAAGGGCCGCGTGAGCGAGCCCCGCCTCTCGCCCCGTTACGTCCCCGGCCGCCGCAGCGAACGCTTCTGGACGGACGACGAAAAGGCTGTCCTGCGCGAGCACTACCCCACCGGTGGCGCGAAGGCCTGCCAGGCGCGCCTACCCAATCGGTCCATCACAACGATCTTCCAGCAGGCCGGCAAGCTCGGTCTGTCGGCACCGAAGCAGCCGGAGAAGCGCACCCGCCACGAGTATTCGCCCGAACTCGATGAGCGCATCCGGGCGGCGTGGCCGACCCTCAAGGGGAAGGGCGCGGTCGCGGCGCTCGCCGACACTCTGCAGGTGCCGCGCTGGTGGCTGACGAAGCGCGCGACCAAGCTGCATCTCACCATGCCGCACAAAAAGGAGCCGGCCTGGACCGAAGCTGAGAACGCTCTGATGCGGAACGTGCCGCTGCACGACCCAGACCGCTGCGCCAAGATCTTCCGGGAGCACGGGTTCAACCGATCCCCCACCGCCATCGTCGTGCGGGCGAAGCGCTTGGATATCTCCCGCCGGACCCACGAGACCCTGTCCGCCCGTGCGGCCGCAAAGATCCTTGGCGTCGACGACAAGCACGTCACGGCGCTGTGCATCGCCGGCGATCTGGTGGCCGGGCGGCGTGGTTCGAAACGCCTTGCGCAGCAGGGCGGCGACGCCTGGGCCATCGAACCCCAGGACCTGCGCCGGTACGTGCTCGACCACCTAAAGCGGATCGACATCCGGAAGGTCGACAAGCTCGCGTTCGTCGCCCTCATCGCGAACGAGGCCGCCTGATGGTTGCCTACAGCTTCAAGAAGCAGTTCGGCCCGCCGATCCTAGCCGGCACCAAGGCGCAGACGATCCGCGCGGACCGGAAACGCCACGCGCGCCCGGGCGAGGAGTTGCAGCTCTACACCGGGATGCGGACGAAGCACTGTCGGCTGGTCGCGCGGGTGCCGTGCATCGCCGTCGAGCCGGTCCGCCTCGTCTTCAGCCGGCGCGGTCCATCGGAACTGTTCGAAATTGCCGGCACGCCGCTCAGCCCGCGCAAGATGATTCGCTTCGCCCACGCCGACGGTTTCGACAGCCTCGACGCCATGAACCGCTGCTGGTGGGCCGAGCACCCGCCGGAGGAGGGCGACACCCTCGATTTCACGGGCGTGGTGATCTGCTGGACGCCGCTCGCCCCTGCCGACGCCCTCGACATTGGAGCCGCAGCATGACGCGGACGCAGTTCATCGTGGCGATGGCCGTCGAGATCGGCGTCGCCGGCAACCTGCCTGCACGCCGGGCCGTGCCGCTGGCGAGCGCAGCCTACCGCGCTTTCGAGGAGGGCTGCGAGGTCGAGTTCGGAGACCCGGGCTTCGCCTGGGACGAGGACGCGGCCCGGATCGTCGCTCGCGAGTACGAGATCAACCATTGGGAGATGTGTGCATGACCGCCCCGTCCCTGCTCCATGCCGCCCGCCACGCGCACGATCGGCGCGACCGCATCATCGCCATGGCGAGGGTCATGCGCGACCTCGAATACGCGCCCTGCACCGACGTGCACCTGCGCGCGGCCGGGTTCACCGACGCCGAAATCGAGGTCTACCAGCCCGAGGCCGTCGGCGTCATCGCGGGCCGCCCCACGTCCCTCCGAACCATCCCCGCCGGCCGGATCGCGGCCAACGCGATGGTGCGGAGGGCTCAGTCCATCCGCCTGCGTCACCGCCAGGGAGCCGCCGCGTAATGGCCGAGCACAGCACCATCGAATGGACCGACGCGGGTGCTTGCCATGGGTAGAGCGTCCTCGCTCCATGAGCGCATCCTGATCACGCTCGTCCGGGAAGGACAGTGGGAGATCGACGACCAGGGATGCATCTGGTGCGTCGCCGATCGCCGAGGCCTTAAGGCTGGAGGCAGCCATCTCGTGCCCTGTGAACGCCGGCGGATCGAGCACCGGACGCCTCAAGGCTATCTGCAGGTTCGTGCGATGATCGAAGGTCGACGCATTCACTGCGGCGCTCATCGCCTCGTCTGGCAGCACCTTCACGGCGACATTCCGGAAGGCTTCGAGATCAACCACGACAACGGCCTGAAGGACGACAATCGGCCGAGGAACCTGCTGTGCGGGACCGGCGGAGAGAACGTGAAACATGCTCACCGAGGCGGACTGATTGACCAGCACGGGCAGAAGAACCCATCGGCAAAGCTGACCGACAGTCAGGTTGCGCAGATCCGACTCGCCTACGACAAAGGTGGGTTCACGATGGAGCAGCTCGCAGCGCGCTTTGGTGTACGGCATCAGACGGTCTCGAAGATCGTGCGCGGCGAACGACGCCCAAAGCAGGGTGGGCCCGTAAGCCCGGGCGACCATCGGCATCTGGCTACCAGGCGAGATCCGTCATCAGGCCAGCTCCTCGACGGCGTGGAGCACAACGGCATGCCGGAGGTGCGCCATGGCTAAGGCTCGCACCAGCAGCCAGCCCGATACTCTGCCCCCGCTCGACCCCGACATGGTTCGCCTCGTCGAGGCGCTTGCCGTAGCTGTCGCCCGCCGTGATCATCGCGCCGCGCTCGCACAACGCGACGAGGCCAGAGCCAAGAGAAAATGAAGCGCACAGCTCTGTATGCCCGCTACAGCACCGACATGCAGAACGAGCGCTCCGTCGAGGATCAGCTTGAGCTGTGCCGCGCCTATGCGGTCCGCGAAGGGCTGAGCGTTGTGTCCCGGTTCTCGGACAAGGCGCGGTCCGGTGGGTCCATGTTCGAGCGCGACGGCCTCCTCGCCCTCCTGGCCCAGGCGCAGTCACCGCAGCGCCCGTTCGATGTCCTGGTGGTGGAGGCGCTCGACCGCCTCTCACGCGACATGGAAGACCTCGCCGGCATCCATAAGCGACTGACCTTTCATGGCGTCGAGATCCGCGCCGTGCACGAGGGCGTTGCGTCGACCGTTCTCGTCGGCCTCCGCGGCCTCGTCGGCCAACTCTTCCGCGAGGACGGCGCCAAGAAGATCAAGCGCGGTCTTTCGGGCGTGGTCCGGTCAGGCCGAATCGCCGGTGGCTTGGCCTACGGATATCGGGTTGTGCCCGGCCGCCCAGGCGAGCGCGAGATTGATCCGAGGCAGTCGCAGATCGTTCTCCGGGTATTCGAGGAGTACGCGGCCGGCTCGGTCCCGCGCCGGATCGCCGCCGGGCTGAACCGCGAAGGCATCGACCCGCCGCGCGGCCTCCTCTGGAACGCTTCGACGCTGAACGGATCGTCGGCGCGCGGCAACGGCATGCTCAACAACGAGCACTACGTCGGCCGAATCGTCTGGAATAAGGTCTCGAAGGCCCGCAATCCCTACACCGGGCGCCGGGTCCCGCGCGTGAACCCGACCGTGGAGCGGGAGACCACCGAAGTCCCGGCCCTGCGGATCATTGAGCAGGACCTTTGGGATGCCGTGCAGGCCATGCGGGCCAAACGGTCGAAAGCTCACCCCCACCACAGCCGGCGGCCACAACATCTCCTGTCCGGGCTGCTGCGCTGCGGATGCTGCGGGTCCGGCTACACGGTGCACGACCGCGACAAAACCGGGAAGGTGCGTATCAGGTGCTCAGCACACCGCGAGAGTGGTAGTTGTGAGAACCGGCGGATCATCTACCTGCCGGCCGTCGAAGCGGCCGTGATCGACGGTATGCGGACGCACCTGCGCGACCCTCGCATGATCGAGGTCTTCGTGAAGCGCTACAACGCCGAGCGGCGCCGCCTCGCCAGCACGGCGGATCGCGATCGCGCCAAGACCGAGGCCCGACTCGAAACCTGCCGCCGTGAGTACGACCGGCTGCTCCAAGCCTTCACCAAGGGGATTCTATCCGACGCCGACGCCGAGGCCCTGCTCCCGAAGCTACGTGAAGAGCGAGCCAGGCTCGAGACCGAGCTTTCCGCGATCGAAGGGTCGCCCCAGGTGATCGCGCTGCATCCGACCCTGGTCGCGGATTACCTGCGGCACGTCGAAGCCCTGCGGGAGACGCTGTCGGATTACGGACGGCATGAAGGCGAAGCGGGCGAGACGCTGGTCGCCTCGTTCCGCGCCTTGGTCGAAACCGTAACGATTCATCCTGGTGCGCCGCGCCAGGGATTCGAGGTCGAGGTCCGCGGGCGGTTGTCCGAACTGATCGGCGAGCCGGCGTTCCCGGACGGGCGCGTTAGTGGGGGATTGGTGGTGCCGCAAGAGGGATTCGAACCCCCGACCCCCTCATTACGAATGAGGTGCTCTACCAGCTGAGCTATTGCGGCACGAACCGGGCCCGGACGCCGTGTTCCGGCAGGTCCCGTTCGGGGGAGGGTCATATCGGGCGGCGCGGGGAATGGCAAGCTGGATCACGCGACATGGTTAGTCGCGTGGCCGTCCAGATCGATGCATCCCGGTCACGGTGGCGACGGATCGGTTCGACAGGGTGATCACGTTCCTTGACGGCATGGTGCCCCGCCCCGAAGGCTTGCCCGGTCTCCCGAGGATCGCCATGTCGCTGATCGCCCGCCTTCGTGCCTACGCCGCCGATGCCTTCGGGCTCGGCGGGACCGACACCGTCGCCATCGAGGCGGACGAGCGCCTCGCGGCGATCGCATTGCTCGTCCACGTGGCCCGCGCCGACGGCGTGCTGGCGCCCGAGGAGACGGAACGGCTCGGCCGGCTGGTGGTCGGGCGCTTCACCGAGACCCGCGCCGAGGCGGAGGCCCTGATCGCGCGGGCCGCCGCGTTCGACGCGCAGACCCGCGACATGGCGCAATTGGTCGAGATGATCGGCCACGAGGTCGGGCCGGACCGGCGTGCCCGTCTCCTCGCCATGGCCTGGTCGGTGGCAGGCGCCGACGGCAGCGTCCACGAATTCGAGGAGGCCCTGGTCTGGCGCCTGGGCGGCCTGCTCGGCCTCGACGAGGCGGCCATCGGCGAGGCGCGCCGCAACGCCGCCGAGGGGCGGGTGACGCTGAATTGACCGCGCCGACGCGATGATCCTCTGCCTCACCCTGATTCTCCTCGCGCAACTCATCGGAGAGGTGCTCGCACGGGCAACCGACCTGCCGGTGCCCGGGCCCCTGATCGGCCTGGCCCTGTTGCTCCTCTTCCTCGTGCTGCGGGACCGGGCGCCGCGCCTCGCCCCGCGCGTCCTGCCGCCGGCCCTGGTGGACGGGCGCCTGGAGGGCACCGGCAAGGGCCTGCTCGCCAACCTCTCGCTGATGTTCGTGCCGGCGGGTGCGGGCATCATCGGTCGCCTCGACGTGCTGGAAGCGCACGGCGTCGCCCTGGCGGTCATCGTGCTGGTGTCGACCCTGTCGACCCTGGCCGCCACCGCGCTCACCTTCGTGGCGGTGTCCCGCTGGCTCGCCAAGGCGAAGCCCGGGACCAAGCCCGGGGCCGCATCGTGACGGGCGATTTCGCCGTCTGGGTCTATCTCTCGCGGACGCCGCTGCTGTGGCTGACCGTGACCCTGCTGGCCTACGTGATCGCGGATCGGATCGCTCAGGCCACGGGACGCCATCCCCTCGCCAACCCGGTGCTGATCGCCATCGCGCTGACGGCCACCGTGCTGGAAACCACGGGGACGCCCTACGCGACCTATTTCGAGGGCGCCCAGTTCGTGCATTTCCTGCTCGGGCCCGCCACGGTGGCCCTGGCGATCCCGCTCTACGAGTACCGCGCCACGGTGCTGCGCGCCCTCGTGCCGATGCTGGCCGCCCTCGTGGTCGGGTCCGTGGTGGCCCTGTCCTCGGCGCTGCTGCTCGGCCGAACCTTCGGGATTCCTCGGGACGTCATCGTCTCGCTCGCCCCGAAATCGGTGACTACCGGCGTCGCCATGGGCATCGCCCAGACCCTCGGGGGTGACCCGACGCTGGCGGCGGTGATCGTCATGCTGACGGGCATGACCGGCGGCATCCTGGTGACGCCCCTGATGAACGCGCTGCGCATACGCGACATGCGGGCGCGGGGCTTCGCGGCGGGCCTCGCCGCGCACGGCGTCGGAACCGCGCGCGCCTTCCAGGTCAACGAGGTGGCGGGCGCCTTCGCGGGAATCGCCCTCGGCTTCAACGCCTTCCTCACGGCGATCCTGGCACCGATCGCCGTGACTTTCCTGCGCTGAGGCGGCCGAGGAGCCGGGACCGGCGCCGGTCGGCTACTCCGCCGCGACGGGGGAGGGCACCTCGCGAGGCACGAAGCGACCCTCGTTGGCCGGCTGCATGTCGAGGCGCCGGTCGTGCAGGCCGTGCAGGGTCGAGCGGTGGCCGATCGACACGATGGTGGTGCCGGGCAGGCGCTCGCGCAGCATCCGGTAGATCGCGGCCTCGCTCGGCTCGTCGAGGGCGGCGGTGGATTCGTCGAGGAAGAGCCAATCCGGCTTGGCCAGCACCGCGCGGGCGACCGCGAGGCGCTGCTGCTCGCCCCCCGAAAGGCGCTGGTCCCAGGCATCGACCTCGTCGAGGCGGTCGGCCAGGCCAGGCAGTTGCGCGGCCATGAGGGCGTCGCGGATCGCCTCGTCGGAGAACATGTCGGTTGTGTTGGGATAGACCACCGCGCCGCGCAGGGTGCCGAGGGGAATGTAGGGCCGCTGCGGCAGCACCAGGGCCGACTGGCCCTTGGGCAGATCGATGCGGCCCTTGCCGAAGGGCCAGATGCCCGCGATCGCGCGGAAGAGCGTCGACTTGCCCGAGCCGGACGGACCGGTGAGCAGGGTCGCGCCACCTTTGGCGATGGTCAGCGTATCGGCCGTCACGATTTCCCGCCCGTCCGGCAGGCTGAGGCTGAGCTTGGAGGCGGTGACGTCGCCCCGCGTTTCGTTGCCCTGGAACAGGCCCTCGCCGGTGCCGCCGATCGCCTCCGCCTTGGTCATGGCCCGCTTGAAGGAGGAGAGGCGGTTGGTGTTGGCCCGGTAGGCCGCGATGGTGACGTAGGAATTGATGAAGAACGACAGCGAGGATTGCACGCTGCCGAAGGCGTCGCCAGTCTGCTGGAATTGCCCCAGGGTGATCTTCTTCAGGAAGTAGGACGGGGCGGCCAGGATATAGGGGAACACCACGCTGATCTGGCTGTAGGACAGGGTGAAGCTGCCGAGCTTAATCCGCCGGACGATGATGCCGAGGTAGTTGTCGATGATCGCGTGAAAGAGGGTGCCCAGCCGCACCGTCTCGGCGCGCTCGCCGCGCAGCAGCGCGATCTGCTCGCCGTAGATGCGGGTGCGGGCCAGCGAAAAGCGGAAATCCGCCTCCACCTTTTCCTGCCGGAAGTCGAGCCCGATCAAGGGGCGTCCGATGATGTGGGTCAGCCAAGTGCCGACGACGGCGTAGCCGACCACCAGCCAGACCAGGAAGCCCGGCACCACCGTGTCGGTGAAGGGCAGCACGAAGTCCCGCGACAGCCCCCAGAGGATGACCATGAAGGAGACCAGGGTCGCGGCCTGCGACAACAGGCGGATCGAGAGCGTCGTCGTCTGCGAGATGAACAGGTTCACGTCGCTCTGGATGCGCTGATCCGGGTTGTCCGCGTGCTCGTCGGTGAAGGGCACCCGGTAATGCGTGCCGGCGTCGAGCCAGCGGCCGTAGAAGCTGCGGGTGAGCCAGGTCCGCCAGCGGATGTGAAGGGTGGCGTCCACGAAGGTGTCGAACATGCCGACAACGACCCAAATCGTCGCCAGCGGCACGAAGACCCAGACGAGCTGATACCAGAACGCGTCGGCGTTATATTCCTGAAGTGCGTTGAAGAGGTCGCGGAACCAGAAGTTCAGCCGCAATTGCAGGGCGACCTGCGCGAAGGTGATGAAGATCGACAGCGCGACGAGTCGCTGGCCGACCTTGCCCTCGGTGCTGCCGAACAACCGGAACGGCCCGATCTCCCGGGTCGGTTTGTCGTTGGTGGCGAAGTACGGGTCCGCGATGAGCGTGATCGCCCGGATCGGTTCCAGGTGCGAGACCGCCAGGACGATACCGGCGAAGACCACCGCGCCGGTGGCGGCGAAGCTCGGCGGCAGCAGAGCGGCCAGGGTCGGCGGCAGCAGGCCCATGGCCGCGGCCTGCTTGGCCCCGGCGAGGAACAGGTAGCCGATGCCGTAAACCGAGACGAAGACCTTGAGGTACGACGAGAGCTTGCCGGAGGCGAGGAGGATGCCCGCCATGGCGAAGCCGCTCAGGGAAACGTAGAGGGGTGGCGAGGGATCGCCGGGCGCGATCAGCAGCACCAGCGCGAAGAGCGCCGTCACCACGGCCTGCAGGCCGAGGCCCGTCCTCAAAGCGGCCACGCGCGTCTCCCTCTGTCGTCTTGATCGTTCTGTCGGCGTGCCGAAGGGCACGCGTCGAACCGGCATTGCAGGCGGGTCGTGGCGAGAACGTGGCGCCCGGCTGCGGCCGATCCGCGAGGGCGCGCTACCAGTCCCAGTCGCCGAATTCGGGCTCGCGGCAGCGATAGCCGATCGGGCATTCAGGGTTGTCGCGGGTCGGCACGAAGCGCAAGTCAGCGATCTCGGTGAGGTTGCACTGGCCGCGGTCCCGCACGAGGCGCTCGGCCGGGCCGCCACCGGGGCCGAACAGGATCGACCCCTTCGCCTTCACCAGGGCCATGGCGTCGGCACAGGTCATCCGCTGGAGCGAGGTCAGGGGGCTCTGAGCATCGGCCGGCGTCGCCAGGACGGCGCAGAGGGCGAGTGCGAGGCGTCTCGTCACGATGCTCGGCGCTGCCCTTAGCGTTTCAATACGCTTAAGCATGGCAGTTTCCGTGTGGCGCGGAAAGGGGTTGCCGTCCGCTCGCCGCAATCGCGCGGTCTATCCACCGGGATTGCGTCCCTCGGGGCGCTCCACCCGGCGCGACCCCAGGCTGCGGGCCCGGTCCGCCCGAACGGACGAACGTCGAGCCATGACGGGACTGTCGATCCTCAACCTTGATGCCGTGCGCGCCGCCCCCGTGTCGCGCGAGCCCTACAGCTTCTTTCTCGGCAACGACGTTCTCAAGCCCGAGGCCGTCGACGAGATCCGCCAGGACTTTCCCGCCATCGCCAAGCCCGGGTACCTCACCGTCGACGAGGTGGCGCTGAAGGGCCGCTTCAAGGCGCTGATCGACGAGTTGGAGAGCGACGAGTTCTCACGCATCATGGGCGAGAAGTTCGGGATCGATCTCGTCTCCTGCCCGCGCCTGACCACCATCATGAAGAAGAGCCAGCCGAAATACGGCTCGATCCACACCGATGGCCCGTCCAAGGTGATGACGATGCTGATCTACATGAACGATGCCTGGGACGCGCCGGCGGCCGGGCGCCTGCGGGTGCTCTACGACGGCAAGAACTACGAGCCTTTCGCCGTCGAGGTGCCGCCCACCATGGGCACGATGTTCGCCTTCCTGAGGGCCGACAATTCCTGGCACGGCCACGAGCCGTTCGAGGGCGAGCGCCGGGTGGTGCAGGTCGCCTGGGTCAAGGACGCCAACGAACTGGAGCGCAAGAAGAAGCGCAATCGCACCGCCCAGTTCTTGAAGGGCATCTTCGGGCGCTGAGTCCCGCGCGTCCCCGCGAGGCGATCGCCACGATCCGGCGACATGACCGGACTTCGATAACCACAGGGTTTTTCGACCGCCTGGACTGTTCAGGCAAGACTCACGCAACGAACTAGCCTACGTCGTCTCTCCGAAATCCGATAAAGCGCCTGACATAGCAAGAGCAGGCCGGGTTCTTGGGAGACGAGCGCGGGAGGGGGCGTGGGCATGACCGGCAAGCTGATTGCGGTCGCCAACATGAAGGGCGGCGTTGGCAAGACCACGACGGTCCTCATGCTGGCGGAGGCCCTGGCCGCCGACGGTGCCCGCGTACTCGTTGTCGATCTCGATCCGCAGGCGAGCGTGTCGGTCTGTCTCGCGGGCGAGGTCCTTCTGGCCGAGCTGATCGCGCACGGGCGAACTCTCGAAGCCTACCTCGCCCTCAAGCTCATCGCCCGCGAAAAACCTCTGCTTCAGCCCCGCATCCGTGCAGGCGTGAGCATGACGATGCATCGGGGCGAGCCCCTCGCCCTCGTCCTGCTGCCGGCAGGGCCGCATCTGCGCTTGGTCGAACGGGAGATCCTCTACTCGCTGACCGCCCGGAACCTGTCGATGCGGGAGATCGACGCCAAGCTGCGCAGGATCTTCGCGGAGGAGTTCCGGCCCCTGGCGCGGGCCTACGACTACGTTCTGTTCGATTGCGCGCCCGGACTTTCGCCGATGACCGAGGTCGCCATCCGTGGCGCCGACCTCGTGCTCGTCACCTCGATTCCCGACTATCTCTCGACCTATGGCCTGGACGCCTTCATCCAGATCATCTGGGAGCAGGCGCGGGACAAGGACGTGTCCGCCCCTCCGCGTCCGCCCTACGTCCTGGTGACGCGCTTCCAGCGGCAGATTCGTCAGCACCAGACGATCCTCGCCCGGCTGGAGACCGAGGCAGCAGCGGACAATGCCGGGTTCCGCCTGCTCGCGACGCGGATCCCGCAGGCCGCCTCCCTGGCGCAAGCTCTGATGCCGCGCGCCGTATCGCCGACCTTCTCGGCCAAGTACGGGGCGCACGTCTCCACTATTCTCAGCCCGCTGATCGGTGAAGTGAAGGATATCTTCCGTGCCGCTTGACGTGGATGGCCTTGCCCTCCTCAAGGCGATCATGGCGGCGCCGGACGCATTTCCCGACATCGTGGGGGAAGCCGCCAGAGCGGCCCGCGCCCTCGTGATCCGGCAGCTCAAGGCGAAGACCCTCACCCTGTCCGGTCTGCGCCGGATGTACGAATGCCTCGGCCACGAGGTCTTCACCCTCGTGGCCGACGACCTCACCGAGGCCGAGGCGCGGACCCTCGTGGCCCGATTCGATCCACGCCATCCCGACGGCATGACCGCCCCGCCCCATTGGCTGCGCCGCCAGATCGTGGTTCTGGCGGGCGGCGCCGAACCGTGCGCCGGTGGAAAGACGGTCCGGACGCCCCGCCCGTCGGCTCCGGCCGCCGCCCCGGTGGTCCGGGCCATCGGAAGCCCCGCCTTCACCGCGCGCTGGGACGGACAGGACCACGATCCGCCTCCCCGCAAGGACAAATCCAAGGCCAAGGGCAAGGCTTAGGCGGACCTCACACGACGCCCGGTCGCGGACGGTTCCCGCTTGGGCGTGGCCATCGCAACGGGTTTTCGCGAGAGCCACCGGGCCCGCTCGGGCATCGCGGCCGCATGGAGCATGAAAAAGGGGCCGCCTTCCGGCGACCCCTTTTTCGTCGTGTCGAGGATGGCAGCCGCCTGACTCTCCCGCCGTCCGGGCCCGCTTGCGCGGGTCCGGACATCGTCCAGGAAGTCAGTGGGGCAAGAGCCGGACTTCTTAGAAGTCCATGCCGCCCATGCCGCCGCCCATGCCGCCGCCGCCCGGCATGCCGCCGCCGGCGCTGTCCTTCTTCGGAGCATCGGCGATCATGGCTTCGGTGGTGACGAGGAGGCCGGCGATCGAGGAGGCGTCCTGCAGGGCGGTGCGCACGACCTTGGCCGGGTCGACGATGCCGGCCTGGATCATGTCGACATACTCTTCGGTCTGGGCGTTGAAGCCGTAGGTGATCGAAGAGGTGTTGTCGGTGATCTTGCCGACCACGATCGAGCCCTCGACGCCGGAGTTGGCGGCGATCTGGCGGATCGGGGCCTCAAGGGCCTTCAGCACGATCTTGATGCCGGCCTGGACGTCCGGGTTGTCGCTGGTGAGGGCGCGGACGGCCTCACGGGCGCGGAGCAGAGCGGTGCCGCCGCCGGGGACGATGCCCTCTTCCACCGCAGCGCGGGTGGCGTTGAGCGCGTCGTCGACGCGGTCCTTCTTCTCCTTGACCTCGACCTCGGTCGCGCCGCCGACGCGGATGACCGCGACGCCGCCGGCGAGCTTGGCCAGGCGCTCCTGCAGCTTCTCACGGTCGTAGTCCGAGGTGGTCTCCTCGATCTGCGCCTTGATCTGGCCCACGCGAGCTTCGATGTCCGCCTTCTCGCCGAGACCGTCGATGATCGTGGTGGTCTCCTTCTCGATGCGGATGCGCTTGGCGCGGCCGAGCATCGGGAGGGTGACGTTCTCGAGCTTGATGCCGAGGTCTTCGGCGATCATCTGACCCTGGGTCAGGATCGCGATGTCCTCGAGCATGGCCTTGCGGCGATCGCCGAAGCCCGGAGCCTTGACGGCCGCGACCTTGAGGCCGCCGCGCAGCTTGTTCACGACGAGCGTGGCGAGCGCCTCACCCTCGATGTCCTCGGCGATGATGACGAGCGGCTTGCCGGTCTGCACCACGGCCTCGAGAACCGGCAGCATCGCCTGGAGCGACGAGAGCTTTTTCTCGTGGATGAGGATGTAGGGGTCCTCGAGCTCGGCGACCATCTTCTCCGCGTTCGTGATGAAGTACGGGGAGAGGTAGCCGCGGTCGAACTGCATGCCCTCGACGACGTCGAGCTCGGTCTCGGCCGTCTTGGCCTCCTCGACGGTGATGACACCCTCGTTGCCGACCTTCTGCATGGCGTGGGCGATCATCTCGCCGATTTCCTTGTCGCCGTTGGCCGAGATGGTGCCGACCTGGGCAACTTCCTCGGACGAGGCGACCTTCTTGGCGCGGCTCGTGATGTCCTTCACGGCGGCGGTGGTGGCGAGGTCGATGCCGCGCTTCAGGTCCATCGGGTTCATGCCGGCGGCGACGTACTTGGCGCCTTCACGGACGATGGCCTGGGCCAGGACGGTGGCGGTGGTGGTGCCGTCGCCCGCGATGTCGTTGGTCTTCGAGGCCACTTCGCGCACCATCTGGGCGCCCATGTTCTCGAACTTGTCGGCGAGCTCGATCTCCTTGGCGACGGTGACGCCGTCCTTGGTGATGCGGGGGGCGCCGAAGCTCTTCTCGATGACGACGTTGCGGCCCTTGGGGCCGAGCGTCACCTTGACGGCGTCCGCCAGGATGTCGACGCCGCGCAGCATCTTCTCGCGGGCATCGGAGCCGAAGCGTACTTCTTTCGCTGCCATGTTTAATTCCTCATGCTGTGGGAAGCCCCGAGGCGCTCAAGGGGAGAGCGCGCTCAAAGGGCTTGGATGGGGGACGAAGGAAGAGGGCAGGCCGCTGTTTAAGCGACGACGCCCATGATGTCGGATTCCTTCATGATCAGGAGGTCCTGACCATCGATCTTCACCTCGGTGCCGGACCACTTGCCGAACAGGACGCGGTCACCGGCCTTGACGTCGAGCGGGTTCACGCGGCCGGCCTCGTCACGGGCGCCGGGGCCGACGGCGACGATCTCGCCCTCTTGCGGCTTCTCCTTGGCGGTATCCGGGATGATGATGCCACCCTTCGTCTTCTCTTCGCCTTCGATGCGGCGGACGACGACACGGTCGTGCAGCGGACGGAACTTCATGAGCTGCCCTCTTGCTTCAAATTCGTGGATGGCGTTGATGCGGCGCGGCAGCGCGCTCAACCCGAGCCGTTAGCACTCTCTTTGGGTGAGTGCTAACGCTGGCGCCGAATTAGGCGTATGGGGCCGTCGAGTCAAGACTGTCGCAGGGTCTGGCGACGGTTCGACGACGGGTTCGTTCTCGTTTTTTCCAGCCCGACGGAAAGTCCTTCGCGGATGATCAAGCTCCACGGTCCGCAGGGCGCGGTCGAGACAGAGGCTTCTTCGACAGGCGCCGACGCGCCCGGGACCGCCTATCCGCCCCACGTGGTCTGGATCGATCTCGAAGATCCGAGCGCCGAGGAGGCGCAACGGGTCGAGGCCGCCACCGGGATCCGCGTTCCCTCGCGAAAGGCCCTGAGCGAGGTCGAGAACTCGAGCCGGCTGCGGCGCCTGAAGCACGGCTTCTCGCTGTCCACACCGATGATCACCTTCGACAAGCTCGATTCGCAGCTCAAACCCTTGGGCTTCGTGCTGACGAAGGATCGCCTCGTCACCGTGCGCTTCCACGACCTGCGCGCCTTCGCGGAGGTGCGGAAGCGGATCGACGAGGGGGACGGACCCGGCACCACCAGCACCGAGATCTTCCTCCTGCTCATGGAGGAACTGGTCGACAGCCTCGCGGATGCCCTGGAGGAGATGGGCGCCGATCTGGACTCCCTCTCGACGCGGATCTTCGATTTCGACGTGCGCAGCACCGCAGCGGGCGACGTCCGCCCGCCCAATCAGACGCCGCGCCGCCGCGACCTGGCGCTGCGCCGGATCCTGCGCGGCATCGGGCGGCGCGGCAAGGCGCTGGGCAAGATCCGCTCCAGCCTCCTCGGCCTCGAGCGGATCGTGCCCTTCGTCGCCAACGAGTGCGAGCAGATGCTGGGCGAGGAACAGGTGCCGCGTTTCGAGGCGGTGCGCCGTGACATCGCCTCCCTCGACGAGTTCGAGATCCGGCTTTCGGAGAACGTGCAGTTCCTCCTCGACGCGACGCTGGGCCTGATCAGCATCGAGCAGAACAACACGTTCCGGGTGCTCACCGTGGCCTCCGTCGTCGGCATTCCCCCGACTCTGATCGCCTCGATGTACGGCATGAACTTCAAGCACATACCCGAGCTCGAATGGGCCTACGGGTACCCCTACGGCCTCGCGCTGATCCTGATCAGCGCCATCATTCCGATCGTTTTCTTTCGGATTCGGGGCTGGTTGTGACCGGTTGACGGAATGTTTGCTCGCCCGCGCTAGACCCGCGCATCGCGGCGGCATCCCCAAGCCGGCGCCCGAGGATGATTCGTCCGCGCCATGGCCGTGATCGCTGCCTTCGTCCTCAATGCCGGACTAAACTTCGTCCTCGGCCTGCTCATCGCCCAGTTGCTGGGACCGGCCGATTTCGGCCTGTTCGCCCTGGCGACGGCCGGCGCCATCGTGGCCAACACCGTTCTGTTCGAATGGCTGCGCCTCTCGGCGACCCGGTTCTACTCCACCCGGGTCCGCCACGATGAGCCTTGGATCCGGCAGGGGCTCGACCGGGCCTACGCGGTGCTGACGCTGGGCCTGCTCGGGGCGGCATTCCTCTCGGCCGCCCTCGGCATCGTCGTGGAGCCGGGGCCCGAAGGGCATCTCGCGATTGCGGCCGGTGCTGCTCTCGCGGCCATCGGCATCGGCATCTTCGATTATCATGCGGCGCTCGCCCGCGCCCGCTTCGACGGCGGCCTCTACTTCCGGCTGGTCGCCGTGAAGAACGTCCTCTCCTTCGTCATGATGGCGGGTGCGGCCTGGTTCTTTCCGCAGCCGGTCTGGGTGCTTGCCGCCGCCGGGATCAGCCAAGCCCTCGCGATCGCGTTCCTGCACCGCCCCTTGCGCGACCCCGTCGCGCCCCGCCAGCGGGTGCGCCTGCGCGAGACCTGGCGGCTCTTCGTTGCCTATGGCCTGCCGCTGATCGCTGCGAACGCGATCTACCAGCTCCTCCCCTTCATCAACCGGGGCAGCATCGCGGCGCATGGCGGGCTTGCGGAGGCCGGGTATTTCGCGCTGGCCGCCGACGTCACCACCCGCAGCATCGGCACCCTCGGCACCGCCCTCGATCTGCTGCTGTTCCAGCTCGCCGTGCGGGTCGAGGAGCACGAGGGCCGAGAGGCCGCCGAGCGTCAGGTCGCCCGGAACACCGGCGTGGTGGTGGCACTTCTGCTGCCCTGCGCGGTCGGGTTCTGGGTCGTCCTTCCGGCGCTCCAGGCCCTGGTGGTACCGGAGGCCTTCCGGGGTCCCTTCGCGGCCTATGCGGGCCTGATGGTCCCCGGCTTCTTCTGCCTCGCGATGATGAACTTCGCCCTGAACCCGATCTTCCAGATCCGGCGGCGCACCCGGCCGGTCATCGCCGCCGCCCTCGTCGGGCTCCTCGTCAACGCCGCCGGGCTCTGGGTCCTGCCGCAGCACCTCGGTTCCGAGGGAGTCGCGATCGCGCAGACGCTGGGCCTCGCCGCCGCGACGCTGCTCCTTGCCCTGCGCGCGCTCACCGGCCGGGACCGGCTGGCCCTGCCGTGGTGGGACATCCTGGCGGCCGGAATCGCATCCCTGGCGATGGCGCTCTGCCTCCAGCCCCTGCGCCACATCGAGCCGGCCCGGTGCCTTGCCTTAAGCATCCCCCTCGGGATGCTTATCTACGCCGCCCTGGTCTGGATCTTCGACATCGCCGGCCTGCGCGCCCATGCCGAGGCGCGCTTCGGGCGCGGCGTCTCCGGTGCGGCGAAGCCGGCGGGCGCCGATTAGGCCTGCATCGGCAGATGTCATCGCCCTGATCCTGTTCTAAGGTGGCGCCCTCAGGGACAGGGTCGCGGATGCCGCAGAGCATCCCGGATCGGGCAGGAAACCATGCATTCGTACGAGCCTCACGACGAGGGTGCGGCGGCCGAGATCGTCCGCGCGGCAGCCGCCACATCCGAGCGGCTTCGCCTCGTCGGCGGCGGGACCAAGAGCGGTATCGGCCGGCCGGCCCAGGATGAAGCCACGCTCTCCGGCGCGAGCCTCACCGGCATCACCCTCTACGAGCCCGCCGAGATGGTCGTCGCCGCCCGGGCCGGGACGCCGCTCGCCGAGGTCCAGGCGATGCTGGCCGCACGCGGGCAGATGCTGCCCTTCGAGCCCATGGACCACCGCCCCCTGATGGGCACCACCGGCGAGCCGACCTTCGGTGCTGTGGCGGCGGCCAACAATTCCGGGCCGCGCCGCATCAACGCGGGTGCCGCGCGCGACAGCCTGATCGGCGTACGCTTCGTCAACGGACGCGGCGAGGCGATCAAGTCGGGGGGCCGCGTGATGAAGAACGTCACGGGCCTCGACCTCGTGAAGCTGATGGCCGGCTCCTGGGGCACCCTCGGCCTCCTCACCGAGGTGACGTTCAAGGTGCTGCCCGTCCAGGAGCGGGTCGCCACCCTGGTGTTCGCGGACCTGGACGATGCCCGCGCCATCGCGGCCCTGAGCGCGGCCCTGGGTTCGCCCTTCGAACTCACCGGTGCCGCTCACCTGCCCGGCGGGATCGAGGGGGCCGGCCCGC
Source organism: Methylobacterium goesingense (assembly GCF_022179225.1). GTDB lineage: Bacteria > Pseudomonadota > Alphaproteobacteria > Rhizobiales > Beijerinckiaceae > Methylobacterium > Methylobacterium goesingense. The sequence goes on from NZ_BPQL01000019.1 coordinate 46,710, forward strand.
GCACGCTGATGCGGATCGAGGGCTTCTCGGAGTCGATCGACTACCGCCTTGAGGAACTGCGCCGCCTGCTCAAGCGCTTCGGCCAGCCCGAGATCGTCGAGGGCGAGGCCGGGACTGTGCTCTGGGCGCGCATCCGCGATGCGGTCGCCTTCGCCGAGCCCCGCGATTCCGCGATCTGGCGCATCTCGACCGCGCCGACCCGCGGCCCCGCCGTGACCGCCGCGATCGGCGCCCGGCGCGACGCCCGTTGGTTCTATGACTGGGGCGGCGGCCTGATCTGGCTCGCGACGGATGCGTCCGGCGATGCCGGCGCGGAGATCATTCGGACGGCTGTGCGGGCGGAGGGTGGCCACGCCACGCTGGTGCGCGCGCCTGATGCCGTCCGCGCCGCCGTGCCGGTGTTCGAACCGCTCTCCGAGCCGCTGATGCGGATCACCACCGGCATCAAGGCGGCGCATGATCCGAAGGGCCTGTTCAATCCCGGCCGGATGTATGCCGGCATCTGAGACGGGACCCGGCCGGGCGCTGCGGGACAAGGCCGCGCCGACGGCGCTGTTCGGAGCGATTCCAAGGCTCGGCAACGGCTGCAAGACGCTCTAGACTGACGGTTCAAGAACGACGATGCCGCCACGGGCCCGCCGCGAGCCGGACCCGATGGACGGCGCGAGGGTGGACCCGAGGACACGCCGTGCAGACCAATTTCAGCCTGACGCAGCTCGCCGATCCGGCCATGGCGGCGTCCGAGAAGATTCTGCGGACCTGTGTCCATTGCGGCTTCTGCACCGCGACCTGTCCGACCTATCTGCTCCTCGGCGATGAACTCGACTCCCCGCGCGGGCGGATCTATCTGATTAAGGACATGCTCGAAGGTGGAAAGCCGGCGGTGCCGGAAGTGGTCAAGCATGTCGACCGCTGCCTCTCGTGCCTGTCCTGCATGACGACCTGTCCGTCAGGGGTGCATTACATGCACCTCGTCGACCATGCCCGGGCGCATATCGAGGAAACCTATCGGCGTCCCTTGAGCGACCGGTTGCTCCGCAGCGTGCTGGCCTTCGTGCTGCCCTACCCGAACCGCTTCCGCCTCGCCCTCCTTGGGGCGAAGCTCGGCGCCCCGTTCCGGCCCCTGGTGGCGCGGCTGCCGCGGGTCGGCAACCGCCTTGCGGCCATGCTCGACCTCGCCCCGACCCACCTGCCGAACCGCAACCCGACCGACCGGCCTGGCACCTTCCCGCCCGAGACGCGCGCCCTGGAAGCGAGCGCGGCCTTGCACGGCGAAACCGCGCCCGCCCGGACCGGCCGGGTCGCGCTGTTGCGCGGCTGCGCCCAGAGCGTCCTGCGCCCCGACTTCAACGAGGCGGCGATCCGTCTGCTGACCCGGCACGGGGTCGAGGTGGTCCAGGCGAAGGGGGAGGGGTGCTGCGGTGCGCTCACCCATCACATGGGCAAGGCGGACGCGTCGCACGCCCAAGCGCAGCGGACCATCGACGCCTGGATCGCCGAGATGGATGGCGCCGGCCTCGATGCAATCCTCGTCACCGCCTCGGGCTGCGGCACGACGATCAAGGATTACGGCTTCATGTTCCGCGAAGACCCGGCCTATGCGGAGAAGGCCAAGCGCGTCTCCGCCATTGCCAAGGACGTCACCGAGTACGTGGCCACCATCGGTCTGATGCCGCCGATCGTCGAGACCGACCTCGTGGTCGCCTACCACTCGGCCTGCTCGATGCAGCACGGCCAGGGCATTCGCACCGAGCCGAAGAACCTCCTGAAGTCGGCGGGCTTCATCGTGAAGGACGTGCCCGAGGGCCACATCTGCTGTGGCTCGGCCGGCACCTACAACATCCTCCAGCCCGAGATCGCCAACCGCCTGCGCGACCGCAAGGTCGCCAATATCGAGCGGATGCGCCCCGACGTCATCGCCACCGGCAATATCGGCTGCGCCACCCAGATCGGTAAGGGCACGGCGATCCCGATCGTCCACACCGCGGAATTGCTCGACTGGGCGACCGGCGGCCCGAAGCCGGTGGCTCTGGAGGGACTGCCCGAGCGGACGCTGCTGGCGGCGGAATAGGCCGTCGCTTTAGCGCTGGATGGGGTCCGCCATCGGAATCCAGCGGTACCCGGCGCCGTCGCGGACGACATGGCCGAGGGACGGAAAGGCGGTGTGGTAGCCGGCGACGAGGATGCGATCGGTGGCGGCCATGTCGTAGATCGTCCGGCGAGTCGCGGCGCCGGCCGCCTTGTCCATGTCGAACAGGGCGTGCCAGTCGGGCCGTGCCAGGGAGGCGACCTCGTGATGGGCGCAGTCGCCCCAGACCAGCATGCGCTGGCCTTCGCTCTCCACGTGGAAGGCGAGGTGGCCCGGCGTGTGGCCGAAGGCCGCCACCGCATCGATGCCCGGGACCACGTTCTGCCCGGGCTCCATGAAGCGGATACGCTCCGCCAGTGGAAGCAGGTGGCTGCGGAAGACGCGGGCCGACTTGAATTCGTTGTCGTCCGGCGCGCCCGCGAGACGGTCGTCGCTCCGCCAGAAGGCGAATTCCCGTTCCCCCAGCACGTACCCAGCTCTGGGGAAGAGCGGCCGTCCGTCCTCTAGAAGCCCACCGATATGGTCTGTGTGGCAGTGGGTCAGCACCACGAGGTCGATCGCGTCCGGCGACAGGCCCGCCTGCCGCACGAGGCGCGCCAATTGTCCACCGGCCGGACGCGGCACGAACCCGACCTCACCGTTGCCGCTGTCGAACAGGACGGTCTGGCGGCCGGTCCGGACGAGGATCGGCGTGAAGCCGGGCTTGAAGCGGTCCGGCGGACGCCCGTTCTCCCGCATCAGGGCCTCGACCTCGGCTTTCGGGCGGTCCTCGCCCACGATCGGCCAGGGCCCGTCGATGGCGACGTCGGCGTCGCGAAACGTGGTGACGGTGAAGGCGCCGAGGGAGATCTGGTGCAGCCCGGCGGCCAGCGGCGGCGTTGGCATGGCTGCGAGCGCGGACCTCGGCAGGACGAGGCCGGCGGCCAGGGTTGCGGCGAGATGACGGCGGGTGAGTTCGGTCATCGCTGGGTGTTTCCCGAGGAGCCCGGTTCCGTCAAGATGCTCGCGGGACCGGTTGCCAACGGGTCTATCGCGGCGGGAGGGGCCCGGCTTGAACGAACGTGCTGCGCCGGCCGGCGCGTCACCCGGCCCGATTTGGCATGTGGAGGGGGGACACACGCTCTTCGCCGGCCCGCTCGCCTACAACGCGAGCCATCAGCACGGCGCCCCGGTTTACCTCGCGGGGCTCTACGGCACCTTCCGCATCCGCTTCCAGCCGGGGGACTGGATCACCTGCCGCACGGCCTTCGTCCCGGCCGGGATGCCGCACGAACTCAGCTGCGGCGGCGATCCCCTCGGCGTCCTCTACCGTGAGCCCGATGCCGGAGCACGCGCCCTCGCCGGGCTGATGGGCCCGGCCGATCCGGTCGGCAGCGCCCTCGTGGGCCGGAGCGGGGAGGTCGGCGCCTTGCGGGCGCTGTTCGAGCGGCGCGACGCCTGCGACTGGGCCGGCGCAGCCATCGCCGACCTCTCCGATTTCGCAGGCCGGCGGACCGATCTGCCGGTCGATCCCCGGATCGCGAGGATACTCGTCGAACTGCGCGCCCGGCCGGACGCCCAACTGAGCGCGGGACGGCTCGCCACGGCGGCGTCCCTGTCCTCCTCCCGGATGCAGCACCTGTTCAGCGCGGCCATGGGCGTCCCGTTCCGGCGCTATCGGGGCTGGCTGCGCATGCGGCGCGCCATCGAGGCCGTCGTGCAGGGCGCCAACTTCACACGGGCCGCGCACGAAGCGGCGTTCGCCGACCAGGCGCATTTCGCCAACGCGTTCCGCCGGACCTTCGGCGCGCCGGCCTCCTACAGCCTGCTGGACATCCGCCGCCCGACGACCGCGTGGCCGTCAGGCCTGCGCCCGCACGCTCGCCAGTACGAACACCCGGATGGCGGATGAGAGGTTCTGGCCTTCCCGCCCGGCATCAATGGCGCCGATCAGGGCCTGGACGGACTGGCCGCGCGCCGCAGCGATCGCCCGCAGGGCCTCCCAGAACGGGTCCTCCAGGGACACGCTGGTCCGGTGGCCGGCGATCATTACGGAGCGCTTGGTGACGCCGGTGGTCATCGCCGATCCCAACCCTCCCCCCTCTGCGGGGGAGGGTCACGCGTCGCGTCCCCCATCACCCCTCCGAATCCGGCCCCATCAGCTTGTGGCCCTCGTGGCGCGAGACCTCGATCGCCTTCTTTGCCTCGGCCAGAGTCTTGGCCTTCTTCGGGCGGCCGAAGGCGATCCGGTTGTCCGCCGCCTTCGCCTCCTTCTCCACCCGCGCCCGGTCCTTGCGGGCCTGGCGCAGGTTGATGATCTCCGCCATGCCGGTCGGCTCCCTTATTCGGCGCTGGGCGCCAGCATCGTCTCCGGACGCACCACGCGCTCGAACTCCTCGGCCGTGACGTAGCCGAGGCGCAGGGCCTCCTCCTTGAGGGTGGTGCCGTTCTTGTGCGCGGTCTTGGCGATCTCGGCGGCCTTGTCGTAGCCGATCGAGGGGGCGAGGGCGGTCACCAGCATGAGCGAGCGGCTCATCAGATCGGCGATCTTGTCCTCGTTGGCCTTGATGCCGACGACGCAGTTGTCGGTGAAGCTCACCGCCGCGTCGGCGAGGATGCGGATCGACTGCAGCACCGCGTTGGCGATGACAGGCTTGAACACGTTCAGCTCGAAATTGCCCTGGCTGCCGGCGAAGCTCACGGTGGTGCCGTTTCCGATCACCTGGGCGCAGACCATCGTGAGGGCCTCGCACTGGGTCGGGTTGACCTTGCCGGGCATGATCGACGAGCCGGGCTCGTTCTCCGGCAGCGAGAGTTCGCCGAGGCCCGAGCGCGGGCCCGAGCCGAGGAATCGGATGTCCTGAGCGATCTTGAACAGGCCCGAGGCCAGGGCGGTCAGCGCGCCTTGCGTGAACACCAGGGCATCGTGGGTCGCCAGCGCCTCGAACTTGTTGGCAGCCGAGGTGAAGGGCAGGCCGGTCAGCTCCGCGACCTTGGCGGCGAACTTTTCCGCGAACTCGGGATGCGCGTTGAGGCCGGTGCCCACCGCCGTGCCGCCCTGGGCGAGCGCCAGCACGCCCGGCAGCGTCGCCTTCACGCGCTCGGTGCCGAGCGCCACCTGCGCGACGTAGCCGGAAAATTCCTGGCCGAGCGAGACCGGGGTCGCGTCCTGCAGATGGGTGCGACCGATCTTGACGATGGAGGCGAAGGACTCGGACTTGGCATGGAGCGCGTCGTGCAGGTGCTTCAGGGCCGGCAGCAGCCGATCGTTGATCTCGCGCGAGACCGCGATGTGCATCGCGGTTGGGAACACGTCGTTCGAGGACTGACCGCGATTGACGTGGTCGTTGGGGTGGACCGGCGACTTGCCGCCGCGCTTACCACCCAGCAATTCGTTGGCGAGGCTGGCGATCACCTCGTTCGCATTCATGTTCGACTGGGTGCCGGAGCCGGTCTGCCAGACCACCAGGGGAAATTCCTGGTCGTGCTCGCCGGAGACCACCTCGGCCGCCGAGGCCGCGACGGCCTGAGCCACCTTCGGGTCGAGGGCGCCGAGGTCCTGGTTCACCAGGGCGGCGGCCTGCTTGACCATGCCGAGGGCGTGGACGAGGGGCGCCGGCATCCGCTCCGTGCCGATCTTGAAGTTCTGGATCGAGCGCTGCGTCTGCGCGCCCCAGTAGCGATGCGCCGGAACCTCGATCGGGCCGAAGGTGTCGGACTCGGTGCGGGTGGCGGGCGTCTCGGTGGGCGACATCGTGGCCTCTTCGTCTGGCTAAAGCGGACCCTACTTAAACCGCACGCATTCAAACCGCGATGGCGCATCCTCAGCGGGCCGTGTGCCCGGCGCTGAAATGTCATGCCTTATCAGCCCTCATCGGGCCCGGAGTTGTCCTCGATGTCGCGTGCCGCCCTCGTTGAACCCGTCGCGCCCGTGCGCTTCCGGCCGGTGGTCCCGAAGCCCCTGCGTGAGCAGCCGGGGCTGTTCGGGTTCCTGAGAGCGGCGCGCGCCAATCCGCTCACGACCTGGCTTGACGTGCATTTCGAGAAGCCGGTCGTGGCCGCCGAGGGGGCCCTTGGCCGAGTCACCGTGGTGAGCGATCCGGCCCTGATCCGCTACCTCTACGTCGAGAACGCCGCCAACTACCGCAAGGACGACCTGCAGCGGCGCGTCCTCGCCCCGGGACTCGGAAACGGCCTGCTCACCGCCGAGGGCGAGGAGTGGAAGCTGCAGCGCCGGACGCTCGCGCCGATCTTCTCGGCGCGGCACGTGCTCGGCTTCAACGTGGCCATGAACGCCGCCGGCGCCCGTATGGCGCGCCGGCTGGCACGCCGCGAGGGGGCCAGCATCGACGTCGCCCTGGAGATGACCCGCGTCACCCTCGACGTGCTGGAACGGACGATCTTCACGCAGGGGCTCGCCAGCGATCCCGATGCGCTGGGGCGCGCCATCACCCGCTTCCTCGAATCGGTCGGGCCGATCGACCCCCTCGACGTATTCGGCCTGCCCGGCTTCATCCCGCGCATCGGTCGGCTGCGGGCGCGGCCGGCGATCCGATTCTTCGCCGAGGTGGTGGACGAACTCATCGCGCGCCGACGCGCCCTGATCGAACGCGACGCCGCCCCGAGCGACCTTCTCACGCTGCTGTTGAAGGCACAGGACCCCGAAACGGGGCAGGGCCTCACCGATCTCGAGGTAAAGGCCAACATCGTCACCTTCATCGCCGCCGGACACGAGACCACCGCCAACGCGCTCACCTGGGCGCTCTACTGCTTGTCGCAGGACCCGGCGGCCCGCGCCCGAGTGGAGGCGGAGGTCGATGCCGTCCCGCCGGGCGTGGATTTCGACGCCGACGCGCTGCCCTTCACGAAGGCCGTGATGGAGGAGACCATGCGGCTCTTCCCGCCGGTGCCCTTCATGAGCCGACAGGCCATCGCGGACGACCGGATCGGCCGCATCAAGATTCCGAAGGGTTCGCTTGTGATGGTGGCACCCTACGTGCTGCACCGCCACAAGACCCTCTGGCAGGAGCCCGAGGCCTTCATGCCCGAGCGCTTCCTGCCCGAGGCCAGGGCCGATATCCCGCGCTTCGCCTACCTGCCGTTCGGGGCCGGGCCGCGCGTCTGCATCGGCCAGAGTTTTTCGCTCCAGGAGGCGGTGGTGGTCCTCGCGCATATCACACGCGCGGCCCGCTTCAGCTTGGCCGAGGACCACGCGCCGGTGATGCCGCTGCATCGGGTGACGCTGCGGCCCGAGCACGGGCTTCACATGACGGTGAGGCCGCGCGGCGAGGCCAAGGGCCTCGCTGACTGACGAGCGATGCGCGGCGTGGAAGCGGTCCGGTCGTGCCGCCTCAGCTCTTCTTGCGGAACGCGTCCAGGCTGACGACTTCGGCGCCGCTCTCCTGGCCGTCCTCCGACTTCTTCGCCGGCGGCACCTTGGGATCGGTGCCGTCCCCGGCCTTCGCCTCCGACTTCGCATCAGACTTGGTGGCCGAGGCCGTCGCGGCCGTGCCGGGAATCAGTTTCGGCACCGATGGCGTTCCGATGGTCGCCAGACCCGTCCCCTTCGGCTTCATCTCGGTCGGCTCGGACGCGGCACCCCGCGGCGCGGTCTTCCCGGCCGACGCGCCATCCGCCTCGACATCCTCGGCGGAGACGTCTTCCGTGCTCTCGCTGAGGTCGAATTTCAGACCGAACTGGACCGAGGGATCGAAGAACCCGGTCAGCGCGTCGAACGGCACCAGCAGACGCTCCGGCACGCCCGAGAAAGAGAGCCCGACCTCGAAGGTGTGCTCGGTGACGCCGAGATCCCAGAACTGATGCTGGAGGACGATTGTCATGTCCTGCGGGTACTTTTCGCGCAGGCGCTGCGACATGCGCACGCCCGGCGCCTCCGTGCGGAACGAGACGTAGAAGTGATGCTCCCCCGCCAGGCCCTCCCGGGCCGCGTCGGTCAGCACCTTGCGCACCACGCCGCGCAGGGCATCCTGCACCAGGAGATCGTAGCGGATCAGATCGTCTGCCATCTGCGGTCGCTTATGCCCGGTCCCTGCCCGCCGTCGCGCGCCGTGATGGCGCCCCGGGTCGGATGAAAATCGACTGGAGGCGGCCGTGACCCGGCGCTCCCAGAAACTATGCCGTGCGCGGGCCCCGAGCCCGCAGGACTTGCCTTGCGCGCCCATCGTCCCGGATTCAAGCCGGAATCGCTGGCCCGCCACCCGATGGCACGTCCGGAGCTTCCGTCAAAACGCCGAGCCTGTCGAGCCTCGGGGCCTTGCGTCCAAAAGCCCGTGGTTCGAAGCGCCGCGCCCGGATACCGTCCTGGTCTCGGGGCGGGGCCACGGCACGGGAACGCGCCCGGGGCACGGACCTTTACCAGGGACGCCGGCCAACGGCGCGACCATATAGGGAGAGGGCGCTCATTTGAAGCCCGATGATGGTGCGGCGGCGCCTGCCGAGGTGGCGCCTTCGCACGACGCGCCTCGACCCGTGCGATCACCACGAAGCGCGAGGCTGCAATCGGCCCTTCGGCTGACGGCCGGTCTGGCGGGTCTCGCCTTCTGGGGCTTCCTCGCCCTGGCGCTCGCGACCCTCCTTGCCCTCGTCATCGTTCGCGTCGGCGCCGACTGGCTCGACGGCTTGGGAAGCTGGACGACGGCCCGGCCGCGCCTGCAACCGCGCCAGCTCGCCATGCGGGAACTCGCCATCGATGTGATCCGACAGGCCCTGCTGGCGATCCTGGTGGTCGCGGCGGTTCGCTGGCGCGCGGGGCCGGACTGGCGTCGCGCCCTCGCGCTGGCGCGCCCCGCCCCCGGAGCCGCGTCTGCGCCCGGGCTGACGCCGCACCGCCTCGCGCTCCTCCTGCTGGTCTGGCCCCTCATCCACATCACCTGGGTTACCGGCACCGCCGAGCTCCTGCAGATGCCGATCCGGCGGCACACCTCCCTGGCACCGGGGCTCACCACGGGGGCGGCGGCACTCTGGCTCGCCTACGTGCTGATCCTGGCGCCGATCGCGGAGGAGTTGCTCGTACGTGGCGCCCTCTACGACAGGGCGCGCCGCTTCCTGTCGCCCGGCGCGGCGATCGCGGCGACCGGGCTGCTCTTCGCGGCCGCGCACCTGACACCGGCCGGGATCGCCCGGCCGCTCTCGCTGATCCCGCTCGCCCTGGTGCTGGGCTGGGTGCGCTGGCGCAGCGGACGGCTCTGGCCCGGAATCCTGCTCCATGCCTGGAGCAACCTCGCGATGATCGCATACGTGCTCGCCCCGACGTGATTGCCGCAGAAGACCAACCTCTGCCGAGCTATTGTTGCTTCCCGGCGAAAGTTCTAAATTCGGCGAGCGGAGTCTCAGAATCGGCATCCCAGATTGAGACGGCCGCACCGTTGTTTCTCTTAAGAGAAAGTTTTGACGCGGGCAGTCTAATGGCCTGTGGAGATTCTTAATTATGCATGAATATCACTCTCTGCTCAGAAAGATCCTCGAGCAAGGGGTCCGCAAGGATGACCGGACCGGGACGGGAACGCTGTCCATTTTCGGACATCAAATGCGATTCGATCTGAGTGAGGGTTTTCCACTGGTAACAACCAAAAAATTACACTTACGGTCTATAATACATGAGCTTTTATGGTTTATTTCTGGAAGTACAAATATATCAAAACTTCACCAAAATGGTGTTACCATTTGGGATGAGTGGGCAAGTCCCTGTGGGGACTTGGGCCCAGTCTATGGTGAGCAGTGGCGATCCTGGAAAAAACCTGGCACAACCGACGAAACGATAGATCAGATTGGTTGGGTTGTCGAAGAGATTAAGCGGAATCCAGATTCCCGGCGATTAATTGTGACCGCTTGGAATCCAGCAGAACTGGATAAAATGGCACTGGCTCCATGCCATTGTTTATTTCAATTCTATGTTCTGAATGGACGTCTCTCGTGCCAACTTTACCAGCGCTCCGCAGATGTATTCCTGGGCATACCATTCAACATAGCGAGCTATGCCCTGCTAACTTCTATGATTGCGCAAGTTTGCGGCCTCCAGCCCGGTGATTTTGTCCATTCATTAGGTGATGCCCATCTCTACCTAAACCATCTCGATCAAGCGCATCTCCAGCTTTCGCGTGAGCCAAAATCGCTTCCGCGTCTGCGGCTTAACCCAACTGTCCGTTCGATCGACGGGTTCAGGTTCGAAGACATAACTATCGAGGGATACGAGGCGCATCCCGCCATCCGCGCGCCTGTAGCAGTTTAAGTTTGATCGAGAAAATTTTGCCCCCTCGCATCACGATCATCGCGGCGGTCGCCCGCAACGGCATCATCGGCCGTGACAATGATCTGATTTGGCGCTTGCGCAGCGATCTGCGCCGGTTCAAGGCCCTGACGATGGGCAAGCCCCTGCTGATGGGACGCAAGACCTTCGCTTCGATCGGGCGGCCTCTGCCGGGCCGGCACACCATCGTGCTGACCCGCGACCCCGCCTTCGCGGTGTCCGGCGTCGCCGTGGCGCATGATTGGTCGGGGGCGCTCGCCGCCGCCGAGGGCGCCGAGGAACTCATGGTGGCCGGCGGGGGCGAGATCTACGCATTGGCCCTTCCGCAGGCCGAGCGCCTGCACCTCACCGAGGTCGACCTCGCGCCGGAGGGAGACACCGTGTTCCCGCCTTTCGACCGGGCGCTCTACCGCGAGACGCATCGCGAAGCGCATCCGTCCGGGGAGCACGATGCCTGCGCCTTCAGCTTCGTCGACCTCGCGCGGCGGGACTGAGGCCGTAAACCATCGGGCGCGACCCATTGCGCAATGGGTTCCCGTACGGTTGTCTTTCAGTCTGCCGATGCCCAAGTGGCAATCTTGACAGGATTGCGCGCGCCCACACAGGTGCGAGTGTCCGGTCGCGACGGGATCGAAACTCTTGTCCGCGCAGGAGAGATCCGGCCCGCCCTCTTGAGAGGGTGGGACCGGGCGGCGCGGGTGGGCTTCGTGTGCGGCGAAGACGCTGCGGGAACAGGAGAGATCGGCGAGCATGCCTTGGAGCAATCAGAGCGGCGGCGGTAACGGCAACGGGGGAGGGCCCTGGGGCCGAGGCGGCGGCGGCAATGGCGGTGGCCCCTGGGGCGGCGGCGGTGGCGGTGGCGGTAAGACGCCGCCCGATCTGGAGGATCTGCTCCGGCGCAGCCAGGACCGTCTCCGTGGCGTGATCCCGGGCGGCTCGATGGGCGGCGGTCGCGGCATCCTCATCGCGGGCGGCCTCGTGGTCGCCGGATGGCTCCTCACCGGTTTCTACACCGTGGCGCCGCAGCAGGTCGGCATCGAGACGATCTTCGGCCGCTACACCAGCACCACCGGCCAGGGCCTGAATTACAACTTCCCCGCGCCCATCGGCGCCGTAACCAAGCCCAATGTCGGCCAGGTCAACAGCGTCCAGATCGGCTATCGCGCGGGTCTCGGCTCTCAGAGCCGCAACGCCGACAAGCCCGAGGAAAGCCTGATGCTCACGGGCGACGAGAACATCGTCGACCTCGACTTCGAGGTTCAGTGGCGCATCAATCCCCTGAAGGCGTCCGACTTCGTCTTCAACCTCGAGAATCCCGAAGGCACCATCAAGGCCATCGCCGAGAGCGCGATGCGTGAGGTCGTGGGTCGCCGCAACATCCAGCCGATCCTGACCAACGAGCAGTCGAGCGTTGCCCAGGAGGTCCGCGAGATCACCCAGAAGGCGCTCGACGAGTACGGGGCCGGCGTGCGCATCGAGCTTGTGCAGCTCGTCAGCGTGCAGCCCCCGCCGGAGGTGCGCCCGTCCTTCTTCGACGTGAACGCCGCGCAGCAGGATGCGGAGCGTGCCAAGAACGATGCTCGCACCTACGAGAGTAGCGTAGTGCCGCAGGCACGCGGCCGGGCGCAGCAGATCGTCCAGTCGGCGGAAGCGTTCAAGACGCAGGCCACCGCCGAGGCGACCGGTCAGGCCGCCCGCTTCACCCAGGTCTACGATTCCTACAAAATCGCGCCGGTCATCAGCCGCGAGCGCATTTTCCTCGAAACGATGGAGCGGGTCCTGGGCTCGGTCAACAAGGTGATCATCGATCAGAACGGATCCGGCACGGGTGCGGGCGCAAGCGCCGCCGGCGTGCTGCCGGTGCTGCCGCTGGCCGAATTCGGCGCCCGCAATGCAGCCGGTGGAGCCGCTCGATGAACAACCAAGCGCTCCGCACAGGCCTCATGATCGCGGCCGCCGCCGTGGTCGTCGGCCTCTACGCCTCGGTCTTCACCGTCGGTCAGATGCAGCAGGCCCTGGTGCTTCGCTTCGGCGGCGTCCGCGCCGTGCTGAACCAGACCGGCACCGACAAGCCCGGCCTGTACTTCAAGATCCCGTTCTTCGAGAATGTCGTACTGTTCGACAAGCGGGTGCTCGACCTCGATCTGCCGGTTCAGACCTTGCTGACCACAGACCGCCAGAACCTCGAGGTGGACGCTTTCGCGCGCTATCGGATCACCGATCCGCTGCGCTTCTACCAGTCGGCCAACAACGTGGCTCGCGCCAACACCCTGCTGGCGAGCTTCACCAACTCGGCCCTGCGTAACCTCCTCGCCCGTTCGACCCGCGACGCCATCGTGCGGACCCAGCGCGCCGAGCTGATGAATCAGATCCAGGCCGACGTGAACCGGCAGGCGAAGGAGCTCGGCGTCGAGATCGTCGACCTGCGCATGACCCGCGTCGACTTGCCGGCTCAGAACAGCACGGCGGTCTACAACCGCATGAAGACGGAGCGTCAGCGCGAGGCGGCCGATATCCGTGCCAACGGCGAGCAGGCCGCGGTGACGATCCGGGCCAAGGCCGATCGCGACGTGACGGTGCTGATCTCGGAAGCCACCCAGACCGCCGAGACCCTGCGCGGCCAGGGCGACGCCGACAAGAACCGCATCCTGGCGGAAGCCTACGGCAAGGACGCGGACTTCTTCAGCTTCTACCGCTCCATGCAGGCCTACGAGACCGGCCTGAAGGGCTCCGATACGCGGCTCGTGATCAGCCCCTCGTCGGACTTCTTCCGGTACTTCAGCGATCCTCAGGGCCGCCAGCCCGGTACCCCGGCCGCCCGTGCTCCCGCACGCAGCCCGGCCGAGCCCGGCACCACCGGATCGACCGACAGCGCCCGCTGACGACCGGCGCCCGCCGGAGCGGGCCCCATGACGCACCGGCGGCGGACCCTGGTTCGCCGCCGGACTCTTGATCGGCGCGGCACGCGGACGATCTAAGGGCATCGTTGCACCAGGAGAGGTCGAACATGGTTCCCGTTGCGAGCGCCGTCCGGGCGCCACGTTCCCGAGCGCTCCGTCACAGCCTGTGCTCCGCCCTCGCGGCCGTCACTCTGGCCACCTCCGTCGCCGTGACCGGCCTGCCGTCGGCAGCCTACGCCAAGGGCCCGGAATCGCTCGCCGACCTCGCCGATCAGGTCACAGACGCGGTGGTGAACATCTCCGCTTCGACCACCGTCGAGGCCCGCCCGAACACGCGTTCGGGACCGCAATTGCCGCCCGGCACGCCGTTCGAGGACCTCTTCGAGGAGTTCTTCAACAAGCGCGGCCAGCGCGGCGGCGGTGACCGCAGCGAAGCCGAGCGTCCGCGTTCGCCGCGGAAATCCAACTCCCTCGGCTCCGGCTTCATCATCGACGCCTCCGGCATCGTGGTGACGAACAATCACGTCATCGGCGACGCTAACGATATCCAGGTCATCCTGCACAACGGCACCAAGCTGAAGGCCGAGATCATCGGCAAGGATGCCAAGATCGACCTCGCAGTGCTGCGGGTGAAGCCCGAGGCGGGCAAGCCGCTGAAGGCCGTCCCGTTCGGCGATTCCGAGAAGATGCGACCGGGCGATTGGGTCATCGCCATCGGCAACCCCTTCGGCCTCGGCGGCTCGGTCTCGGCCGGCATCGTCTCGGCGCGGGGCCGCAACATCGAGTCCGGCCCCTACGACAACTACATCCAGACGGATGCGGCCATCAACAAGGGCAATTCCGGCGGTCCGCTCTTCAACATGAACGGCGAGGTCATCGGCATCAACACGGCGATCCTGTCGCCCACCGGCGGCTCAGTCGGTATCGGCTTCGCGGTACCGTCGAACAACGCGTCCCAGGTCATCGACCAGCTGCGCGAGTTCGGCGAGGTCCGCCGTGGCTGGCTCGGCGTGCGCATCCAGAACGTCGACGAGACCACGGCCGAAGCCCTTGATATGAAGGACGGAGTCAAGGGCGCTCTCGTCGCCGGCGTCGACGAAAAGGGCCCGGCCAAGGCGGCCGGCCTCGAGATCGGCGACGTCATCGTCAAGTTCAACGGCACGGCGGTGAAGTCGTCCAGCGACCTGCCGCGCATCGTCGCCTCCACTCCGGTCGGCAAGACGGTCGACGTGCTCGTTATCCGCAAGGGCGCCGAGACGACGAAGTCCGTCACCCTCGGCCGACTCGAGGACACCGAGAAGCCGACGCTGGCCAGCGTCAAGCAGCCCGAGGCCGAGAGCGCGGTGCGTCAGGTGCTGGGCCTCAACCTCTCGGGCATCACCGACGAGGCACGCAAGCGCTACAGCCTCAAGGACGGTCTCAAGGGCGTCCTCGTCACCCGCGTCGACCCCAACTCGACGGCGGCCGACAAGCAGATCAAGCCCGGCGAGGTCATCGTCGAGGTCGGGCAGGAGGCGGTCAGCGCCCCGGCCGACGTCAGCAAGCGCATCGACCAGCTCAAGAAGGACGGCCGCAAATCGGTGCTGCTCTTGGTCGCCAGCGCTTCGGGCGACGTCCGCTTCGTGGCCCTCGGGATCGACTGATCCTGCTGGCGAATGTGACGATCTGAAGCCGCCGCCCGAAGGGGCGGCGGTTTTGTTTTGGCGGGTGGGAGCGCATTCCCCTCTCCCCCCTTGCGGGGAAGAGGGAATGCAGATGCGATCGGGCGCGACCCTCCTCCTCGGGTGGCGAAGCGCCGCTCAGCCCACGAATTCGGCCGAGGCATAACCCTGCAGATAAAGTAGGGCCGTCAGGTCGCCGTGGTCGATCCGAACCTGTGCGGCCGCCGCCACCTTCGGCTTGGCCCGAAAGGCGACGCCGAGGCCGGCTTCGCCGAGCATGTCGAGGTCGTTGGCACCGTCGCCCACCGCCAGGGTGTCAGTGGCATCGAGACCGAAGCGGCTGCGCAGGGCGATCAGGGTCGCGCGCTTGGTCTCCTTGTCGACGATCGGCTCGATGACCTCCCCGGTGAGGTGGCCGTCACGGACCCCGAGCGTCGTGGCGTGGGCCTCGTCGAAGCCGATCCGGGCCGAGACCGGCCCGGTGAACAGGGTGAAGCCCCCCGAAATCAGGCAGGTGTGGGTGCCGTGCGCCTTCATGGTCTGCACCAGGGTGCGTCCGCCCGGCGTCAGGGTGATGCGCTCGGCGATCAGCGCGTCGATCTTGTCCACGGGCACGTCGCGCAGCAGGGCGACCCGCTCGCGCAGGGCCGGCCCGAAGGCGATTTCGCCTCGCATCGCCCGCTCGGTGATGGCGGCGACGTGGTCCTTCAAGCCGATCGTGTCGGCGAGTTCGTCGATGCATTCCTGCTCGATCATGGTCGAGTCCATGTCGGCCAGGAACAGGCGCTTACGCCGGTGCGGCCCGGCGCTCAGCACCGCGACGTCGATCGGCTCGGAGGCCAAAGCCGCGCGCAGGCGGCGGGCGAGGGCCGGCGCGTCGGCTCCGGCGCCCGGCACCAGCACCTCGGCAGCGACCTCCCCGTGCAGGATTCGGGGCTGGTGCTCCGTACGCATCACCGCGCGGGCCTCGGCCAGAACCGCATCGGTGATGGCGGGGCGGCTCTCGTTTGCTATCAGGATCGCGACGAGGGTCATCCGGGAGCTTTCCACGCCAGTGCCGCCGGTCACGCAACGCACGCACGCGCCCACCCTGCCGGCGGGCATTCTCATCGCAGGGCCGACCGCCTCGGGCAAGTCGGGCCTTGCACTGTCGCTCGCGCGCGACCTCGGGGGAGCGGTCATCAACACCGACTCGATGCAGGTCTATGCCGACCTGCGCCGGCTCTCCGCCCGGCCGAGCGTGGCCGAGGAGGAACAGGCGCCCCACCACCTCTACGGCCATGTCGACGGCGCGGTGAACTACTCGGCAGGTCACTTCGCCCGCGAGGCCGCGCCGCTGATCGCGCGCCTGCGCGATGCGGGGCAACTGCCGATCTTCGTCGGCGGCACCGGCCTGTACTTCCGAGCGCTGGAGGAGGGCCTGTCCGAACTGCCGCCGGTGCCGGACGCGATTCGGTCGGCCCTGCGGGCGCGGGCCGAGGGGCTGGCGACGGAGGATCTCCACGCCGAACTGCGTGAAGTCGACCCGGTGGGGGCGGAGACCCTACGCCCCAGTGACCGGGCGCGGGTGATGCGCGCACTCGAGGTGTTCGCGGCGACCGGCCGGCCGATCGCGGAGTTCCACGGCGCGCGCTTGCCGGGGTCGCTCGCGGGCCTGCCGCTCCTCAAGCTGTTCCTGGCGCCCGAGCGCGAAACCCTGCGCCGGGCCATCGACGCGCGCTTCGAGGCGATGATCGTTCAAGGGGCACTCGGCGAGGTCGAGGCCCTGCGCGACCGGCGCCTCGACCCGCTGCTGCCGATCATGCGCGCCCATGGCGTGCCGGGCCTGATCGCCCATCTCGACGGAACGCTCTCGCGGGCGGAGGCGATCCGGCGCGGGCAAGGCGACACGCGGCGCTACGCCAAGCGCCAGTTCACCTGGTTCCGGCACCAGATGGGCCCGGACTGGCTTTGGACGCCGCCAGAGGAGGCCCTCGGGCGGGCCCAGGCGGCGCTTACTTCTCCAGTCGGGCGATGAGGGACGAGGTATCCCAGCGGCTGCCGCCCATGCCCTGCACGTCGGCGTAGAACTGGTCGACGAGGGCGGTGACGGGCAATTGGGCGCCGTTGCGCCGGGCCTCGGCCAGCAGGATGCCGAGGTCCTTGCGCATCCAGTCCACCGCGAAGCCGAAATCGAACTTGGCCGCGTTCATGGTCTTGCCGCGGTTCTCCATCTGCCAGGAACCGGCGGCGCCCTTGGAGATCACCTCCAGCACGGCGTCGACGTCGAGGTTTGCGCGCTTTGCGAAGTGCACCGCCTCGGACAGGCCCTGGACGAGGCCCGCGATTGCGATCTGGTTGACCATCTTGGTGAGCTGGCCGGAGCCGGCCGGGCCCATCAGGCGGCTGGCGCGGGCAAAGCACAGGATGGCGGGCTCGACCTTCGCGTAGGTCTCGGCCTCGCCGCCGCACATCACGGTGAGCGCCGCGTTCTCGGCGCCGGCTTGTCCGCCCGAGACGGGGGCGTCGATGAAGCCGAGGCCGGCGGCCTGGGCGGCGTCGGCGAGTTCGCGAGCAACCTCGGCCGAGGCGGTGGTGTGGTCGACGAAGATCGCGCCGGGCTCCATGCCCGCGAAGGCCCCGTCCGCGCCGAGGGTGACGCTGCGCAGATCCTCGTCGTTGCCGACGCAGGCGAAGACGATGGCCTGGCCCTTCGCGGCCTCGCGCGGGGTGGTCGCGAAGGCACCGCCATGCGCGGCGACCCAGGCCTCCGCCTTGGCGGTGGTGCGGTTGTAGACGGTGACCTCGTGGCCCTTGGCGGCGAGGTGGCGGGCCATCGGGCCGCCCATTCCGCCGAGGCCCAGAAACGCGACCTTCGCCATCATCATCTCCGCTCGTATCCTGAATACGAGCGGGGTCTAGGAGCGATACTGGCGAGGGTCAAACGCTGGCGGAGGTTTATCCGCCGGTGACGCTCATGTGGCGCGGCACGGCGGCGGGGCGAGCCCGCTCGATGACGAAGTCGTGGCCCTTGGGCTTGCGCGCAATGGCGTCGATCACCGCCTGGGTCACGAGGGCGTCGTCGGGGGAGGCGCGCAGGGCGGCGCGGAGATCCGCGGCGTCCTCCTGGCCGAGGCACATGTAGAGCTTGCCGGTGCAGGTCAGGCGCACCCGGTTACAGCTCTCGCAGAAATTGTGAGTCAGCGGCGTGATGAAGCCGAGGCGGCCGCCGGTCTCGGCGATGCGCACGTAGCGCGCCGGGCCACCCGTACGGTCGGGCAGGGGGGTCATGGTGTAGCGCTGCTCCAACCGGGCGCGGGCCACCGAGAGGGGCAGGAACTGGTCGGTGCGGTCGCCCTCGATCTCGCCGAGCGGCATGACCTCGATCAACGTCATGTCCATGCCGTCGCCGTGGGCCCAGGCGATCATGTCGGCGATCTCGTCCTCGTTTACGCCCTTGAGCGCCACGGCGTTGATCTTGACCTTGATTCCGGCCCTGCGCGCCGTCTCGATGCCGTCGAGCACCACCTTGAGGTCGCCCCGGCGGGTCACGGCACGGAACTTGTCCGGGTCGAGGGTGTCGAGGGAGACGTTGACGCGGCGCACGCCGAGTTCGGCGAGCTCGGGCGCGAAGCGGCCGAGCTGCGTGCCGTTGGTCGTCATCGTCAGCTCTTCCAGCGCCCCCGTGTCGAGGTGGCGGGACAGGCGCCGGAACAGGTGCATGATGTCACGTCGCACCAGAGGCTCGCCGCCGGTGATGCGCAGCTTGCGCACGCCGCGCTGGATGAAGACGGCGCAGAGCCGGTCGAGTTCTTCCAGCGAGAGCAGGTCGCGCTTGGGCAGGAACTGCATGTCGTCGGACATGCAGTAGACGCAACGCAGGTCGCAACGATCGGTCACGGAGATGCGCAGATAGGTGATCGCCCGCTGGAACGGGTCGATCAGCGGCGCAGGAGCCACAGGGGCGGCATCGTCGGTGGCGCGGGGACCCCACATGCGGGTTTCTGTGCTCTGTTGGGGTGAGGAAACGTTGGCGCGGTCGCGTGACGAACCTAACATGACACGTCATATGAGGTCTGGCGCGGTCGCGGGCAAGTTTGCGTCGGTCGCAGGGGCCATGCAAGGCAGGTCTCATGCGATCCACACGGCCGACGCGGCCGGAAGGAAGTCATCATGACGCAACAGGCTGTCGATCCGCACGCGGCATCCGCCGCTCCCGAGCGCTGGCCCACCGAGATCCGTCTCTCGGGCGACAAGCGCACCCTCCACGTCGCTTTCGAGGATGGCGGCCGCTTCGCCCTGCCGGCGGAGTATCTCCGGGTGTCGAGTCCCTCCGCCGAGGTGCAGGGCCACTCCCCCTCCGAGCGCAAGGTGATCGGGGCCAAACGCGACGTGGCGATCCTCAAGGTTGAGCCCATCGGCAACTACGCGGTCAAGCTGACCTTCGACGACATGCACGATACCGGCCTCTACGGCTGGGGCTACCTCTACGACCTCGGGCGCGAGTACCGGAACCGCTGGGCCAACTACCTGTCCGAATTGGAGGAGCGGGGCCTGAGCCGCGATCCGGTGCGCCGGGCCGCGAAGCCGACTCCCACGCCGAGCGAGGGCGGGGGAAGCTGTGGCAGCGGCTGCGGCTGCCACTGACCGAATCGACCGCCGCCCGAAAGGCCGCCGCATGACGCCTTCGACCAGCCCGGCGACCAGCCGGCGCGTCCTCGCGCTCGCGCTGCCGATGACGCTCGCCAACGTGACGACGCCACTCCTCGGCTTCGTCGGCGCCACCGTGATCGGCCGGCTCGGCGACGCCGCGCTCCTCGGAGCGATGGCGCTGGGCGCCGTGATCTTCGACGCGATCTTCTGGTCGTTCGGCTCGCTTCGCATGGCCACCGCCGGGCTCACCGCCCAGGCCGTGGGGGCGCGCGACGCGGCGGAAGTCGAACGGACGCTGGCACGCGCCCTGGCGGCGGCGCTGGTCGTCGGACTGGTCATCGTGGTCCTGCAGGGGCCGATCGGGCGGGCCGCCTTCACGCTCAGCGGCGCGAGCCCGGCCGTGATCGCCGCGCTGGCGGCCTATTTCCACATCCGCATCTTCGCCGCGCCCTTCACCCTGGCGAACTACGCCATCCTCGGCTCCGTGCTGGGGCGCGGGCGGACCGACCTCGGGCTGATCCTGCAGGTCGCCATCAACCTCACCAACATCGTCCTCACCCTGATGTTCGTCCTCTGGGCGGACATGAGCGTCGCCGGCGCCGGGCTCGCGACCCTGATCGCCGAGGCGGCCGGCGCGGTGCTCGGGCTCGCGCTCCTGGCGCGGCTCGGCTCGCGGCCCTTCGCGGTGCCCTTCCGTGTGGTGCGCGATCCCCTGGCGCTCGCCCGGATGCTCAGCGTCAACGCCGACGTCATGATCCGGACCCTGCTGCTGGTCGGCTGCATCACCCTGTTCTCGGCGCTCGGCGCCCGCTCCGGCGACGTGGTGCTGGCGGCCAACGCCGTCCTGTGGAATCTGTTCATGATCGGCGGGTTCTTCCTCGACGGCTTCGCCACCGCCGCCGAAACCCTGTGCGGGCAGGCGGTGGGCGCCCGCGACGAGGCCCGCTTCCGACGCGCCGCGCGCTTGAGCCTGCTCTGGTGCCTCGCCTTCGGCGGCGCCATTGCGGGCGGGTTCCTCCTCGCCGGCAACGCCTTCGTCGACGCGGTGACGACGAGCCCGGAGGTGCGTGCTATGGCTCGGCTCTACCTGCTGCCGGCCGCCCTGGCGCCGCTTATGGCGGCCGTGCCGTTCGCCTTCGACGGCATCTACATCGGTGCGACCTGGACGCGGGCGATGCGCAACCTGATGCTCGTCGCGACCGCGCTGTACGGCGTCGCCCTCCTGGCCGCCCACGCGGCGGGCCTCGGCAATGGAGGCCTGTGGCTGTCGTTCCTGATTCTGCTGGCCGGCCGCGGGATCAGTCAGGCCCTGGCCTATCCTGGCCTCGCGCGCCGGACCTTCGCCCCGGCGGGCGAAATCCCTCTGGATAAGCGGACCGGCGCATATACGCCGGCGTAAGACGGAATCGCACGTCGCAGCGTATCGGCACTGACGCCGCCGGGCATTTTCTCGCACCCGACCAGGCAAAGCTCCGGACAATAGGGCGGATGTACTTGCCAGCGCAGGTAGATCCTCAGTTTGGAATTGTTCTTATTCAGAAACGTGACGAAAAAGCCTCTTTGCTTGTGTAATCGCCTGGTCTACGCGCTAGCCACGATGCGCAAGAATCTCCGCTCCTCCCTCGCCCTGGCCCTCCTGCTGACCGGCGCCGTCTCCCTCGGGAGCGCAGCCCAGGCCAAGGAGACGCCGATCGGGCCGCCGACCATCCAGAACGGGCTGGAGATCGCCGCCGTGTACCTGCAGCCGATCGAGATGGACCCGCCGGACATGATGCGCGCGGCGGCCGCGTCCGACATCCACCTGGAGGCCGACATCCGGGCCACCAAGGAGAACCGCAACGGCTTTGCCGAGGGCGACTGGGTGCCGGCCCTCTCGGTCAGCTTCGAGATCACCAAGCTCGAGGGCGAGGCCGCAACCGGGCCTAAGGTCAGCGGCGGGCTGATGCCGATGGTCGCCAATGACGGGCCGCATTACGGGGATAACGTCAAGCTGTCCGGCCCCGGGCGCTACCGCCTGAAGATCACGGTCGCGCCCCCCGGGGCGCATGGGCATTTCGGCCGCCACGTCGACAAGGAGACGGGCGTCGCCGAGTGGTTCAAGCCCTTCGACGTGATCCAGGACTTCACCTTCGCGGGCATCGGCAAGAAGGGGGCCTACTGAGGCCATGGCCTTCCTCCGCCATCTGCTACCCGCCGCCGCCTTGGCTGCCGGCCTCGCCGGCATCGGGGCGCCCGTCCGCGCTGAGGAACTGCCGGTCATCAAGGTCGAGATGAAGGACGGGACCATTGTCCCGAACGTCATCGAGGTGCCGGCCAACACCCGCTTCAAGCTTGAGATCACCAACACGGGCACCAGCCCGGTGGAGTTCGAAAGCGTGGAGCTGAAGCGCGAGAAGGCGCTTGCCGCGGGGGCGACCTCCTCCATCGTCTTCCGCACCGTCGATCCGGGCACCTACGACGTGTTCGACGACTTCCACCCCAATTCCAAGGCCACCCTGGTGGCGAAGTGAAGCGTCTTCGATAACCTGGCGAACCCAACCGGAATGGCAGTCTCGACGTCCGTCACGCCGCGTGATGCCCGCGATGCCTGGATCGACGCGAAGCTCGCCGATCTCGGGCAGTGGATGCAGCGCCATGGCGGCACGATCCGCACCATCCAGTGGGGGGTGGTCGCCGTCTATCTCGTGCTGGTCGCGGTGCCGGCCTTCCTACCGTTGCCCGATCGCAGCGCACACCTGTGGAACAACCTGACCGTCTTCGCCCAGTTCGCCTTCTGGGGGATCTGGTGGCCCTTCGTGCTGGTCAGCATGGTGGTGGTCGGCCGGGCTTGGTGCGGCATCCTCTGCCCCGAGGGCGCGCTGACCGAGTTCGCCAGCCGCTGGAGCCTCGGCCGCGCCGTGCCGCGCTGGATCACCTGGGGCGGCTGGCCCTTCGTGGCCTTCGCCGGCACCACGGTCTACGGCCAGATGGTCAGCGTGTACGGCTACCCGAAACCGGTGCTGGCGGTGCTCGGCGGCTCCACCGTGGCGGCGATCCTCGTCGGGCTGCTCTACGGCCGCAACAAGCGGGTCTGGTGCCGCTATCTCTGCCCCGTCAACGGTGTCTTCGCGGTCCTCGCCAAGCTCGCGCCGGTGAGCTTCCAGGTCGATTACGCCGCTTGGGCAGCTTCGCCGAAGCCCCGTGGGGCCACCGCGTCCAAGCCGCGCGGAGACAGCTTCAACTGTGCGCCGCTGGTGCCGGTCAAGACCATGAACGGCGCGGGCGCCTGCCACATGTGCGGGCGCTGCTCGGGCTATCGCGGCGCCGTGCGCCTCGCCCGGCGCTCGCCCACCCACGAGATCGTTCATGTGGCCGGCAGCGAGCCGAGCCTCGACCAGACAATGCTGATCCTGTTCGGCATGATGGGCCTCGCCGTTGGCGCATTCCAGTGGTCGTCGAGCCCCTGGTTCATCGACGTCAAGCAGGCGCTGGCGACGTGGCTGATCGAGCGCGGCACGACCTGGCCCCTCGAGACCACGCTGCCCTGGTACATCCTGACGAACTACCCCGAGCACAACGACGTGCTCAGCCTCCTCGATGGAGGGCTGCTGCTCGGCTACATCGCCGCCGCCGCGATCGTCCTCGGGCTCTCCCTCTCGGGCCTCGTGGCCCTCGCGACCCTTGCGCTCGGATGGTCGCGGGCTCGCTTCCACCACCTCACGCAGACGCTGATCCCGGTGGCGGGTTGCGGCGTCTTCCTCGGCCTCTCGGCGCTGACCGTCACCTTCCTGCGCGGCGACGGCATCCTCATCCCCTATGTTTCTGAGATGCGGGCCGCGCTGCTCCTCGGAACCAGCCTGTGGAGCGTCTGGCTCGCCTGGTCGGTGGCCGGCCTCTCGGCGCGGGGCCTGCGCCGCGCGGGCGCGACCCTCGGCATCGCCGCCGCCTGTGCCCTCTCGGTCTCTGGCTGGGTGCTGCTGTTCTGGATCTGGTAGGGCGCGCCGCGAACCCGGCCGCGCCCATGAACGTGAAAAAGGAATCCTCCGCATGATCGGAGCCTTCGTCATCGCCTTCCGCGAGGTCATCGAGGCGGGCCTCATCATCGGCATCGTGCTCGCCGCCACCCGCGGCATCGCCGGGCGCGGCCGCTGGATCGGTCTCGGCGTTTTCGGCGGCCTCGCGGGCGCCGCCCTCGTGGCGCTGTTCGCGGAGCGAATCTCCGACGCTTTCGAGGGAGCGGGCCAGGAGATCCTCAACGCCGGTGTGCTGATCGTCGCCGTGCTGATGCTGATCTGGCACAACACCTGGATGGCCAAGCACGGGCGCGAGCTCGCGGGCGAGCTGCGCGCCGCCGGCGAAGCGGTACGCACCGGCCAGAGCACAGCCGCCGGCCTCGCCCTCGTCGTCGGTGCCGCGATCCTGCGCGAAGGCGCCGAACTCGTGCTGTTCCTCTATGGCCTCGTCGCCTCCGGCACCTCCGGGCCGAACATCCAGTTCGGTGCCCTGGCCGGCGTCGCCGTCGGCGCGGCCACCTCCTCGGTGAGCTATTTCGGCCTCGCGGCGATCCCGACCCGCTACGTGTTTTCGGTGACGAGCGGGCTCATCGTCCTGCTGGCGGCGGGGCTGGCCGCGCAGGCCGCGCAGTTCCTGACCAATGCGGGCCTGATCACCGTGCTCGACCGGCCACTCTGGAACACTTCGGCGATCCTGCGCGAAGACAGCCTCGTGGGGCGCGTCCTCCACGCCCTCGTCGGCTACACCGACCGGCCCAGCGGCATGCAGGTGCTGGTCTATCTCGGCACCATCCTGATCATGGTCGCGCTGATGCAGGTCTCATCCGCCGGTAAGCGCCGGCAGCTCCGGACGGCCTGAGCCCATGCACGTCACCCACGCCCCCGATGCGCCGGCCGCCCCGGCGATCGACTTCGATGCCTTCCTGGCGGTGGACATCCGAATCGGCACCGTGGTGTCGGCGGAGCCTTTCCCGGAGGCGCGCAAGCCAGCCCTGAAGCTCGTCATCGATTTCGGGCCGGCGATCGGCACCAAGCGCTCCAGCGCGCAGATCACCGAGCACTACAGGGCCGAGGACCTGCCGGGCCGGCAGGTCGCGGCCGTGGTGAATTTTCCGCCGCGCCAGATCGGCAAGTTCCTGTCCGAAGTGCTGACCCTCGGCTTCGCCGACGCGAATGGCGCCGTGGTGCTGTTCCGCCCCGATGTCGCCGTGCCGGACGGCAGCCGCCTGTTCTGAGGGCCGGCCGGGCGGAGAGGCCGCTTGCCGAGGGCGCGATTTTTCGCCATCCCTGTCCGCATGAGCGACCTCGGACAGGACGATTCCGGCATCGAATGGGACGACGGGTTCGCCCATCAACTGCTGGGCGCGACTCTGTTCGTCGGCGTCACCTACCTCGACCACGACGGGACCCTGATCCGGCGCGAGCAGGTCTTCGGCCGGGTCGAGACGGTCGATCCCGAGGCCGGCATCACCATCCTGCCCTTCGACGGCGCAGCGCCCTTCACGATGGTGCCGATCCTCGAAGCCATCGAGCCGGCCGATCCCGGCGCGTACCAGCTCACGCCGGAGGACCCGGTGGTCGAGAACCCCGACTACACCGTGATCTTCAGCCTGACCGCCCCGCTGCGCCACTAACCCGCAGCCCGCTCAGCGGCGCAGGGCGGACCCTTTCGTCCACGCGGCCAGCCGCGCGGCGAGCGACGGTCCGTCGCCGGACAGGACCAGGATCTTGAGCCGGGCCGTCTCGCCGGAGACGATCCGTACGTCGGACCGGCGCAATTTAAGGGTCTTGACCAGATAGGCGATCAGCGCCGCGTTGGCTGCGCCCTCGACGGGCGGCGCGGCTACCCGCACCTGCAGGGCGACGCGCCCATCGGCATCCGCCACCAGGCCGTCCAGCCCGTCGCGATTCGCCCGCGGCGTCAGCCGCAGGGCGAGGCGGATGCCCTCCGGAATCACCTCATAGGGCTCGCTCATCCGTCTCCGATCCGGGACCCCGTCCATCCCTCCCGGTCCCCGGCGGCAGTTCGCGGCTGCGCCTGCGGGTTCGCGTGCGTTGCAACAGAATCTCTGTAATGCCACGGCATTCCGGTCGTGTCGGGGTGTCCGCGCGGGCGTGTTGCATTAAGCTTCAGCGGAAATCACAGGAACGCGACATGTCCGACCTCCGCCTGCGCCGCAGCGTGCTCTATATGCCCGGTTCGAACCAGAGGGCCCTCGACAAGGCCAAGACCCTGACGGCGGATTCTCTGATCCTCGACTTGGAAGATGCGGTCGCGCCCGACGCCAAGGAGGTTGCCCGCGAGCAGGTCTGCGCCGCCGTGAAGGGCGGCGGCTACGGCGAGCGCGAGATCATCATCCGCGTCAACGCCCCCCAGACGCCCTGGGGCGAGGCCGACCTGAAGGCGGCGATCCAAGCGCGTCCGGACGCGATCCTGATGCCGAAAGTGTCCTCGCCGGCCGTGCTGGAGAGCATTGCCAACCACCTCGAAGCCCTCGACGCCCCCGAGAGCATCGCCGTCTGGGCGATGATCGAGACCCCGGCCGCGATCCTGAACATCCAGGAGATCGCCAAGGCGCGGCGCGACCGGCGCACCCGCCTGACCTGTTTCGTGCTGGGCACCAACGATCTGGCCAAGGACACCTGGGCCCAGCTCGTCCCCGGCCGTGTGCCGATGCTGCCCTGGATGATGTTCACCCTCGCGGCCGCCCGCGCCGAAGGCCTCACCATCCTCGATGGCGTCTGGAACGACATCGAGGACGTGGCCGGGTGCCGGGCCGAGTGCCAGCAGGCCCGCGACCTCGGCTTCGACGGCAAGACGCTGATCCACCCCAACCAGCTCGAGCCGGCCAACACCTGCTTTGCCCCCTCCGACGAGGAGGTCCGCCGCGCCCGCCTCGTCATCGAGGCCTTCGACCGCGAGGAAAACGCCAAGCGCGGCGCGATCAAGATCGAGGGCCGCATGTACGAGCGCCAGCACATCGGCATGGCCCGCCGGGCGGTGAACTGGCGCGAGGCGATCGCCGCCAAGGGGTATTGACGCCAACGCCGCCACCGCGCTGGGCAAGCCCGGCTCCGCGTTTTGTGAGATCCCGGTGCTCCGCCTCGCGGCGCGCCGGGTTGACGCCCCGTGTCATACCAAATCCGTTTGATCCCTTCCGGCGATCCCCGCGGGATCGCGTTCGGGATGGCGGATTTGGGCTTCGCTCGAGCGCCGCGCGGGCTTGCTGATACGTCATCCGCTTTGATCGAGCGGATGACGTTTCAGCCTTCGCCGTTCACGACCTGCCGGGTACTCGTCCAGGGCCGCGTCCCGTAGCGGTCGTTGTCGAGGGGGTGCAATCGGCCGAGGCCGCTCGCCATGTCGCGCAGGTACTGAAGGCCCTGCCAGACCGGAAACACCGCGTCGCTCGCGGGCGTGAGCCGCCGGACGACCCGGATGATCCGGGACAGGCGGCCGAGACTCCCGGCACGCCAGGTTCCGAACTGCGCGCCGGTCAGCGTGCTCATCATCGCCGCGAGGTCGCGCGGCGTGACCACGTCCCCGGCGATCCGCAGGATGCGCGGGCTCTCGGCGTCGAGGGCCGCCGCGGCGGTGTAGCGGGCGACATCGTCCTTGGTGGTGAAGTCGAGGGGCTGGTCGACATCGCCCCAGTACAGGACCCGGCGCAGTGGCCTCAGGATGATCGGCGCCTCGCCGGTCAGAAGCTCCGCGAAGGCGCCGTTGAGGATCGAGGTCGCGCGGATCGGCGCGGCGTCGACGCGCGCCATGAAGCTTCGCCGCAGATCGAGGTTGCGGTTATCTCCCGGTCGGGTCTTCGTGAAATCGAGGGCGAAATCGCAGGGGATGAAGCGCGGCACGCCGGCGGCCACGGCCGCGTCGAGGAGGCGCCCCTGGGCCTCCAGGATCACGGGTTCGAGGCCGTTCAGGGCCGAGACGACGCAGGCGGCGTCCCGACAGGCAGCACGGAGGCTTGGCGCGTCCGCGTAGTCGACCGCGAGCCGGGTGAGGCCGGCGATCTCGGGGGCATGGCGCGGCCCCCCGCTGCCCGCCCGTCGCACCAGAGCGCGCACCTCGGCGCCCTCCGCGATGAGCGCCCGGGCGATCCGGCCGCCGAGGTCGCCGCCGAGGCCCGCGAGAACGACGATCGGCGGTCCGGCCTGACTATCCATGGGGTCGCGCTTCCTGCTCGGCGGCCGGGTGAGGCCGCGATGTCAACCCGGCGCGGGGCGATCGGTGCCGCCGTGGCGTGTGCGGGAACGACTGGGATCAAGCCTCGGGCTCGTCCCAGTCGACGGCGCGCTGGACCGCGCGGCCCCAGGTGGCGGTGATGCGCCGGCGCTCGGCCGCGTCCATGTTCGGCTCCCAGCGCCGATCGATGCCCCAGTTCCGCACGAGGTCATCGGTGCCGCGCCAATAGCCCGTGGCGAGGCCGGCCGCGTAGGCCGCGCCGAGTGCGGTGGTCTCGGTCACCCGCGGGCGCACCACGGGAACGTCGAGGATGTCGGCCTGGAACTGCATCAGTGTGTCGTTGGCGACCATGCCGCCATCCGAGCGAAGCTCGCGCACGGCGATACCCGAATCCTTCTCCATCGCTTCCAGCACCTCGTGCGTCTGGAAGGCCGTGGCCTCCAGGCAGGCGCGGGCGATGTGTCCGCGATTCGCGTAGCGGGTCAGCCCGATGATGAGGCCGCGCGCGCCTTCGTTCCAGTGCGGCGCGTAGAGCCCCGAGAAGGCCGGCACGAAATAGACGCCGCCATTGTCCGCGACCGTGGTGGCCAAGCGCTCCACCTCGGCGCTGTCCTGGATCATCCGGAGGTTGTCGCGCAGCCACTGCACCAGGGCGCCCGTGATGGCGATCGAGCCCTCCAGGGCGTAGGCGGCCGGCTGGCCGTCGAGCTTATAGGCCAGGGTCGTGACGAGGCCGCAGGCGGAGGGCACCGGCGTCGAGCCGGTGTTCATCAGGGCGAAGCAGCCAGTGCCGTAGGTGTTCTTGGCCTCGCCGGGCCGGAAGCAGGTCTGCCCGAAAAGGGCCGCCTGCTGGTCGCCGAGGATGCCCGCGATGGGTACGCCCGCGAAGGGCACTCGCGTCTCGCCGTAGACCTGGGACGACGAGACGATCGCGGGCAGCATGGCGCGCGGAATGCCGAAGGCCGACAGCATGCCCGCGTCCCAGGCCAGGGTCTCCAGGTCCATGAGCTGCGTGCGGCTGGCATTGGTCGCGTCGGTGAGATGGAGGCCGCCCTCCGGGCCGCCAGTCAGGTTCCAGACGAGCCAGGAATCGATGTTGCCGAACAGAACGTCCCCGGCTTCCGCCTTCTCTCGCGCGCCGTCCACGTGATCGAGGAGCCAGCGCAGCTTGAGGCCGGAGAAGTAGCTCGCCAGCGGCAGGCCGGTGCGCGCGCGAAAGCGGTCGCGCCCTCCGTCGCCCGCATAGGCGGCCACGAGCCGGTCGTTGCGGGTGTCCTGCCAGACCAGGGCGTTGTGGAGGGGCGCGCCGGTCCGACGGTCCCAGATCACGGTCGTCTCGCGCTGGTTGGTGATGCCGATGGAGAGGAGGTCCGCCGGGGCGAGACCGGCCGATTCCAGGGCCTCGGCCATCACGGCCTGGACGTTGCGCCAGATCTCCGCCGGGTCATGCTCGACATGGCCGGGGCGGGGATAGACCTGCGCGTGCTCGCGCTGCCGGCTGGCGACGATGCGGCCGGCCCGGTCGAACACGATGAAGCGGCTGCTGGTGGTGCCCTGATCGATGGCGCCGACGTACCGGGTCATGGTGCGCGTGCTCCCTCGGACACCTCAAGGACGGCCACCGGCGCGGTTGCCGTAAAGTATCCCCGACACGATAGCGCAGCCGGCGCGCGACACCAGAGTGCGGACGTTTCGGCAGTGATTCACGGATGGCTGAACGAGGCGCCGGTTCACTCGCGAACGAGAAAGCGGTCGGAGCGAGCCGCCTGGCGACCCCGGAAGGGCTCGAACCTTCGACCTGCCGCTTAGAAGGCGGCTGCTCTATCCAGCTGAGCTACGGAGTCATGCGGCAGAAGCCATTTAGCAGCCCGGTTTCCGGGTGTCATCAGGAGTCTCCGGCCCGCGGTGCCGCTCTGCATTCCCGTGCAGGCCGGCGCCGAGTGAGCCCGGCCGCCGTCACGGCGTCGGCATCGCGCCGTCCTTGGAGGCCCGAACCTCCGGGTTCTTCATCTGGCTATAGACGATGCTGGAGAAGCTTCCGATCACTGCGTGCCAGGCGAGCTTCTCGTAGGCCGGATCGTTGCGACCCGCCTGACAGAACGCCGTGGTCAGCCCGTTGACGATGTCGTCGCCCTTGGCGTCCGGCACAGCCGCCTTGATCGGGGGCAGCAGGGTGTTGATGACGGGTATGAAGTCTTCCTGGGCCAAGCCCTTGAGCTTCTGCGGGGCGCCGGATTCGGCGATCGCCTTCGCGATTTCTAGCTGCGCGATCTCTGCGCAGGGCGCGGATCCGGCCAGCATCGTCTCCGTCGCCTTGCGTGCGGTCGCCACGATGCCGCGCTCGCCGATCACCGGGGCGGTATTGCCCCAGGCGTTGCGCACGTAATCGGTGACGTCGGCGACCTCCTGGTCGGTCATTCCGGCGCCGATGGCGGGCATGGGCGCGTAGCCGTTCTGGGCGGAGAGGCCGCCCAGGATGACCCGGATCACCGTCTCGGGTCCTTTGGCCTGGACCGAGGTGTTGCCGGCGAGCGCGGGAATCGCGCCCTCCACGCCCTTGCCGTCCGGCTTGTGGCAGGAGGAGCAGTAGCTCAGGTAGGTCGCGGCCCCCGGGGCCCCGGCGGCGTTGAAGGCCTGCAGATCCTTGGACTTGTAGCTCTCCTTGGCCTTCTGCGTGCGCAGGTAAGCGACCATCGCCTTGAGATCGGCGTCGGTCATCTTGGAGAGGGATTCCTCGATGGTTTGGCGCATCGGACCGGCGGCCACCCCCGGCAGGTTGCCGGGCGCCGCGCCGGTCTTGAGGTAGGTCACCACCTGGTCGTCGCTCCAGGCGCCGATACCGGTGTGGTCGTCCGGGGTGATGTTGGGCGCGTACCAGCCGTCGATGACGCCGCCGCCGAGCTTGCCGGCCAGGCCGCTGTTGCCAACGATCTTGTTGGCGTTGTGACACATGCCGCAATGGCCGAGCCCCTCGACGAGGTAGCCCCCGCGATTGACCTCGGCGCTGGCCTGCGGATCGGGCTGGAACTCGCCCGCCGTGAAGAACGCCGTGCGCCAGGTGATGAGCGCGGTGCGGATGTTGAACGGAAAGGGAATCTCGGAATCCTTGCGCGGCTCGTGAACTGCCGGCAGGGATTTCAGGTAGGCGAAGATCGCGTCGGCATCCGCCCGCGTGACCTTGGTGTACCAGGCGAACGGGAAGGCCGGGTAGAGGTAGGACCCGTCCTTGGTGATGCCCTCGTGGAAGGCGCGGTAGAAGTCGTCGGCGCTCCAGTTGCCCAGGCCGGTTTCCTTGTCCGGCGTCAGGTTGGGGGTACGGATCTTGCCGATCGGCGTGTTCAGCACGTAGTTGCCCGCGAAGGGCTTACCGCCCGGCGCCGTGTGGCAGGCCACGCAATCGCCGGCCGTCGCCAGATATTCGCCGCGCTTGATCAGGTCCGCATCCTGTGACGCAACGGTTTGGGCCGAGGCGGCCCCCGCCCCGAAACCGAACGTAAGCGCGGCTCCCAGGCGGAGAGCGGTGCGGCGATTCCTCATGGCGTCTCTCCGTGCTTGGGGTCTGGGGACTTGGGATCTGGGATCTGGGATCTGGGATCTGGGATCTGGGATCTGCGCGAAACGTCAGGCGTGCGGGTCGAATCGAACGGACGTCGCTGCCCGGTGCGGGCGGCCGCCGAGGCGCAGGACCATCTCGCCGCCATGGGCCAGCCCGGACAGGGCGAGGCATCCGGCGATCGCGGTCCAGTGCGCACCGGTGAGCGCCCCGCGCAGGGCGAGCATCAGCGCGGCCCCCGAGGCGAGGTTGCACAGGACGGGGGACAGGGCCGTCTCACGTCGCCGTAGGATCAGGGACAGGACCACGGCCTCGAAGGCGACGAGGACCAGGATCGCGTCGATGATGCGTCCGCCGGCGAACAGCGATTCCATCGGTGTCAGGCGCTCCGGAAGGGCCCGTTGAGCCGGACGATCGCCCTGTTGAGACACGCGGCGATCCCGACCCAAACGAGATAGGGCAGCAGCAGGGTGGCGGCGAGACCGGAAACCCGCGCCGTGACGAGGATCAGCGCTGCGATCGAGATCCAGAGGAACACAACTTCGAGAAGAGCCCAGTCCGGCCGGCGCAGACGGAAGAATAGTCCGCTCCACGCGATGTTGAGGACCGCGTTGATCCCGTAGGTCGCGACGAGGGCCGTGCGGGAGGCCAGACCCGAATCGGCGTTCCACGCCATCACGGCTGAGATCGCCGTCAGGGTGAAGATCGTCGTCCAGACGGGGCCGAAGGCCCAGTCCGGCGGCTTCCAAGAGGGGCGCCGCAGGGCGTGGTACCAGGGCCCGGTCGTTGTCAGGAGGCCGCCAGCGAGGGCCACCACCACGGCGACCCCGGCCGCGACCAGGGGCGGACCCCAGTCGCCCGTCAGCGCCGCGTTCACGGCGAGACCCAGCGGAACAGGTGGGCGAGATCCTTGAAGAAGATCCGTGCGTGCGCCACCGGCTTCGCCCGCACCAACTCCTTGTTCATGTAGGAATCCCAGGTCAGCTGCTGCACGTCGCGGTCGCGGCAGATCGAGACGAAGCGCTCGCGCAGACCGTCGTTGCGGTACCAGACTCCCTGCATGATCCGGAGGATCAGGAATACGCGGCCGTGCAAGCGCATGAAGCGGCGGCGCGCCTCGGTGAGGGCCTTCGCCTGCCCTGTGACGAGGAAGGCTTCCGCCGCCTCGGCCGCAAGGCGCCCGCCGAGCATCGCGTAGTAGATGCCCTCGCCGGAGGCGGGGGCGACGATGCCGGCCGCATCCCCGGTGAGAAGGACGTCGCGGCCATTGTCCCAACGCTTCAGCGGCTTTAAGGGGAGGGGGGCGCCCTCGCGGCGAACGGTCTCGCCGGCCTCGAGGCCCGTGGAGGCTCGCAGGTCGCGGATGGCGCCGCGCAGGGAGAAGCCCTTGCGGGCGCTGCCGGTGCCAATGCTCACGGTCTCGCCGTGCGGGAAGACCCAGGCGTAGAAATCCGGCGAGAGCTTGCCCTGGTAATAAACGTCGCAGCGGGTCGCCTCGACATCGTGGGCACCGGTCTCGGGCAACTTGACGATCTCGTGATACGCGAAGACCTGCCGCATCGCAGCGTGCCCGGGAATCTCGGCCCGGCCGACCGAGGAACTCGCGCCGTCCGCCCCGATGACGAGGCGGGCGCGGGCGGCCCTCGGAAACCCGTCCTCCAAATAGTGCACCGTGGCGCCGTCCCCGTCGCGCTCGATGTGCCGGAAGCTCGCCGCCCGCAGGACCGCCCCGGCCTCCGCCGCCCGGGCGCGCAGCCAGGGGTCGAAATCGGCGCGGTCCACCATGCCGACGAACCCGTCGCCGATGGGCATGTCCACGCGCTTGTCCTTCGGGGAGACCATGCGGGCGGAGCGGATGCGCGCCACGAGGAGATGGTCGGGAATCGCGAAGTCGCGGATCAGGCGCGGCGGGATCGCACCACCGCAGGGCTTGATCCGGCCAGGCTTGTCGAGGAGGAGGACGCGCCGCCCGGCACGGGCGAGGTCGGTGGCCGCCGTGGCGCCGGCCGGGCCGCCGCCCACCACCACGACATCGTAGGTTTCCGGCAAGGCCCCGTTCACGGGCGCATCGGTTCGAACGGCCGGGCTCTCGAGACCTCTCGACATGACGTCACCTCGCTCGTGGAATCATCGGGCGGACAGGGGAGTCCCGAAGGCGGAGACGGCGCGCCGGGCGCGCGGAACTTGCGTGGCGGGCGCGTGGGCGATCCGTAGCGCCAGGGCGGCGGCGACCACGAACAACACGGCCTCGACCGCGAAGACGCCCGCATAGGCATCGACGGCGCGGGGGGTGACGAGGCGGGCCAGATCGACCGCGACGGTCCCGAGGAAGCCGCCGGCTCCGAAGGCGAGTCCCTGGGCCGCGCCCCACACGCCCATGCGGGTGCCGCGCTCGGCCTCGCCGCCGGCCCCCGCCAGCGCCATCATCGAGCCGATGGCCGCCACCGCGAAGATGCCGTTGAACAGGCCGAGGGCGAAGACCGGGACGCGCAAGGGGAAGTCCGCGCCGATCAGGCCGCCGCCCGCGATGCCGAGGAGCGCCGCGCCGGAGCCGAGGCAGCCCAGCGTCGTCCACAGCTTGAGGGATCCGAGGATCGGGCCGCCGATGCCCATGGTCAGGCCCGCCACGGTCAGCATGCCGGCCAGGACGCCGCCGTGCTGGAGACCGGCGAGCTTGGTGGTGACACCCGGCGACATCGCGAAGACGAGGCCCGCGAAGGGTTCGAGGATGAGCTCCTGCGCGCTGTAGGCCAGCATCGCCACGAAGATGAAGATCGTGAAGCGGCGCGAATCGGGCTCTGCCCAGACCCGGGCCAGCACTTCGCCGAAGGGGCGCTTGGGCGTCGCGTCCGCGCTCCGGTCGGGTGCGCCGCACGCCGGCTCGATCCCGCGCACCGCGAGGAGCGCCACCGCGAGAGCCAGGAGCGAGACCGTGCCGGAGACCGCAACCAGCCGGGCGCCGGAGAACGGATCGAGGAAATGGCCGGCGATCGGCGCCGTGATGGCGAAGCCCGCGATCATCATCACCCAGACGATGGTGGCCGCCGCCCCGCGCCGGCGCGGCTCGACCCCGGTGGCGAGGAGCACGAGGAGCGAGGTGCCGGCCGCCCCCGCGCCCATGCCCACCGTGAGGAACGACAAGACCGCCAGGGCGAGGCCGGCGGCCTGATGCGTCTCGGTGAGCGCCGTCGCCACCGCCGCGCCGAAGCCGCCCAGCGCCAGGGCCGCCATGCCGCCGACGATCCAGGGCGTGCGCCGCCCCGTCCGGTCCGAGCCGTAGCCCCAGCGCGGGCGCAGCACCTGCACCGCGTAGTGCAGGGCGACGAGGCCGCCGGGTACGATGGCCGGCAGCGCAAGCTCCACCACCATCACCCGGTTGATGGTCGAGGTCATCAGGACCACGACGGCGCCGAGCGCCGTCTGCACGAGGCCGAGGCGGACGATGGCGACCCAGCCGAAGGGGAGCGTCGCCATCACAGGCCTCCCACCGCCAGGGGCCGCAGGGCGAAGGCCGCCACCAGCATGCCGAGGACGTAGAGGGTCGTGCCGGTGCCGTTGTACCAAGCGGCGCGTTCGCGCGGCTCGGCGAGGAGCCGGCGCATCAGCACGAACTGCCCGACGAGCAGCGCGCCGATGAGCGCGCCGTGCCAGGGGCGCTGCCAGGCGAACAGGGCCAGGATGACGGCAACCTGGGGCAGTGCCATGACGAGGCAGGCGAGGCGCGCGGCGCCGAGCGTGCCCAGCTGCACCGGAAGGGACCGAATGCCGGTGCGCGTGTCGCCCTCCACCGACTTGAAGTCGTTGAGGGTCATGATGCCGTGGGCGCCGATGGAATAGAGCAGCGCCATGAGGAGGACGCGCCCGTCAGGCACAGCCGCGGCCATCACGGCGGCGCCGGTGAACCAGGGCAGGCCCTCGTAGCAGAGGGCGACCGCGGAGTTGCCCCACCAGCCGTTCCGCTTCAGCCGCAGGGGCGGCGCGCTGTAGATCCAGGCCAGCACCAGGCCGAAGAGGGCCGCGCCCAGGATCCAAGGTCCAAGGGCGGCGGCGACGAGGAGGGAGAGCCCGGTCCAGCCCGCCGCGACGTAGAGGCCCCAGCGGCCCGGCATCCGCCCCGAGGGGATCGGCCGGTGCGGCTCGTTGATGGCGTCGACATGGCGGTCATACCAGTCGTTGACCGCCTGCGAGGTCGCGCAGACCAGGGGGCCGGCGAGGATCACCCCGGCGGCGATCACGGGCCACTGCCCCGTCGGCGAGGCGCCGGAGGAGACCACCCCGCAGGTGAAGGCCCACATCGGCGCGAACCATGTGATCGGCTTCAGGAGCTCGACGAGGGCGCTGGGTGCGGGCGTTGCCATGGGTACGACGCTAGATTAACGCCGTTGAGTGTCAAGTTTGATTTACACACAACGCCCGTGAACGGACGTCTTTAGGCTCTGCCTACGATCGCAGGCCGGATGGCGGCACCCTCAGACCGCGTCGTCGCCGGCATCCGGCGCGTCGAGGTCCCCGATGCCGTAGCGGCGCATCTTGGCGTAGAGGCCCTGGCGGCTGAGGCCGAGCATCTCCGCCGCCGAGGCGCGGTTGTCCCGGGTGATGCGCAAAGCGGCCTCGATGCACAGGCGTTCGATCAGATCGGTGGATTCGCGCACCAGGGTTTTCATGGAGACGCGTCCGACGAGCTCGGTCATCTGTTCGACGGAGCGCGGGAGTTCGCGCCCGCCCGTCGTCGGAGCGGCCCGGCGCGGAGCGGCCCGGAAGGTGAAGCCGAGGCAGGCCTGCGCCCCGCCACCCGCCGAGACGGCGGCGACTTCTACCTCTTCCACGCCGCCGTACTGCCCCCGGATGTGGGTGGGGAAATGGCGCACCGAGCCGTGCTGCGTCAGGGTCGTGAACAGAGCCGTCGCCTCGGTCTCCTCCCGGCCGAGCCAGCGGTCGAGGCGCTGGCCGCGGACCTGCTCCTCGGTGGCGAGCTGGACGAGATCGAGGAAGGCCGGGTTGGCGGTGAGGATTCGGCGGCCCGGATCGGTGACGACGAAGCCCTCGGGCAGATGCTGGATGACGTCGAGGGCGCCGGCCCGGGCGGGGCCTGGCTCGGCATTCAGGGCCTCTGCGGCAGCCAGGCGCAGAAGCACGCTGGTGGCGTTCTCCTGGCGAAACAGCGAGGCGGCGACCCGCACCGGCCCGCGCCCGTGTCCGAGGCGGGCCTCGAGATCGGCGGCCTGGCCGGTGACGCGCAGGCCGGCGAAGAGCGATTCGAGATCGCGCGCGCTGCTGGCGTCGAAGAGGTCCACCGCATCCTGCCCGACGATGCGCTTGTCCGCGCGGCCGATCAGGCGGGCGGCGGCCGGATTGACCTCCGTGACGCGCCGGGTGCCCGAATCCACCACCAGGACGGGTTCGGAGCCGAGCTGGAACAGCAGGCGGTAGCGGGTCTCGGCGCCGCGCATGCGCAGGTAGTCGCGCTCCAGGGCCTGCTGCGTCTCGGCGAGCGTCCGCTGCAGGGAGGCCATGGCGCGCAGGTTACGACCCAGCACCAGGATCTGGCCGTCCTGGGCCAGCCGCATGGCGGCGTAGCGGATGGGCAGGTCGGTGCCGGTGGGCGAGACGTGGTTGACTTGGCGCCAGCGCGTCACGGCGTTGGGCGCGGCATCCTTGAGGAGCGCAGCGATCTTCGGCCGGCTCTCCACAGTGACCGTGTCGATCCAGGGGCGGCCGAGCCATGTCTCGCAGCCCTCGCCAGCCAGGTCCGAACTTCCGAAGGTCGCGTCCCGGACGATGCCCTCGCCGTCGATAACCAGCGAAAGGTCCGTGGCGGCGGCCACCAGCAGCCCGGCTGCCTGCGCGTCGAGTGGGCCGAGGGACTTTTGAAGCGCCGCAAGCGCTTGGCTCGCGGCAGGAAGCGCCAAGCTGGCCACGGGTCACCGGATCTCGTTGTGAGCGATCGGGACTGTTCGATCAGGCAGGCCGTCTCGGTCGGGTCTGTCTTTCAGCAGGGTCTGGCCGGCAGATCAAGCAGGCTTTCGGCAAGCGCGGGGGCGCGACGGGCATCGTCGGACGCCGCATCGGCCCCGACCTGACGGAAAAGGTCGGGTTTGCCCGCGAACGCCGCTCCGCCCACGATGATCCGGAGTGCGGGGTTGCGCGAATGGCGCCGCAGCGCCGCGATGGTCTCGGTCACCTTCGGCAGCAGGACTTCGCTGGCCAGCGACAGGCCGACCACGTCGAACCAGCCGTCCCGGGCGATGACCTGGAGTTCGCCGTCCGGCCGCGTTCCCGGGCAGGTCACGTCCCAGCCGGCCGCCACGAAAAAACGTTCCACCACGGCCACGCCAAAGCTGTGGGAATCTCCCGGGCAAGGCAGCAGCAGGATCGCGCGGGCCTGCGGAGAGGCATCATTTTCAGCGCCGATGCGCTGCGTCAGGTCCCGCAGAATCCGATGTAGACGCCCCATCGCGCGGGTCACGTCCACGAAATCGCAATGGTCCTCTTCCCAGAGGATGCCGAGGTGCCGCGCGGTGGGGGCGAGCAGGTCGAGGAGCAGACTGTCGAGGGACAGACCGCTGCCGAGGAGCTCCGCGACCCCCGCCTCTAGACCGTCGTCGCCCGGCGCCAGCACCAGTACCGCGAAGGCGGCGATCTGATCCGAGTCCGGCAAAATATTGCATTGGCGTGCAGCGGGCTCGGGCCGGTGCGCGAGCATCAGGCGTGGGATGATCTCCGCCTCGACGAGTGAGGCGAGGCCTTTCTGAAGACTCTGCTTCCGGCGGGCATCGACCGGCTTGGCGCCAAGGTCGATGTCAAACAACTCACTGAAATCGCGGCCTGAAAATTCGTATCGCAAGCAATCACCGAATTGCCTCACATCATCCATTGGTCCCTCCCCAATGATTCTGACGGCGTGATTCTCGGTTCGATCTTGCGTGTCGAATTCCGGACGTCTGACGTTATCTGCCTGTCCGCCATCGGGCGCGGGCCAAACCCGGGCGCGGTGCACGTGACGGTCGCACGATACGCTTCAGTTCTGGGTTATCAATGCAAATTGTATAACTATTTTGCATTCAGCGCGTAAATTCGTTTTGACGTAAAGCCAGCTTGACACTCTCTCAGGGGGTTCCTAACCTCCCTTCAACGAGGCCGTCCGACCCGCTCGAACGGACTTAAGAGAAGGGGGACAGCATGATCCGGAGACCGGACAAGGCCAGGCGCCCCCTCTACGACGCCGACCAGCGCGCCCGACGCGACGCCACCCGCTGGACGCTGGTTCAGGGCGTCCTCGCCCCCCTTCAGTTCCTGGTCTTCGCCGTCAGCCTCGGCCTCGTGTTGCGGACCCTGGCGACGGGGGAGGGGGCTGCCGCCGCCAACGTCTCCGTCGTGCTGAAGACCCTGGTCCTCTACGCCATCATGGTCACGGGCTCGATCTGGGAGAAGGCCGTGTTCGGCCGCTACCTGTTCGCCCCGGCCTTCTACTGGGAGGACATGGTCAGCATGCTGGTGCTGGCCCTGCACACCGCCTACCTGGTGGCGCTGGCCAGCGGCGCCCTCGACACCGCCGGCCTGATGGTTCTGGCCCTCGCCGCCTACGCCTCCTACGCCGTCAACGCCGCGCAGTTCGTGCTGAAACTCCGCGCCGCCCGGCTCCAGCCAATCTCGTCCGGCCTCGTCGCGGAGGGCGCGCGATGAACGCCCACGCGCCGATCCCCACCCTGGATGCGGGCTGCGACATCCGCCACGAGCGTGGCCAGCGCGCGGTGTTCTGCGGGCTCACCGGCATCGTCTGGCTCCACCGCAAGATCCAGGATGCATTCTTCCTCGTCGTCGGCTCACGCACCTGCGCCCACCTGATCCAGTCGGCCGCCGGGGTGATGATCTTCGCCGAGCCGCGCTTTGCCACCGCGATCCTGGACGAGCGGGATCTCGCCGGCCTCGTCGACGCCAACGAGGAACTCGACCGGGTGGTCCGCCGCCTCATCGAGCGCCGTCCCGACATCCGCCTGCTGTTCCTCGTCGGCTCCTGCCCCTCCGAGGTGATCAAGCTCGACCTGTCGCGGGCTGCCCAGCGGCTGTCGCGGAGCTTCCACCCCGACGTGCGGGTGCTG
The DNA here is from genome assembly GCF_022179225.1 of Methylobacterium goesingense. Taxonomy (GTDB): domain Bacteria; phylum Pseudomonadota; class Alphaproteobacteria; order Rhizobiales; family Beijerinckiaceae; genus Methylobacterium; species Methylobacterium goesingense. The sequence continues at coordinate 86,073 of NZ_BPQL01000019.1, forward strand.
AGCTACTCGGGCAGCGGCATCGAGACGACGTTCACGCAAGGGGAGGATGCCTGCCTCGCGGCCCTCGTTCCCGAGATGCCCCGTGCGCCCGAGATCGGCGCACCGGCATTGCTGGTGGTCGGAGCGCTGGCCGACGTGGTCGAGGACCAGTTCGCCCGGCTCTTCGCCGATCTCGGCATCGCTGAGGTGGCGTTCCTACCCGCGCGGCGCGCCGGCGCGCTGCCGGCAGTCGGGCCCGACACCCGCATCCTCCTCGCCCAGCCGTTCCTGACCGACACAGCCCGCGCCCTGGAGGCGCGGGGCGCCGAGCGGATCGCCGCGCCGTTCCCCCTCGGCTCCGAGGGCACCACCGGCTGGCTCCGGGCCGCGGCCGAAGCGTTCGGTGTGCCGGCGGAGCGCTTCGAGCGGGTCACCGCCCCGGGCCGGGCGCGGGCCGCCGTCGCCCTCGACCTCTACCGCGATCGCCTCGCCAACCGGCGCGTGTTCTTCTTCCCCGATTCGCAGCTCGAACTGCCGCTCGCCCGCTTCCTATCGCGCGAGATGGGCGCCGAACTGATCGAGGTCGGCACGCCCTACCTCCACCGCCAGCACCTCGCCCCGGAACTCGCGCTGTTGCCCGCCGGCACACGCGTGGTGGAGGGCCAGAACCTCGACGCGCAGATGGATCGCTGCCGCGCGGCCAAACCCGATCTCACGGTCTGCGGCCTCGGCCTCGCCAATCCGCTTGAGGCGGAGGGTCTCGCGACCAAGTGGTCGATCGAACTGCTGTTCACCCCGATCCAGGGCTACGACCAGGCCGGGGACCTCGCCGAACTCTTCGCGCGGCCGCTGAAGCGGCGCGCCCGGCTGGAGGTCTGACGCGATGCAACTCACGCTCTGGACCTACGAGGGGCCGCCCCATATCGGCGCCATGCGGATCGCCACCGCCATGAAGGGCCTGCACTATGTGCTGCATGCCCCACAGGGCGACACCTACGCCGACCTGCTCTTCACCATGATCGAGCGGCGCGACGCCCGCCCGCCGGTGACCTACACCACCTTTCAGGCCCGGGATCTCGGCGCCGACACCGCCGCGATCTTCCAGGACGCCGTGGCGCAGGCCTACGAGCGCTTTCGCCCGGAGGCGATGATCGTCGGCGCGTCCTGCACCGCCGAGCTGATCCAGGACGATCCGGGCGGCCTCGCCCGCGCCCTCGAGCTACCGATCCCGGTGATCCCGCTCGAGCTCCCGGCCTACCAGAAGAAAGAGAACTGGGGCGCCTCCGAGACCTTCTACCGCCTCGTCCGGGCCCTGGCCGGGGGCACGCTGACGCCCCGTGACGGGCGCCGCCCGCTCTGCAACGTCCTGGGTCCGACCGCACTGGGGTTCCGCCACCGCGACGACCTCGTCGAGATCACCAAGATCCTCGGGGCGCTGGGCATCGACGTGAACGTGATCGCGCCGCTGGGCGCGACGCCGGCCGATCTCGGACGCCTCGGCGTGGCCGATTTCAACGTGATCCTCTATCCCGAGATCGCACGGGCCGCCGGCCTGCACCTGCAGAAGACCTTCGGCCAGGCAATGGTCGAGACAGTGCCGATCGGCGTCCAGGCCACCATCCGGTTCGTCGAAGAGGTTGCGGCCGTCGCGGGCGTCGATCCCGCGCCCGTTCTCGCCGGCGCGCCCTCGCGGCTGCCCTGGTATTCGCGCTCGGTCGACTCGACCTACCTCACCGATAAGCGCGTCTTCATCTTCGGCGACGCTACCCACGCGCTGGCCGCCGCCCGGGTCGCGGCCACCGAACTCGGCTTCAAGGTGGTGGGTCTGGGCACCTACACCCGCGAATTCGCCCGTGAGGTCCGGGCCGAGGCCGCACTCCACGGCATCGAGGCCACGATCACCGACGACTACCTCGACGTCGAGGCGGCCATCCAGGCGGCGCAGCCGGAGCTCGTACTCGGCACCCAGATGGAGCGCCACATCGCCAAGCGCCTCGGGCTGCCCTGCGCGGTGATCTCGGCACCGATCCACGTGCAGGACTTCCCCGCCCGCCACTCGCCGCAGATGGGGTTCGAGGGCGCCAACGTCCTGTTCGACACCTGGGTCCACCCCCTGATGATGGGGCTCGAGGAACACCTGCTCGGGATGTTCCGCGAGGATTCCGAATTCCACGGCGCGGCCGCGCCCTCGCACTTGCCCCGGCACGGGGTCGAGGCGCCGGTCGCCGTCGAGGCCGCCCCCGCACCTGCGTCGGTCGACCCGATCCTCGTGACCTGGGCGACCGACGCCGAGAAGGAACTGAAGAAGATCCCGTTCTTCGTGCGGGGAAAGGCCCGTGCGAACACCGAGCGCTTCGCGCGGGAACGCGCCCTGCCGCTCATCACCGTCGAGACCTTGTACGATGCCAAAGCGCATTTCGGACGCTGAGCGCCCGGCGCTCCGGGTCGTCCTCGTGACGATGGACAACCATGTGGCGAGCGCCTTAGAGCGCGCACGCCAGAGGCTCGCCCACGACCTGCCCGGCCTCGTCCTCGACTTCCACGCTGCCGCGGCGTGGGACACCGATCCCTCGTCGCTGGAGGCCTGCCGGGCCGATATCGCGCGGGGCGACATCGTCATCTCCACCATGCTCTTCATGGACGAGCACGTCCGCGCCATCCTGCCGGCTCTGCTGGCGCGGCGCCCGCATTGCGACGCGATGATCGGCTGCCTCTCGGCCAGCGAGGTCGTGAAGACCACCCGCCTCAACCGCTTCGACATGGACGGCACCAAGCGCGGCGCCCTCGACTTCCTCAAAAAGCTGCGCGGGAAGCCCGGCGCCCAGGGCAACGGCGCCCGCCAGATGGCGATGATCCGGAAGCTGCCCAAGATCCTGCGCTTCATCCCGGGCTCGGCCCAGGACGTGCGGGCCTACTTCCTCACCCTGCAATACTGGCTCTCGGGCTCGGACGAGAACATCGCCAACCTGGTGCGCTTCCTGGTCGGGCGCTACGCGTCCGGTCCACGCGAGGGCTGGCGCCGGATCGCGGCCGCTCCCGCGCCCCTGACCTACCCCGAGACCGGCCTCTACCATCCCCGCATGGCCGGCCGGATCGGCGAGGACGTGGCGCGGGTGCCCGCACCGTCCGGCCCCGTGAAGGGCCGCGTTGGCCTCCTGGTCATGCGCTCCTACGTGCTCGCCGGGAACACCGCCCATTACGACGGCGTCATCGCCGCACTCGAGGCGCGCGGTCTTGCCGTGGTGCCGGCCTTCGCCAGCGGGCTCGACAACCGCCCGGCGGTGGACGCTTTCTTCCGCCGCGACGGCCGCCCCACCATCGACGCCCTGGTCTCGCTCACGGGCTTCTCCCTGGTGGGCGGCCCCGCCTATAACGATGCCGCGGGTGCCCAGGCGCTGCTCGCCGAACTCGACGTCCCCTACCTCGCCGCCCACGCTCTCGAGTTCCAGACCCTGGAGCAGTGGGAGGCGTCCGACCGGGGCCTCTCGCCGGTCGAGGCCACCATGATGGTGGCGATTCCCGAACTCGACGGCGCGACCAGCCCGATGGTGTTCGGCGGACGCTCCAGCCGCTCTCTGGGCTCATCCGCCCGCGACATGGTCGTGCACCCGGAGCGGGCCGACATGCTCGCCGCCCGCATCGAGCGCCTCGTCGCCCTTCGGCGCAAGGCGCGGACCGAGCGCCGGGTCGCCGTCGTGCTCTTCGGTTTCCCGCCCAATGCCGGCAGCATCGGCACCGCAGCGTTCCTGTCGGTCTACCACTCGCTGCACAACACGCTCACCGCCATGAAGGCCGAGGGCTACGCGGTCGAGGTGCCCGAGAACGTCGATGCCCTGCGGGACGCCGTGCTCGCCGGCAACGCCGCCCGGTTCGGCACCCCCGCCAACGTCCACCACCGCATCCCGGCCGATGAGCATGTCCGGCGCGAGCGGCATCTGGCCGAAATCGAGGCGCAGTGGGGCCCGGCGCCCGGGCGCCAGAACAGCAACGGGTCGCAGATCTTCGTGCTCGGCGCCCAGTTCGGCAACGTCTTCGTCGGCGTGCAGCCCGGCTTCGGCTACGAGGGCGACCCCATGCGCCTCCTGTTCGAGCGCGGTTTCGCCCCCACCCACGCCTTCTCGGCCTTCTACCGCTACCTGCGCGAGGACTTCCGCGCCGACGCGGTGCTGCATTTCGGCACCCACGGGGCGCTCGAATTCATGCCCGGCAAGCAGACCGGCCTTTCCGGCGCCTGCTGGCCCGAGCGCCTGATCGGTGCCACGCCGCATGTCTACCTCTACGCCGCCAACAACCCGTCCGAGGGCCTCCTGGCCAAGCGCCGCTCCGCCGCGACCCTGGTGAGCTACCTCACGCCGAGCCTCGCCCAGGCCGGCCTCTATCGCGGGCTGATCGACCTCAAGGCCTCGATCGAGCGCTGGCGCGCCCTGGAGCCCGAGGCGGTGGCCGAGCGCCGGGATCTGGCCGAGCTGATCCAGGCGCAAGGCGCCGGGCTCGACCTCGTGGCCGCCGAGCCCACCTGGACCGTAGACCTCGCCGGCCACGTCCACCGCCTCGGCGCGGCCCTGCACGAGCTGGAGCACAGCCTGATCCCCCACGGCCTGCACGTGGTGGGCCAGGGGACGCCGCCCGACCAGCGCGTCGACATCCTTCTGGCGCTGGCCGAGGCCACCCACGGCCTCGCCCCCGCCCGGGCCGGCCTCGACGCCCTCGTGGCGGGCGCGACCCTCGATGCGGCCCTGGCATTGAGCGAACTCGCCGCGACCGAACCGAATCGCGCCGCCCTCGCGCGTTTACGCGAGACGGACCGCCTGTTGTCACAGGATCACGAGATCCAGGGCCTGCTCCGGGCGCTGGACGGCCGCTTCATCGCCCCCGTGGCGGGCGGCGACCTTCTGCGCAACCCCGATATCCTGCCGACAGGGCGCAATCTGCACGGCTTCGACCCCTACCGCCTGCCCTCCGCCTTCGCGCTCGCCGACGGCACGCGGCAGGCCGCGCGCCTGCTGGCCCGCTATCGCGACGAGGGCGCGGCGCTGCCCGAGAGCATCGCCCTCGTGCTCTGGGGCACCGACAACCTGAAGAGCGAGGGCGGCCCCATCGCCCAGGCGCTGGCACTCATCGGCGCGGCCCCGCGCTTCGACGGCTACGGCCGCCTCAGCGGCGCCACCCTGATCCCTCTGGAGACCCTTGGCCGCCCGCGCATCGACGTTGTCGTCACCCTCTCGGGAATCTTCCGCGATCTCCTGCCCCTGCAGACCCGGCTCCTGGCGGAGGCGTCCTACCTCGCCGCCACCGCCGACGAGCCGGTGGAGCGGAACTTTGTCCGCAAGCATGCCCTGGCGCTCCAGGCCGAGCACGGCATCGACCTCGAGACCGCTGCGCTCCGGGTCTTCTCCAACGCCGAGGGCACCTACGGCGCCAACGTCAACCAGCTCGTCGAATCCGGCCGCTGGGAGGATGGCGACGAGATCTCCGAGACCTTCGCGCGGCGCAAGTCCTTCGCCTACGGCCGCACCGGCGTGGCGAGCCCCCAGCGTGCCCTGATGGGGGCGGTGCTCGCCACAGTGGATCTGGCCTACCAGAACCTTGATTCCGTCGAGGTCGGCGTGACCTCGGTGGACCATTACTTCGACGGCCTCGGCGGCATGGGCCGCGCCGTCGCCAAGGCCCGCGGCGAGGCCGTGCCGATCTTCATCAGCGACCAGACCCGCGGCGAGGGCGTGGTGCGCTCGCTCACCGAGCAGGTCTCCCTGGAGACCCGCACCCGGATGCTCAACCCGAAATGGACCGAGGGCATGCTCGGCCACGGCTACGAGGGCGTGCGCCAGATCGAGGCGCACCTGACCAACACGCTCGGCTGGTCGGCAACCACCAACGGGGTCGCCCCTTGGGTCTACCAGCGCATCACCGAGACCTACGTCCTTGACCCCGCCATGCGCGAGCGCATGGCGGCCCTCAACCCGACCGCTTCGGCCAAGGTGGCTCACCGGCTGATCGAGGCGCACCAGCGCGGCTTCTGGACCCCCGACGCCGAGACGCGCGACGCGCTCGACCGCGCCGAGGAGGAACTGGAAGACCGCGTCGAAGGCATCACCGCAGGGGTCGCCGCATGAACATCGCCATCCGCAATCCGGTCGCCGCGCGCCGGCCCGAAGGCAGCGTCCAGGTCGAACTCGACCCGAACCTGAAGATCGGCACCGCCAAGGTGTTCGCCGTCTACGGCAAGGGCGGCATCGGCAAGTCGACGACCTCGTCGAACTTGTCGGTGGCCTTTTCCAAGCTCGGCAAGCGTGTGCTGCAGATCGGCTGCGACCCGAAGCACGATTCGACCTTCACGCTGACGAAGCGCCTCGCCCCGACCGTGATCGATGCCCTGGAGGCCGTGCAGTTCCACTCAGAGGAACTGCGCGTCGAGGACTTCGTGGCCGAGGGCTACAACGGCGTCATGTGCGTCGAGGCCGGCGGGCCCCCCGCCGGCACCGGCTGCGGCGGCTACGTCGTCGGCCAGACGGTCAAGCTCCTGAAGGAGCACCATCTTCTCGAGGACACCGACGTGGTGATCTTCGACGTGCTCGGCGACGTGGTCTGCGGCGGCTTCGCCTCGCCGCTCCAGCACGCCGACCAGGCCCTGATCGTCACCGCCAACGACTTCGACTCGATTTTCGCCATGAACCGGATCGTGGCGGCGATCCACGCCAAAGCGAAGAACTATCCGGTGCGTCTCGGCGGGGTCATCGCCAACCGCTCGGCCAAGACCGACGAGATCGACCGCTTCAACGCGGCGACCGGCCTGGAGCGGATCGCCCACTTCCCCGACCTCGACGTGGTCCGGCGCTCGCGCCTGAAGAAGGCGACGCTGTTCGAGATGGAGGAGACGCCCGAACTCCTCGCCGTCACCACCGAGTATATGCGGCTCGCCGCCCATCTCTGGGCCGGGGGCAAGCCACTGAACGCGATCCCCATGAAGGACCGCGACCTGTTCGAATTCCTTGGTTTCGATTGAGCGGGCGCCCCACCATGACCTCGCACAGCTACGCCGCCCGCCGCTCGCAGCTCACCACCTATTTCGACCGCACCGCGGTCGAGGCCTGGGCCCGGCTGACCTCGGACGCGCCGGTCTCCAAGATCCGCGCCACCGTGCGGGCCGGGCGCGACGCCATGCGGGCCAACCTCCTGTCCTGGCTGCCCGCCGACCTCACGGGCAAACGCCTGCTCGATGCCGGCTGCGGGACCGGGGCGCTCAGCCTGGAGGCGGCGCGGCGCGGCGCGGAGGTCGTTGCCATCGACGTCTCGCCGACCCTCATCGGCCTCGCGCGGGAGCGCACAACCCTGTCCGGCCCGGGGCGCATCGACTTTCGGGTCGGCGACATGCTCGACCCGAGCCTCGGTCGCTTCGACCACGTGGTCGCGATGGATTCGCTGATCCACTACGCCACCCCCGACATCGTGCAGGCGCTCGCGGCTCTGGCGGCGCGGACCGATGGCGGAGTTCTGTTCACGGTGGCGCCCCGCACGCCGCTCCTGACCCTGATGCACATCGCCGGCCGCGCCTTTCCGCGCAGCGATCGGGCGCCCGCCATCGTCCCCGTCGGTGAGGCGGACCTGCGCCGCCGGGTGGCGGCCGAGCCGGCCCTGTCGGGCGTCCGCATCGGCCGCGCGCACCGGGTCAACAGCGGGTTCTACCTCTCGCAGGCCTTCGAACTCCGGCGGGCCTCATGACCCGCCTCGGCGCCTCCATGGCCCGCGCTCTCCAGCGCGTCGGCCCCGGCATGCTGCCCTTCGCCGACGCGGCGACGGTCGAGCTGCCCATGGGGCGCCTGCTGCGGCTCGCCCTGTTCCAGGTCACGGTCGGCATGGCGGCCGTGCTGCTCATCGGCACCCTGAACCGGGTGATGATCGTCGAACTGGCGGTCCCAGCCTGGATCGTCGCCGTGATGCTGTCCCTGCCGCTGATCTTCGCGCCGTTCCGGGCGCTCGTCGGCTTCCGCTCGGACACACACCGCTCGGTGCTGGGCTGGCGCCGGGTGCCCTATATCTGGTTCGGCACGCTGCTGCAGTTCGGCGGGCTCGCCATCATGCCCTTCGCCCTGCTGATCCTGTCGGGCGACACCACCGGCCCGGCCTGGCCCGGCCACGTGGCGGCCGCGCTCGCCTTCGTGATGGTGGGTGCGGGCCTCCACACCACCCAGACCGTGGGCCTGGCGCTCGCCACCGACCTCGCACCCGCCCATGCCCGGCCCCGCGTCGTCGCGCTCCTCTGCGCCATGCTGCTCGTCGGCATGGTGATCAGCGCCGTCGTCTTCGGACTGCTGCTGGCCGACTTCTCGGCGCTGCGCCTGATCAAGGTGATCCAGGGCGCGGCCCTCGTCACCGTCGTGCTCAACGGCATCGCCCTGTGGAAGCAGGAGCCGCGTTCGCCCGGCCGCACGGCCCGCGACCTGCCCCGTCAGTCCTTCTCCGAATCCTGGGCGCTCTATGCCGGCAAGGGGCGGGCGCGCCGCCGCCTCGTCGCCACCGGGCTCGGCACCGCCGCCTTCTCGATGCAGGACATCCTGCTGGAGCCCTATGGCGGACAGATCCTGCACCTGTCGGTGGCCGCCACGACGGCGCTGACCGCGCTGCTGGCGGCTGGCGGCGGCATCGGCCTCCTCGTCGCGGCGCGCTGGCTCGACCGGGGTGGCGACGCCTTCCGGGTCGCGGCCTCCGGGGCGGTCGTGGGCATCGCGGCCTTCTCGGCGGTGGTCTTCGCCGCGCCGCTGGATTCCGCCCGGCTGTTCGCGGTCGGCGTCGCCCTGATCGGCCTCGGCGGCGGCCTGTTCGCCCACGGCACGCTGACGGCCTCCATGGCCAAGGCCGGGCCGGAGGATACGGGCCTCGCCCTCGGGGCCTGGGGCGCCGTACAGGCGAGCGCGGCCGGCCTTGCCATCGCGGCGAGCGGCATCCTGCGGGATCTCGGCGCGCATCTCGCCGAATCCGGACATCTCGGCGAGGCTCTGAACCTGCCCTCCACCGGATACCTCATCGTCTACCACATCGAGATCGCGCTGCTGTTCGCGACGCTGCTGGCCATCGGCCCGCTCGTCCGCGCCGAGAGCCGCACGCATCTGCCTCGATCCCTGCCCCGCTCAGCCTGAAGGAGACCGGCCATGCCGAGAGGTGAAATCACGGGCTACGTCGACGTCGCACAGGTCGTCCTCTACGCGTTCTGGCTCTTCTTCGCCGGCCTAATCTTCTACCTGCGCCGCGAGGACCGCCGCGAGGGCTACCCGCTCGAATCCGAGGCCGCCCGCGGTCGGGCGATGCCGCCGGATCCGTTCCTGATCCCGTCGCCCAAGGAGTTCCTGCTCTCCAACGGCCACGTGAAGCACGCCCCCCAGCGCGGCGAGCGGACCCCCTGGAACTACCGCGGCCACAAGCACGAGGTCTGGCCGGGCGCCCCCCTCGAGCCCGACACGGACGGCCTGCACGACGCCATCGGCCCTGGCTCCTACGCCGACCGCGAGGACAGCCACGACGAGACCTGGGACCGCGAGAAGCGCATCGTGCCCCTGCGGGTCGCCGACCACTTCGTGGTTCACGAGCTCGGCCCGAACCCCATCGGCATGTCGGTCTTCGGCGCCGACCGGCAGGTGGCCGGCACGGTGAGCGACCTCTGGGTCGACCGGGGTGAATCCATGGTCCGCTACTACGAGGTCGAACTCGGGGCGGGCGGGCGCCGGGTGCTGATGCCCGCCACCTTCTGCCGGACCGGCCGCTTCTCCCAGCGGGTCACCTGCGAAGCTCTGCTGGCCCACCAGTTCGCCGACGTGCCTACCACCAAGGACCCGGATTCGGTCACCCTGAACGAGGAGGAGCGGATCATGGCCTTCTTCGGCGGCGGCACCCTCTACGCGACCCCGACCCGCCAGGAGGCCATCCTGTGAGCCGTCTCGCCAAACCCTCCCGCGCCAAACGCTCCGGGCCCCACCTGCCCGCCAACGCCTTCGATGCCCCCCCCGGCCTGCCGGCGCCGCTGCCGGCTGGCGAGCACATCCTCTGGCAGGGCCGCCCCTGCGGTTTCGGCATCGCCTTCCGGGCGCTGCACCTGACCCTCGTGGGTGTCTGGTTCGTCGGCCTCGCCCTCTGGGCGGCGCTGCCGGCGGCCCTCTCCGGCCAAGCCCTGGAGGCCGTCTGGCTCGCCCTGCCCACCCTGGCGATCGGCACCGGCGCGCTGCTGCTCCTGGGCCTCCTCGGCTGGCTCTCGGCCCGCACCACCACCTACACCATCACCAACCGCCGCGTGGTGATGCGGGTCGGCATCGCCCTGCCGATGACCCTGAACCTGCCCTTCGCGCTGGTGGAATCGGCCGGGTGCCGCCTCTACCGCGACGGCAGCGCCGACCTTCCGCTGCGCCTTCGCCCGGGCAATCGCATCGCCTATCTCCATCTCTGGCCCCATGCCCGGCCCTGGCACGTCAACCGGCCCGAGCCGATGCTGCGCACGGTCGCCGAGGGCGACGAGGTGGCCAGAATCCTGGCCCGCGCGCTCGCGGCTCACCGGGCGGTGCCGGAGGAGGTGGCCGGCCCCGTCGTGCTGCGGCCGCGCGTGGCAGCTGGCCCCCGCCTCGCGACGGCGAGCTGATCCGATGAACCCGCATCCCCTCGCACGCACCGCCGGCCGCACCTCGCGGGGCCTCGTCGTCGGAGTCGGCGTCCTCGTCGGCTTCGTGGTCCTCGCCGTCACGGTCGGCCGCGTCGAGAGCGTCGGCCTGACGCAAATGAAGCCGGCGCGCCCGGTCCAGAGCCTCGCCCTGCGGGTGGACGACGCGGCGGACGGCGCGCTCACGCTGCGGGATGCGGAGCGGGGCGCCCTCGTCGCCACGGTCCGGCCGGGGGAGGACAATTTCATTCGCGCCACTCTACGCGGCTTCGCGCAGGGGCGCCTGCGCGCCGGCCTCTCCCGTGAGGTGCCGTTCCGGTTGACGCGCTTCGACGACGGCTCCTTGCGGCTCGACGATTCCCTCACTGGCCGCAGCGTCGATTTCGGAGCCTTCGGCCCCTCGAACTACGCCGCCTTCGCTCGCTTGATGCCCGCCGAATCCATGTCCACCGAACCCATGCCCGCCCAGGATGTGTGCCGGACCGCCTTGCCAGCGGGCGGTATTCCGGGGTCTTGTGGCACAGCGCCCACGAACGCCGAACCGGTAAGGAATTCGGCGAAGGGCGCGATGGGAGCCGCACCATGATGGCCTGGCTGAACGGACGCCGCACCGTCGACGTCCCCTGTACCGTCGAGATCGAGCAGACCTCGGAAAGTCTGCACGCCCACGTGGTCCTCGACGCCAATTTCGAGATCGAGCCCGGCGACGCCGTGCAGGTGCACGACGCCCCCACCTCAGTACCCTACGGTGAGCGCCTCGTCGTCCAGCGTACCGCGACCGTGACCCGTGCGGGCCGCCTGGAACGGCTCTGGACGAAGCTCGCCGGCCATCTCGAACTCACCGAACTCTACGAAGTCAGCTTTTCCGAGAGGAGGCGCCTGTGACCGCAGCGATCCAGCAGCCCATCCCGAAGCTTCCCATGAACGAGGCGACCAAGGCCGCGCAGGAGACCACATTCCTCTCCCCCCGCTTCTACACCACGAATTTCGAGGAACTCGACCGCACCGACGTTGAGCCCGTTCGGGCCGAGTGGAACAAGCTCATCGCCGAGCTGCGCGCCGATCCCAACAAGCGTCACTTCACCCGCAACGAGGAATTCGACCTCGACATGTCCGGGCTCGACCCGGCCCTGCGCAAGGAGTTCATGGACTTCCTTGTCTCGTCGATCACCGCCGAGTTCTCGGGGTGCGTGCTCTATGCCGAGATGCGCAAGCGCGCCAAGAACCCCGACATCCGCGAGCTGTTCGGCTTTATGAGCCGCGACGAGGCGCGACACGCCGGCTTCATCAACGACGTGCTGAAGGATTTCGGCATCGGCGTGGACCTCGGCTTCCTGACGAAGTCGAAGAAGTACACCTTCTTCCGGCCGAAGTTCATCTTCTACGCGACCTATCTTTCGGAGAAGATCGGCTACGCCCGCTACATCACCATCTTCCGCGAGCTGGAGCGCAACCCGGATCGCCGCTTCCACCCGATCTTCAAGTGGTTCGAGAAGTGGTGCAACGATGAGTTCCGCCACGGCGAGGCCTTCGCGCTCCTCATGCGCGCCAACCCGAAGCTGACCTCGGGCGTCAACCGGTACTGGATCAAGTTCTTCCTGCTCGCGGTCTTTGCGACGATGTATGTCCGCGACCATTGCCGCCCGGCCTTCCACGAGGCCCTCGGCGTCGATCCGACCGACTACGATTTCCAGGTCTTCCGGATCACCTCGGAGATCTCGAAGCAGACTTTCCCCCTGACCCTCGATCTCGACAATCCGCGCTTCAAGCAGGCGCTGGACCGCCTGCTGGTCTGCTCGGAGAAGATCGCCGACGCCAAGGCACAGGGCGGGATGATCGGCAAGCTCAAGCACGGGTTCTGGATCGCCGCCTCGGCGGTGAACTTCGCCCGGCTCTACGCCCTGCCGACCCTCGACAACCCGATGCCGGCGCAGATCCGCCTCGAGCCGGTCTGGTAGGATGGCGGCCTACGCGCTTCCCGCCCTTTATGCGGTTCTGGTCTGGTGGTTCTCCACCGGCCTGATCCTGCTCCTCGACCATCGGCCGCGCGCCACACACGGTGTGAGCATGGCGGCGGGCACGGGCGTCCTCGCCCTGGCCCTCTGGGCTATCGGCGCCTCGGCCGGGGATGCGAGCGCGGGAAGCGCCTACGTCGCCTTCACGGCGGCCTTGGTGGTCTGGGGCTGGCAGGAGATGAGCTACTACATGGGCTTCGTCTCCGGCCCGCGCACCCGGGCCTGCCCGCCCGGGGCCAAGGGCTTCGCGCGCTTCCGGGCGGCGGCGGCCACCAGCCTCTGGCACGAGGCGGCCATCGTCGCGGGCGGCCTCGCGATCCTGGCCCTGACCTGGGGCCAGCCGAACCTCTTCGCCCTGTGGACCTACCTCGTCCTGTGGGGAATGAACCTCTCGGCCCGTCTCAACCTGTTCCTCGGGGTGCGCAACCTCAACGCCGAGTTCCTGCCCGAGCATCTCGCCTATCTCGGCAGCTATCTGCGCGTGCGCGCCATGAACCCGCTGTTCCCGGTCTCGGTGACGGCGGCCGGCCTCGCCACCGCCGCGCTGGTGCTGGCTGCACTCGCCGAGGGCATCACGGCTCACGAGGTCGCGGGCCTCAGCATTCTCGCCACCCTGATGGCGCTGGCAACCCTGGAGCACGGCTTCCTGATGCTGCCGCTGCCCTCGGCCGCGCTCTGGCAATGGAGCCTGCCGAAGATCTCCGATCGCGGCGCGGTGCCATCGCGGGTCGCGGCGCAAAGCGACGCCGAGGGCCGCTGAATGACCGCTCCGCCTCCGCGGATCGGCTCGAACCACGCCGCCGGCGCGGCAAACTACGCGAGCGGGCTCGAAAAGTCCGCCGTTCAACGAGGGAAGGGGACGGGCATGAACTACGAAGAGATCTTCGGCTCTGCTTTGGCCGGCCTGCATCGCGAGGGACGCTACCGCGTCTTCACCGACCTCGAGCGGCAGGCGGGCCGCTTCCCGCACGCCACCCACCACACGCCGGCCGGCACGCGGCCCGTCACGGTCTGGTGTTCCAACGATTATCTCGGCATGGGCCAGCATCCGAGCGTACTCGCCACCATGCACGAGGCCCTGGACCGCTGCGGCGCCGGGGCCGGGGGCACCCGCAACATCTCGGGCACCAATCACTACCACGTGCTCCTGGAGCGCGAGCTCGCCGACCTCCATGCCAAGGAGGCCGCGCTGCTCTTCACCTCCGGCTACGTCTCGAATTGGGCAGCGCTCGGCACCCTCGGGTCGCAGATGCCCGGCTGCGCGATCTTCTCGGACGCGGGCAACCACGCCTCGATGATCGAGGGTATCAAGGCTGCCCGCGCCGAGCGCCACATCTTCCGCCACAACGACCCCGAAGACCTCGACCGCAAGCTGCGCCTCGTCGATCCCGCCCGTCCGAAGATCGTGGCCTTCGAATCGGTCTACTCGATGGACGGCGACATCGCCCCGATCGCCGAGATCTGCGACGTCGCCGAGGCGCACGGCGCGCTCACCTACCTCGACGAGGTCCACGCCGTCGGCCTTTACGGCGCGCGCGGCGGCGGCATCTCGGAGCGCGATGGCCTTGCCCATCGCCTCGACGTCATCGAGGGCACTCTCGGCAAGGCCTTCGGGGTCCACGGCGGCTACATCACCGGTTCGGCCAAGCTCTGCGACTTCGTACGCAGCTTCGCCTCGGGCTTCATCTTCACGACTTCGCTGCCACCCGCCGTGGCGGCGGGCGCCGCCGCCAGCATCCGCCACCTCAAGGCCAGCGGCGCCGAGCGCGCCCGGCATCAGGAGCAGGTGGCCTCGGTGCGGGCCCGCCTCGATGCCGCCGGCATCCCCTACCTGTCCAACGAGAGCCACATCGTGCCGGTGATGGTCTACGACCCGGTGCTGTGCAAGGCGATCAGCGACACCCTGCTCGACGAGTTCGGCATCTACGTCCAGCCGATCAACTACCCCACCGTGCCCCGCGGGACCGAGCGCCTGCGCATCACGCCCTCGCCGCTGCACTCGGACGACGACATCGCCCACCTCGTCGACGCGCTCAGCCTCATCTGGGGCCGGATGGGCGTGCAGCGCGCCGCCGCCGAGTAACGCCGGCGGCCGGGCGGCGCCGTCCGTGCCGAACCGACTTGTCCGAGGAGGCCCCATGCCGATCAACGGATCGATCCGACCGATGGCCTCACCGCCCCCGGAAGCGCGCCCGGGCGCGCGCAAGCCGCGCCGTCCCGCGGGCAGGAGCATCGAGATCGCGGGGCCGCTGGCGCACGACGCGCAGGCCCCGCGCGCCGACGACGGCCCGCCGACCTTCCCGTTCTCCGCGATCGTCGGCCAGGACGAGATGCGCCGCGCGCTTCTCATCGCGGCCGTCGATCCGTCCGTCGGCGGCGTGCTGGTGTTCGGCGATCGCGGCACCGGCAAGTCCACCGCCATCCGGGGCCTCGCCGCGCTCCTGCCGCCGATGGCGGCGGTGGCGGGCTGTCCGTATGCCTGCGATCCGGCGGAGCCGCCGGGGCGCTGCCCGCACTGCGCCGGTGCATCCGGCGCGCGTAAGGCCCATGCGATCCCGGTGCCGGTGGTGGACCTGCCGCTGGGCGCCACGGAGGACCGCGTGGTTGGCGCCCTCGACCTCGAACGGGCCCTGACCCGGGGCGAGAAGGCCTTCGAGCCGGGCCTGCTGGCGCGGGCCAATCGCGGCTTCCTCTACATCGACGAGGTCAACCTTCTCGACGACCACCTCGTCGACCTGCTCCTCGACGTGGCGGCCTCCGGCGTCAACACCGTGGAGCGGGAGGGCCTGAGCGTGCGCCACCCGGCGCGCTTCGTGCTCGTGGGCAGCGGCAACCCGGAGGAGGGCGAATTGCGGCCCCAACTCCTCGACCGCTTCGGCCTCGCCGTCGAGGTGACGACCCCCACCGATCTGCCGACCCGCATCGACGTGGTCCGCCGGCGCGACGCCTACGAGCGCGACCCGGCCGGGTTCTGCGCCGCCTATGCGGAGGCCGACCGCGCCATCCGCCGGACGCTCACGGCCGCCCGTGCGCGTCTGCCCGCCCTGAGCGTTCCCGACGCCACCCTGGAGGCCGCGGCCAGACTCTGTCTGGCGCTGGGCACCGACGGACTGCGCGGGGAACTCACACTGATGCGTACAGCCCGGGCGCTCGCCGCCTACGAGGGCGCCGAGACGGTGGACCTCGACCACCTCGCCCGCATCGCGCCCTCGGCCCTACGCCACCGCCTGCGCCGCAACCCCCTCGACGAATCCGGCTCCACCGCGCGGGTCGCCCGTGCGGTCGAGGACCTCCTGGCGCGATGAGCACGCCCTGGTCCCGTGCCCTGCGGGTCGCGGACCTCGTCGCCGCCGAACCTCGGGGTTGCGGCGGCGTGGTGGTCCGGGCCGGCGCGGGGCCGGTGCGCGACCTCTGGCTCGACCACCTGCGCGGGCGGCTTCGCCCCGGCACGCCCCTGCGCCGCATGCCCGCCGGGATCCCGGACGACCGCCTCCTCGGCGGGATCGACCTCGCCGCGACCCTGGCGGCCGGCCGCCCCGTGACCGAGGCCGGGCTCCTGGCCGAGGCCGATGGCGGCCTCCTCGTCGTGCCGATGGCCGAGCGCCTGACCCCCGGCACCGCCGCACGCCTCGCCGGAGCCCTGGATACCGGCCGGGTCCCCGGCGGCGCGCCCGCACGTTTCGGCCTGATCCTGCTCGACGAGGGCACGGGCGACGACGAGCGCGCGCCCGATGCCCTCGCGGACCGCCTCGCCTTCCATCTCGACCTCGCCGGAATCGCCTGGGGGGAGACCCGCGCGGCGATCGACGACCACGATCCGTCCGAGGTTGACGAAGCCCGGGCGGTGGACGCTGCCGTGGCAGACCTCTGCCGGGCGGCCGCCGGACTCGGCATCCTCTCCCTGCGCGCGCCCCTCCTGGCCATGCGGGTGGCGCACCGTCTCGCGGCCGAGGCGGGGCGGGCGACGCTCGCGGGGGCGGATGTCCGCGAGGCGGCACGTCTCGTCCTGGCGCCCCGGGCGATGCGGATGCCCCCGGTCGCGGAGGAGACCCGCGAGGCTCCGCCGGAGACCGCCCCGGGCGAGGCGGCTCCCGATCCCGCCGAGGCCGGCAACACCGCCGAAGACGGCGGCAGGATGGATGCGCAGGCCGAGAGCGTGGTTGAGGCCGCGCGGGCGGCGATTCCGGCCGGGCTCCTCGCCGGGTTCGCCGCCGCCGGGGCGCGCACGCCGCCGCCGCGCGCGGGCAAGGCCGGCGCCCTCTTGAAATCCGTCCGCTCCGGTCGCCCGGCCGGCACGCGTCCGGGCCATCCCCGCGCGGGGCGCCTTGCCCTCATCGACACCTTGCGGGCCGCCGCGCCCTGGCAGCGCCTGCGTCGTGCGGAGGGCGAGGCCGGCCCCGCCTTCCGGGTGCGGGCGAGCGACGTCCGCATCACCCGGTTCCGCCAGCGGGGGGAAACCACCACGATCTTCGCCGTGGACGCCTCCGGCTCGGCCGCCCTGGAGCGCCTTGCAGAGGCCAAGGGCGCCATCGAGCTCCTCCTCGCGGAAGCCTACATCAGGCGCGACCGGGTCGCCCTGGTGGCTTTCCGTGGCACCGCCGCCGAGATCGTCCTGGCTCCGACGCGGGCGCTCGCCCGGGCCCGGCGTGACCTCGCGGCGCTGCCGGGGGGCGGGGGCACGCCCCTGGCGTCGGGCCTCGACGCCGCCGCGGATCTGGCGCGCACCGTCATCCGGGCGGGGGGCGCCGCGACCGTCGTGGTGCTCACCGACGGACGCGCCAACGTAACCCGCTCGGGCACGCCGGGCCGCGCCCAGGCGGGTGCCGACGCCCTGGACGCGGCGGCCCTACTGAGGGCGCACGCCATCCGCAGCATCCTCATCGACACCGCCGCGCGGCCTCAGGATTCAGCCCGCCGCCTCGCCGAGGCAATGGGTGCGCGCTATCTTCCGCTTCCCTACGCCGACGCGACGGCCATGAGTCGCGCGATCCGCGCGGTTGGGTAGAGGACCGACCATGCCGGCGCCGAGCGACCGACCCCAGTGGGAGCGCGATGGCGCCGACTGGCCCAACCGCGCAGCGAGCCGCTTCGTCGAGGCCTCCGGCCTGCGTTGGCACGTGCAGGAGATGGGGCCGCCGGAGGCGCCGGTCCTGCTGCTTCTGCACGGCACCGGGGCGGCCACCCATTCCTGGGCCGGTCTCGCGCCGCGCCTCGCCGAGCGCTTCCGGATCGTGGCGCCCGACCTGCCCGGCCATGGCTTCACCGATCCGCTCCCCGCCGGTCGCCTGTCCCTAGCCGGCATGGCGGTGGCGATTCATGACCTGCTGGCGCACCTCGGCGCCGCGCCCGCCCTCGTGGTCGGGCATTCGGCCGGCGCGGCGATCCTCGCGCGACTTTGCCTCGACGGCCTGGATCCCCGCCTGCTCGTGGCCCTGAACGGCGCCCTCACGCCATTTCCGGGCCTCGCCTCGGTGCTGTTCCCGGGGCTTGCCCGGGCGCTGTTCCTCAATCCGATCACCCCGCGCGTCTTCGCCTGGACCGCCGACCGGCCCGCAGTCGAGCGGCTGATCCGGGGCACCGGCTCGCGCCTCGATGCCCGCGCCCTCGAGCTGTATCGCCGCCTATTCCGCTGTCCCGGCCACGTGGCGGGGGCGCTCGGCATGATGGCGAACTGGGATTTGGCGAGCCTCGACCGGGCCATCGGGGGTTTGCGGGCTCCGATGCTGCTGGTGGTGGGCGGTGACGACAAGGCGATCGCCCCCGAGACGGCCTTCGCGCTGGCGGACCGGCTGCCGAATGCCC
Source organism: Methylobacterium goesingense (assembly GCF_022179225.1). Classification (GTDB taxonomy): domain Bacteria; phylum Pseudomonadota; class Alphaproteobacteria; order Rhizobiales; family Beijerinckiaceae; genus Methylobacterium; species Methylobacterium goesingense. The sequence goes on from NZ_BPQL01000019.1 coordinate 104,508, forward strand.
GGGTGAGCCTACTGCGCAACCTCGGGCATCTCGCGCACGAGGAGGCCCCCGAGCGAGTGGCAGCGCTCATCCTCGAAGCCGCCGAAGCGGCCCTGGCCGAGCCGTTACCTCTCGTTTGAACCCACCGCGATTCCGAGCTTGCGCAAACAACGTTTCACTGGATAGTGTCAGTTTATGTTGACACTCGCCGACGCGCCGAGCCAAGCGACCAGGATGCCGGACCGGCCGCACGCGGTGGTGATCGGCAGCGGTTTCGGAGGGCTTGCGGCGGCCGTGCGACTCGGCGCGCGCGGCTATCGGGTGACGGTGCTGGAGCGACTGGAGCAGCCCGGCGGCCGGGCCCGCGTGCACCGGCAGGACGGCTTCACCTTCGATGCCGGCCCCACCATCGTCACGGCCCCGTTCCTGTTCGAGGAATTGTGGGCTTTGTGCGGGCGGCGCATGGCCGACGACGTCACCCTGGCGCCGATGCTGCCGTTCTACCGCATCCGCTTCTCCGATGGGGCGACCTTCGACTACAGCGGCGACCCGGAGGCGATGCGGGCCGAGGTGGCCCGGTTCTCGCCCGAGGATGTGACCGGCTACGAGCAGTTCATGGAGCGCAGCGCCGCAATCTGCCGGGTCGGCTTCGAAGAACTCGGGCACGTCGCGTTTTCTTCGGTCTCCGACATGCTGCGGATCATGCCGTCCCTGCTGCGGCTCGGCGGCCACCGCTCGGTCTACGACCTCGTGGCCCGCTACATCCGTGACGAGCGCCTGCGCACCATCTTCAGCTTCCATCCGCTTCTGATCGGCGGTTCGCCGTTCCGGGCGAGCGCGATCTACTGCCTGATCGCGCATCTGGAGCGGCGCTGGGGCGTCCATTTCGCCATGGGCGGGACCGGGCGACTGGTCGAGGGCCTCGTCGGCCTGATCGCCGGCCAGGGGGGTGCCGTGCGCTGCGGCGCCGAAGTCGCCCGCATCGAGGTGGCGGACGGGCGCGCCACGGGCGTGAATCTCACGGACGGAACGCCGATTGCCGCCGACATCGTGGTCTCGAATGCGGATTCCGCCCACACCTACCTGACCCTGCTGGCGGGGCAGGGAGCGGCCTGGCGCCGGGCCAAGCTGAAGGCCGCGCACTCCTCCATGGGGCTGTTCGTCTGGTACTTCGGCACCGACCGCAAATTCCCCGATATCGCCCACCACACCATCCTGATGGGGCCGCGCTACCGCGAGCTCATCGCCGACATCTTCGAGCGCAAGGTGCTGGCACCGGATTTCAGCCTCTACCTGCACCGGCCCACCGCCACCGACCCGCTCCTGGCCCCGCCCGGCTGCGACGGCTTCTACGTCCTCGCCCCCGTCCCCAATCTCGCGGGCGGCCAGGACTGGTCGCGCCTCGCCGAGCCCTACCGGCAGGCCATCGCAGATCACCTGGAGGCCACGGTGATGCCCGGCCTGTCGGGGTCGATCGTGACCTCGCGGGTCACCACACCGGCGGATTTCGAGACCGATTTCCTGAGCTTCCGCGGCTCGGGCTTCGGCTTGGAACCGGTGCTGACCCAGTCCGCCTGGTTCCGGCCGCACAACGCATCCTCGGTCGTCCGCGACCTCTACCTCGTCGGGGCCGGCACCCATCCGGGCGCGGGTCTGCCCGGCGTGCTTTCCTCGGCCAAGGTCCTCGATACGGTGGTTCCGGATGCGCGCGTCGATGCTTGACTCCAGCCGGCCGCCGCTCTGGGCGATCGCCCATGCCGACGCGGCCGACCACGCGGCCTGCCGCGCCGCGATCCGGCACGGATCGCGCAGCTTCTTCGCGGCTTCCGCGCTGCTGCCGGCCCGGGTCCGGCGCCCGGCCTACGGGCTCTACGCCTTCTGCCGCCTCTCGGACGACGCCATCGACGAGGTCGACGGGCGCGACCGGCCCGCCGCGCTGGCGCGCCTCGCGACGCGGCTCGCCCGGATCTACGAGGACGCGCCCTGCGACGCCCCCGCCGACCGGGCCATGGCCGACCTCGTGACCGCCCACCACCTGCCGCATGCCCTGCCGGCGGCCCTGATCGAGGGCCTGGCCTGGGACGCGCAGGGGCGGCGCTACGAGACTTTGTCGGACCTCACCGCCTACGCGGCGCGGGTAGCGGGCAGCGTCGGCGCCATGATGACGGTGCTGATGGGCGTGCGCGACCCCGCCGTCTTGGCCCGTGCCTGCGACCTCGGCGTCGCCATGCAGTTCACCAACATCGCCCGCGACATCGGCGAGGATGCCCGGGCCGGGCGGCTCTACCTGCCCCTAGCCTGGACGCGGGAGGCCGGCATCGATCCGGCCGCGTTCCTGGCCGAGCCCGTCGCCGGCCCCGCCCTCCAGGGCCTTGTGGCGCGCCTCCTCGCGGTGGCGGACGGGCTCTATGCCCGCTCGGAAGCCGGGCTGTCCGGCCTGCCCCTGGATTGCCGGCCGGCGATCCGCGCGGCGCGCCTGATCTATGCCGAGATCGGCCGGGAGATCGAGCGCGGCGGCCTCGATCCCGTGGCGACCCGCGCCCGCGTCGCTGGCCGCCGCAAGGCCGCGCTCCTGGGGCGTGCCCTCGTGCCCGCGCCGGTGCGGCTTGGCCGCGCCGACCCGCCGCTGGCCGAGACGGCCTTCCTGGTGGAAGCCGTCCAGAACCGCCCCGTACCCGCGTCCCGGCCCTGGTGGGACGTCGCCGGACAGGCGGTCCGCGTTCTCGAATTGATCGAGGCCCTGCGCGAGCGCGAGGGCGCCGCAACGGCGAATCCGTGAGCGACGGGCTGTTCGCCGCCTTCGATATCGGCCTCGTCTTCGCGCTCGCCCTGGGGCTGGCCATCTGGCAGCTGATCGTCCTCAAGCGCGGCATCCGCCGCGACCGGGCCGAGGCTGCCGCACGGGCGGAGGCGTCTCAGCCACCGGAGCGACCTTGAGCCCGGCTTCGCCAGGGCGGCGCGCCGGTCAGAGCATCGCGCCCGCGTTCATGATCCCGTCGGGATCGAGGGCGCGCTTCACCGTCTCGATCAGGCGCAGGCGCTCGGGATCGGAATAGCGCACCAGCAGGTCGCGCTTGAACCGGCCGATGCCGTACTCGGCGCTGAAGCTGCCCCCGAGTCCGATCGCGGCGGCGTAGAGTTCATGGGCGAAGCCGGCCTCGACCGCGCGGGTGAAGTCGAGGCGATCCCGGCCGGCCGGCACCACGAGGTTGTAGTGCAGGTTGCCGTCCCCGACATGGCCGTAGACGGAGAGGCGCACTCCCGGCATCCGCTCCTGGCGGAGCGGATGCCGGGAGTG
>NZ_BPQL01000020.1 GCF_022179225.1 Methylobacterium goesingense
CGGCCGCCAAGTCGCGTTCGGTCACGTCGGCCAGGACCCAGACCCTGGAATGGTCGACGAGCTTGAAGAGGGTGTCGCCGGACTTGGCGCGCATGCCGTCGGAGACGTTGCGCTCGACCACGACCCCGTCGCGAGGCGCCGACCACGTGATGGTGGAAGGCACCTTCCGGGATCGCTCGATCTCGTCGATGACCTCGGGCGGGATGCCGAGGTTCTCCAGGCGCCGGCGGGCGCCCTCGTAGCCGATGCCGGTAAGGTACTGCGCGGCGGCCGCGTTCATCTCCGGCGAGAACAGGCGGAGGAGTGGCTGGCCCTTATGCACGTGGTCGCCGGTGGTGACGGGCTCGACCTTCTCGATGAAGGCGTCGGTACGCATCGCGATGACCGAGATCCGGCGCTCGTCCTCCTCGATGGCGCCGGGCGCGCGCACCGGCATCGACAGGACCCGTCGCTCGACGATTGCCGTCCGGACCCCGGTGCGTTGGAGCTTGCCGGGCGAGATCCTCACGGTGCCGTCGTCGGTGTCCTCGCCCCAGTAGACGGGAAGGTAGTCCATCCCCATCGAATCTTTCTTCGGAATCGGCGAGGTGTCCGGCAAACCCATCGGGTTGCGGTAGAAGCGCACCTTTCGGGCACCTGTCGCCGGCATCGTGGTCTGACCCATGGCCATGTCGCCGTGCCCGGGGTCGGGCATCGCCTTGGGCTCGTCGGGTTCGTCGAAGCGCACGTCCTCGCTTGCGTGGACGGCGCGATAGTCTCGACCGTCCGCTGTGCGCTTGGGCTCGGCGGAGTAGTCCGGCTTCCCGTCCGGGTCCCGGTAGTAGACCACGGGACCGGTCGCCTTGGTCGGGACCCGAGCGGGCACAGCGGACCTTGTCTCGGCACCCGGCAGCCAGTGGACGAACCCGGTCCGCGCCTGCTGGACGAGCGCCGGCACGGGGCTGCCCTCATGCCCCGCGCCATACCCCAAAACCCCCGCCGCGAGCGCGGCGAGGGTCCCGGCCAGCCATGCTCTCCGGCTCACTTGGTGGCCTTGAACACCAGCTTGTTCTCGACGGTGCCGGTCTCGCCTTGGACCTTGGCCCCGAGCGAGAGGCGCCAGCTGCCAGCCATCGTCAGCTTCACCTTGAACCGGTAGAGACCCGGCTCCGGCGACGGCAGCTGCTCGATCTTGGAGGTCATCTCCTCCATGCTGTCAGGCGCCATGTCGATGCGCTTGGCGAAGATGACGGCGTTCGGCACAGGCTTGGACGTGCGCTTGTCAACGAGGCGGACGTCGAGGATGGCCTCGCCCTGCTTGGCCTCGTCCTTCACCAGTTGGAACTCGTAGTCCTTGGTGTCGGCCCGGGCCGCGGCGGTCAGGGCGAGGCCGAGCAGCGCAGCCGTGAGCGCGCGCGAAAACGATGTGTTGGACACGGTCGATGATCTCCTGAAAACGATGGGACCCGGGCCTTCAGGCGCGCGGGATCTGCCGGCGCAGGCGCCGGCGGCATCGGGTTCAGGCTCGGGGAGGCTCGGTGGGCGGCCCTTGCGACAGGCTGTCGAAGGAGGCGGTGACGCCCCAGGTCGGCCCCTCGACGCCGCCGACGCGGCCCGGAAGTCCGACGGCGACCGGCAGCCCGGTGGCGACCTTCGCCAGGCAAAGCGCCATCAGGGGGCAGCCCTTGGAGCAGTCGGGCATATCCGGCCGCTCCTTGGGACAGCACGGCATCTCGTCCATGGCCATCCCGGCCATGTCGGCCATGGCTTCGTCGGGCATCGCCATGGCGTGCCCCTGAACGGCCGTCGGCGCGCGCATGCCTGCGGCGGCCGCGGATGCGGTCACCGGCGCAAGGGCGAGGCCGATCACCGCCAGGAGCGGGAGCAGCCTGCGAAGGGCGAGCCAAAAGGTCACGAACGGACGATGCCACATCGCGTGTCGGCGCGGAAGGGATAGGCACTACCTGACGAAAGCCCCACCCGCGGAGATAGCAAACCCGCGACGAGGAAGCCGAGGGACAGGCCCCCGATGACCCATCTCAGAGGCCACCCCGTATACTCCGATATCAGGTTGGCGAGCACACACAGCAGGTAGAACGAGGCCCCCCCGGTCAGGATTTGGATCGAGCCAAGGGCCGAGATCACCACGAGACGGTGGCGATGCGGGATCACGGGTACGCTCTGCCGTCTCATCGGGGGCGACTTAGACGGCCGGGACCGGCGACGCCGCCGTTGGGCCGAGCCTGGGCACGAGGCGGACGTAAACGAGTTCGCTCAGGAGCTCGATCAGCGTCTGTGTGACGATGACGGCGGGCAGGAGCGGGACGGCGCCTGGAACGGCGAAGGCCAGCGGCAGGACCACCATAGAGTTTCGGGTGGCGGCGCTGAAGGCCAGCGTGCGGACGGTGGGGGCATCCAGGCGGAACGCGCGCCCGACCGCCCAACCCAGCAGCGGGGCAGCCACGGCGAAGGCGACGTAGACGGGGACCACCCGCAGGGCGTCGTCTAGGGCCGGCCCGAGTTGGGGCAGGACGGACGCGATCACCACGAACAGGACGAGGGCCGTCGACGGCACCGGCAGAAGTCCGAGCCCGGTGGCGATCCGGTGGCCGGCGCGGCTGTGTCCGGCCCAGATCTGCACGGCCGCAGCAAGTCCGAGGGGAACCGCGATGAGCCAGACGAAGGCGTGCACGAACGGACCGACCTGGACGAACCTGGCGGCGTCCTCGCCGAGGAAGACGTTGAGGTAGACCGGCAGCAGCAGCATCTGCGCGATCAGCAGCGCCGGGGTGGAGGCCAGCAGCACCTTGGCGTCCGCGCGGCCGAGGTGGGCGAAGGTGACGACGTAGTCGATGCACGGCGTGAGCAGGACCATGAGCACGCCCAGCCGCAGCATCGGATTGGCGGGCAGGAACTGGATCAGGCAGGCCACCAGGATCGGCAGCGCGACGAAGTTCGTGGCGAGGAGCGCCGCCAGGAAACGGACCCGCGTAAAGGCTTTCCCCAACTCGGGCAGGGGTACCTGGAGGAAGGTGACGAACAGCATCAACGCCAGGGCCGGGTTGATCCCGACGTCCAGGGCCGTGGTTCCGGGGACCATCAGCGCAACGACGACGGCCAGGCCGATGGCGGCGAAGTAGATCGGGATCTGCCGGCCTTCGAGGATGTCGCGCAAGGTGGTCATGCTTCCTCGCAGGCGATCTTGGGGGCTTGCTCGACCCGCTGGGGCCGGCCCGTGCATTTGGCGAACAGGTCGATGGCGCGGTCGCAGACCTCGCAGTGACCCTCGCAGCAATCGCGCATGAGGAAGGCGACGAGGTCGGACAGGGCCGGGAAGATCGCACTGTAGATGATCGAGCGACCTTCGCGGCGGCTCTCGACGAGGCCGGCGTTCTCCAGGTGGCTAAGGTGGAACGAGATGCGCGGCGCCGAGGCACCTGCGATGGCCTCGGTGATGGCACCAGCCGCCATGCCCTTCGCCCCGGCCGTGACCAGCAGGCGGATGATGCGCAGGCGGGTCTCCTGCGCGATGGCCGCGAAGCCGTCGAGCGCTTGTTTCTCTTGCACGACACTTAAACCGTTATGGAATCGTTTAAGCGTCAGTAGGCTCGCGACGGGTCGGAGGCAAGATCGGATCGGGACTGGATCACGGCGACCGTCGAAGGCGGCCGCCGGCTCCCTGGCTTCGCGGCCGGACGCGCCAGAGCGATAGGGCGAGCGCGACGTTCGCCACGGCGAGCACGCTGAGCAGGGCGTAGGTCGCGTCCGCGCCCGCGTGGGTCAGGACCACGGCTCCGACGGAGGGTGCAAGCGCCTGCGCCACCAGCCCCGGACGGGCGAGGCGACCGACGAGCGCGGCGTATCGTTCGGGACCGAACAGGGCCAGGGGCACCGTACCACGTGCAATCGAGTAGATCCCGTTCCCGGCCCCGTAGAGGACCAGCGCCAGCCCGACCAAGGGTAGGCCGGCCGTCAGCATCGCGATCCCCAGGATCACCAGGACCATGGCGGCGGTCAGGGTCCAGAGGGGGTGATGCCGTCCCTTGCCGGCCATCTCGATGATGCGGGCGCCGACCTGGGAGGGTCCGATCAGCGCCCCGTAGGCCACGGCCGAGGTGAGAGCCACGCCACGGGCCTGTAGCAGGGTGATGAGGTGCACCGAGACCATGGCCATCACCGTGCCGCCGAGGGTCAGCACCCCGGCCATGAGGAGGAAGGCGCGTCGCTCCCGCCCATCCAGCCGAGCGCTTGCGTTTGATCCCTTAAGCCGTCGAGCCGTAGGCGGCGGAGGGGACGGGATCACGACGAGCACGAGGGGGAGTGTGACCGTAAGGTGGAGCGCCGCATAGGCGAGGCAGGTGCCGCGCCAGCCGACCTGCTCGAGCAGGAAGGCGGAAAGCGGCCAGCACACCGTGCTGGCGAAGCCGCCCCACAGGGTCAGCGTCGTGATGGCGGACCTCGCCTCGGCACCGTAGAGCCGGCCGAGGGTGGCGAAGGCGGGATCGTACAGTCCGGTGCCCATGCCGAGGCCGATGAGGAGCCAAGCCGCCAAGTAAGCCGTAACGTACGGGGCCAGGGCAAGGCCCGTGAGGCCCAGCGCCAGGGCGATGGCGGCGAAGGCCAGCATCGGCCGGCCGCCATGCTCCCCGATGAAGGCTCCCACCCGCGGCGAGACGAGGCCCGCGACGAGGAGGCCGAGGGATAGGCCCCCGATGACCCAGCCGAGGGGCCATCCCGTATCCCTCGACATCGGGGTGGCCAGAACCGACAGGAGGTAGAACGATGAGCCCCAGGTCAGGATTTGGATCACGCCCAGGGCCGAGGTCACGGGCCAGCGGTGCGGCGGGGTCATCGCCGTGCTACCGGGCCCCGATCATGGGTAGCCACAACGCCAGGGCCGCCAGGGTGACGAGTAGCACCGGCGGCGTGATGACGAGGCCGACCCGCATGTACTGGCCCCAGGTGATGCGCTGGCCCTTGGTGTCGAGCACATGCAGCCACAGCAGGGTCGCCAGACTCCCGATGGGCGTGAACTTCGGGCCGAGGTCGCAGCCGATGACGTTGGCGTAGACCATGAGCTCGCGCATCAGCGGCGACAGGTCCGGGGCCTGCTGGATCGACAGCGCGCCAACCAGCACGCTCGGCATGTTGTTCATCACCGAGGACAGGATCGCGGCTGCGACCCCCGTGCCTATGGTGGCGACGAACGGCCCATGGCCCGAGAGCCAGACGAGGCCTTGCGCCAGGTAGTCGGTCAGGCCGGCATTCTTCAGCCCGTAGACGACGAGGTACATGCCGAGGCTGAACAGGACGATCTGCCAGGGGGCCCCCGCTAGCACCTTGCGGATCGGAATGACGCGGCTCCGGTTCGCCAGCGCCAGCAGGATCACGGCGCCGGCGCAGGTGACCACCGAGACGGGCACGCCGAACGGCGCCGTCACGAAGTAGGCGACCAGCAGCAGCCCGAGGAGCGGGAAGGCTGCCTTGAACACCAGCGCGTCCATGATCGCGTGGCGCGGCGCTTCGAGCTCGGCCACGGGGTACGTGGCCGGAAGGTCGCGCCGGTAGAACAGCCACAGCACCACCAGGGTCGCCGCGAGCGAGACGAGGTTCACCGGCACCATCACGGCCGCGTAGCGGCTGAAGGAGATGTCGAAGAAGTTCGCCGAGACGATGTTGACGAGGTTCGAGATCACCAGCGGCAAGCTGGTGGAGTCCGCAACGAACCCGCAGGCGACGATGAAGGCCAGCGCCGCGGCCGGCTTGAAGTCGAGGCGCAGCAGGATGGCCAGCACGATGGGGGTGAGCAGCAGGGCCGCGCCGTCGTTGGCGAACACCGCGGCGATGGCGGCGCCGAGCAGGATCACCAACGGGAACAGCAGGCGCCCCCGTCCGCCGCCCCACCGGGCGATGTGGAGCGCCGCCCAGTGGAAGAAGCCGGCCTCGTCGAGCAGCAGCGAGATGATGATCAGCGCGACGAAGGTGAACGTGGCGTCCCAGACGATGTGCCAGACGACCGGGATGTCGCCCGGGTGGATGACCCCGGTGGCGAGCGCGACCGCGGCTCCGATCAGGGCGCTCCATCCGATCCCGAACCCCTTCGGCTGCCAGATGACGAACACGAGGGTGACGACGAAGATGGCGAGCGCGAGCATCGGGACCGTTTCTTGTTCTTGATTATGTGGAGCGATCAGGCGGTGGCGATGCGCCGGCCGTGCTCGTCGACGACGCGCTCGCCGTCCTCCTTGACGAACTCGCCCTGCTGGGCAGGCAGGAGGTCGAGGACCGCCTCGGACGGTCGGCAGAGGGCGACGCCCTGAGGGGTGACGACCAGGGGGCGGTTCAACAGGATCGGGTGAGCCTCGATGGCATCGAGAAGCCGGTCATCCGTAAGGCTCGGGTCCCCAAGGCCGAGATCGGCGTAGGGCGTGCCCTTCTCCCGCAGGAGGTCGCGCACGGTGAGGCCGGCACGCTCCGCGAGTTGACGGACCATCACCCGGCTCGGCGGCGTCTTCAGGTACTCGATCACGTGCGGCTCGATGCCGGCGTTGCGGATGAGTGCCAGGGTGTTGCGGGACGTGCCGCAATCCGGGTTGTGGTAAATCACGACGTCCATCAGGCGGTTTCCTCGCAGCAGGCGGATAGGGCGGCTACGGCCGGGGCGCAGACCTCGGGGCGGCCCTGGCAGCAATCGCGCATCAGGAACTGGATGAGCTCGGACAGGTCCGGGTAGGCGGCGCTGTAGATGATCGACCGCCCCTCGCGCCGGGAGGTGACCAGGCCGGAATGGCTGAGTTCCTTCAGGTGGAACGACAGGTTGGTGCCGGACACGCCGACCGCCTCGGCCAGCATGCCGGCCGCCATCCCGTCAGGCCCCGCTGTGACGAGCTGGCGCACGATGCGCAGCCGATGCTCCTGGCCGAGGGCCGCGAAGGCAGCGACAGCTTGCCGTTCGTCCATCATGATGTCAATATCTCAACCATCATTGAAACGTAGAGGATAGACGTTCCTTGGACAAGCCTCGACAGCCCTTCGCCGACGGCCTGCCGAACCTGAGCGAGGGACACTTCATCTTTCCGGCGAGCGCCGACCTGCAGGTGGCGACGCCGTTCGCCCACGCCCCGCGCTTCCTGATCCTCTACGGGTCGCTCCGGGAGCGCTCGTTCAGCCGCTTCCTCGCCTACGAGGCGGCGCGCCTGCTTGAGGCGATGGGCGGCGAGGTCCGCATCTACGACGCGCACGGCCTCCCTCTGCCCGACGACGCCACCGCCGATCACCCAAAGGTCCAGGAACTCCGGAACCTCTCGATCTGGTCGGAAGGGCACGTCTGGGTCAGCCCGGAGCGACACGGGGCCATGTCCGGGGTGATGAAGAGCCAGATCGACTGGCTGCCCCTGTCCGAGGGGTCGGTGCGCCCGACCCAAGGGCGGACGCTGGCCGTGATGCAGGTCTCCGGCGGCTCGCAGTCCTTCAACGCCGTCAACGGCCTGCGCGTGCTCGGGCGCTGGATGCGGATGGTCACCATCCCGAACCAGTCCTCGGTGCCGATGGCCTACAAGGAGTTCGACGAAACCGGCCGGATGAAACCCGGGCCGCTCTACGACCGGGTCGTCGATGTCTGCGAGGAGCTGATGAAGTTCACGCTCCTGACCCGCGAGCGATCCGACTACCTCGTGGACCGCTACTCGGAACGAAAGGAGCGGGAACCGGATCGGCTCAAGGCCGTCGCCGCCGACATCGGGTTCGTCAGGAGACCCTCGTAACCGTCCCGGGGACCGGCGGCGGATCGTGACGCACGATCCCGGGCCAGACGGTCATAGTTTACGGGCCGTTGACTCCGGAAGCGGGCAACGGGACGCGCGTCCCGCTATGCGCTGCCTTAGGAGTCGTGAATCCCGACGCCCCTTGGATGGGGTCAGCGGTAGGAGAACTGCAGGACGGCAGCGGGCAAACGTTCTCCCTCGATAGGAATGGCGGAGGCGGACGCCTCAATCTCGGCCATGTCCTGGGGCGTGAGCACGACCCGGTCGAGCCGGCGCGTGCCGGGGATGGGCACGATGAATGGCTTTCGCGAGAGCAACCAAGCCAACGCGATCTGCGCCGCCGTCGCCTCCTTGGCCTCGGCGAAGCGTTGCAGGAGCTCGACCAGCGCCTGGTTGGCCGCTCGCGGACCTCAGGGGAGAAGGGTGGGATATGCTTCGTCATGGCTCCAGTCTCTCAAGAGTTGGAGCCTCCGAAAATCCCGGGGCGGTTCAATCTCCGGTTCCGGGTCGCGGGTCCAAAGCGAATACTCGCTTTGGATGGCGGCCACGGGCTGGACCGCGTGCGCCCGACGAACGGTCTGCGCTCCAGGCTCGGACAAGCCGAAATGCTTGACCTTGCCCTGGGCGATCAACTCCTTCACCGCGCCGGCGACCTCCTCGATGGGGAAGCCGCAGGACCTGATGCACCACCGCTGCATCAACCTACGCCTGCCGACGCGTGGGAACATCTACGCCTGGGAGTTCGAGAAGGCCGGCCGCGAGCTCAACGTCCGGGTCGAGGGCCAGATGGCGTTCAACAACACCGGGCTGATCCTGAAGGCCGCCCTCGGCGGGCTGGGCCTCGCCTACCTGCCGGAGGACCGGGTGCGGCCTTACGTCGAGGAGGGCCGACTCAAGCGGGTCCTGGCCGAATGGTGCCCCCCGTTCGCCGGCTACCACCTGTACTACCCGAGCCGGCACCAGCACGCCCCGGCCTTCGCCCTGGTGGTCGAGGCGCTGCGCTACCGAGGCTGAGACGACTAGGCTGGGATATCGAAGTTTCCAAGCAAGCGGGATGCATTGCCGTCGGTGATGGCTTCCAAGTCCGCCGTGTCCTTTCCCAGCATCTCCGCAAGGCGGTTCACCGTAGCCCTCAGGTCGCCCTTGCCACCCCGGAAAGGGGCATCGCTCTCGATCAGCAGCGCATCGAGGGGAACTGCAGCCATGAGGGAAGATGCCCGTGCCCCCTTCAACATGCTGCCGTTGACGGAGAACCAGCAGCCCGCTGCGATGGCCCGACCGAGTTCGGAGGCCGTACCGGAAAACCAATGCAGGACGGGCAGGAAGCCTCCCCTCGACGGGCAGGCACGGATCTCGTCGAGGACCTGTCCGGCGGCGCGACGGCTGTGGATGCTCAGCACCCGGCCACCCAGCGAGCCTGCCCGGTGCAGGACCTCCCTGAACACGCGTCGTTGCGCCTCGAAGGCATCCGCCAGGTGCGGACTGCCGTCGAGGCCGATCTCCCCGATGAGCCTCGCCTGGGGCATGAGGTCCAGCATCAGGCCGACCTCGTCCTGTGCCTGCCCGACCAATTCCGGGTGAAGCCCCAGCGCCGGTCGCGTCCAAGGGTTTCCCTTGGACCATGCAAGGTTCTGTTGCCAGGCGCGCGGGGTCGTCGTGACGGCGACGGTGGTCACCCGATAGGCACCGCGCGTTTCGTACTCCGCCTTCGGATCGGCCATCAGGTCGAGGTGGCAATGGAAATCGTGCAAGGCCACCGCCGTCGGGAGCTTCAGGGAGCGAAGGACTGCAGGTTTCCGATAGCTCGTCCCACCTCGTCTATACCCTCCGCGAAGACCTTGGTGTAGTCGCGTATCTCCCCGGGGGCGTAGTCAGTGAGCGGCCCAGGTTTTCGCACGAGCGCGACCGCGGTTTCCGGCTTTCGCCGCAGACGTTGGGCCATGAACTCGAAACTCCTGACGTGTTCTCCCTTGGCGCCCCGCGGATCGACCGTGCCGCCCAACACGGGAAGGTCAAGATACGTCGTGGGTTCGTAGCCGTAGGCATGGACCTCGGCGGCGCGCCGTATGAGGCACGGTACGCAATATCCGCAATGACCGGGCGGCCTTCCCTCCCACCGGGCCTTCGATACCGAGGAGCAGGATATCGTGCTCGGCATGGCGGCTTCGACGAAGCTGCGTCGGGCCACCTCGTCCAGCATCTGTCCCTTCGTCCTGAATCGATAACGGTTCTCGACGTTCTCCGCGAGGTCCAGCCGCCTCAGCAACTCCTGCCAGCGAGCCAGGTAGAACGGATGTGTCGTGCGTGTACTCCATGCTCCCACTCGGAGCGGATCGAGCGGGACGTTGAGGGAGATGAGGCCGTTCTCGGGAACGTCCACCACCCGGGACCCACGGGGCATCGCGCTGGTTCCGGCGGCGGCGAGGGCGAGGAATAGGAACGACCTGGCACGCTGCGTGTCCTCGCTGCCAAGGGAGGCCATGTCGCCGGCCGTGACGCCGACCCGTGCACGAACGTGGCGCGTGCCGAAGGCTCCGAACTGCTGATCGAGCATTCGGACGCATGCCGCCTGGCTCGACGTGCCGGCATCCCAGTAGTGGCTGACGAACAACGTCTTGCTTCCGCTGGCGAGGAGATCTGTCGCGCCGACGAAGCTGTCGACCCCGCCGGAGAACAAGGCCACCCGGTCGAACGGGAGAAGCGGTAGACCCAGAGGAGCCGGCGCGAGCGGACCGTCGTCGGGCCTGGATCGAAAGAACACGCGCCAGATGTCCCCCGACAGGAAGCCCAGCATCCGCTCGATCAGGTCCGCCACGCCGGACCATAGCGTGGGATCCGAGACCGGGACCCAAAGCGCGATCTCCCGCGTGAAGGAGTCCTCCGCGTTACGGACCCTGGAGATCCGCGTGTCGGCCGCCTGCACGGCTACGGCAAGAACCAGCAGGTCGACGCCTACCTCGGTCGGACGCAACCCGCGTGTGGCCATCTCGCCGAGGATCTGGCCCATGCCGAACCTCAGGCCCGCTACGTCGGGACGGACGTCGAGGGTACGCTGCGGCTCTCCGGCGGGGGCGGCGATGGATGCGCGGTCGGAGGGTCCGAGACGAACGACGATGTGGCATCTCATGAGGATTCGCCTTCATCGCCGTAGGTTTCCAACAGGGACCACGCCACCTCGTAGATCTCGTCCACGATGCGTCCCAGGCTCGGGCCGGTGAGGTCGCCGAACGATTGCGGGGTTAGGCCGATGATGCCGTCGCGCGTGGCGGCGGACACGTAGTCCCGCAACTCGCGCTCGACGGTACGGAAGTCGGCTATGACCGGGGCGACCTTGAAACCGCGAACCGCGATATCGTGGAAAATGCGCCCCACGATGCTGTTGGAGAGGAAGGCGGCGAAAAAGCCTTGCTTCTGGGCGGCCTCGAACGCGTCGAGGCTTTCGATCCCAAGGGCGCCGAGCTGGTCGACGGTCTCGGCCCATGCGTCACGAGCGATGGCTTCGTCCACGAGGCCACCGTCGGCGCAGATCACGTCCGTGAGCCCCGCGAATGCCTCCGCAACCCCTCCGTCGAGGAGCGCATCGAGCCCAAGGCGCTCGAAGGTCTCGCGGACGCCGACCGTGTCGAAGTCGCGGAACAGGCCGAGCACGCCCGCCGCAGCCTGACGGGCCGCTCCCATCCGGCGCGTCGCGTTGCGTGCCCCACCGGCGGCGTTGCGGGCGTACCCCCTGACGGCCCTGCCCAGGGCACGGTCATCGGTTCCGCCGCTCCGGGAGAACCTGGTGAAGTTGGACCTGCTCGGGCCGAAGCGGTTGGGTTCGGGCGGAGGGGCTGGCGGAGGGGCCGGGACCAAGGGAAGTGCGGGAGTTGCGCCAGGCGGGGTCGGAGGGCCTGGGACCGGGACAGGAGGCACGGGTCCGGGGGGGACGACGGGGGGCGGAGGCATGCCGGGCGGCGGGACCGGCGGCGGTGCCGGACCGCCCAGCCAACCCGGGACCAGAGGGGTCGTCGGACGTTGCCCGCGTGGCAGTGCGGACGTTCCCATCAGCGGCGCTCCGGTCCGTCCAGACTTCTCAAAGTGGCCTTGGCGGTGATCTGGAGTTGACGGCTTCCCCTGGTTGACCAGGACCGCAACATGTCCCGCGCCCGCGTCTTCGGCCCATCCTGGAAGGCCTGCGGGGACCAACCGGCAGCGGCCCAACTGCCGAGCTCGTCGGCTGGCAGTTCGCCGAGGAAGTCCAGGAGCCGACCCTGGAACCTGGGGTGGTGGCGCACAAGCGCACACAGGCCGGCAAAGTGCGGAGGCGAGGCCGAGAGCTGATCGACGGCCAGGATCTGGTCCTTCAACGTGTTGAAAAGCAGGTTGGCACCGGTTTCGTCCAGTGCTCGGATGTCGCCGTCCACTTGCGTCGCCCCGAGCGCACCCGAACCCACGGACGACAGGATACGGTCGAGCAGGGCGTTGGACGAGGCACGACCGAACGCGCTCTTGCGGTCGCGGGTCGCGAACACGTACGGGCGTAGGTCGACGGTACTGAGGAGCTTGTCGGGGTCCAGCCGTGCCCAGTTGCGCAGCCAAGCGTCCCCC
This sequence comes from Methylobacterium goesingense, assembly GCF_022179225.1. GTDB lineage: Bacteria > Pseudomonadota > Alphaproteobacteria > Rhizobiales > Beijerinckiaceae > Methylobacterium > Methylobacterium goesingense. Next base: position 12,330 of record NZ_BPQL01000020.1, read on the forward strand.
GCCCAATCGGCCACGGCCTCAGGCAGTGTCCTGGAGCCGTCCGCTTGGGGCGATCCAGCGGACGGTCCACCCGGTCTCGGAGGTGTCGCCTCGTCGCTTTCAAGCAGCTTCAACTCCACGACGATGCCACCCGCGACCGTCATCGCCTGCTTGGCGACCTGCGTGAAGAAATCCGGTTTGAAGCGCTCGATCAGCATCACGCGCCCTAGGACGGAGATCTCGACCTCGCTTGAGAGACCGCGCGCGTCGGCGACGGCTTTCCGCAACGCGACGGCGTTCAGGAAGCGCTTGATCTGTCGGGGGTTGCCCTCAAGCCCTTCCGCGACCGTCGGCCCTAGCTGCTGCGCAAGCCGGTAGGCGGCCGTCAGCTCCGTTCGCTTGTCGGGCCCGGCAGCGATGATGTCCTCCAACGTGAGGGCATTCGAAATCCAGGGCGTCTTGATGACGGCCCGGGCCTTCTCGACCAGCGTCACGAAACCCCGGGCCTCCTCTCCCAGGATCGCCTGCGCGAGGAGCAGGGTGACGTAGACCTTGGCCTCCTCCATCCCGAGCGCAGGGATGCGGAACGGCACCTGGATCAACTTCTCCAGGTAGTTCCGCGCATAGGAGGTCGGCCCCGCCGCAGCCGGCAGGTCGGGGAAGTGCTGCCGGACAGCATACTCGATCATCGCCTCGTCCGTCGCGATGATGAAGGCCGTCTGCGGAGTGAAAAGGAAGAGGCGGATCGCCTCCAGGGTCTCGATTGCGGTCTTGGGCAGGCAACGGTCGAGGTCGTCGATCAGGACGACGAGCTTCTTGATGCCCGCCTCCTTCAGGAGCGTTTCGAACTCCTTCTGGAACGCACGTATGTGCGTGACCGCGGACTCGGCCGCCTCGGGTTCGGCGAGGTATTCCTTCGCCTCCTCCACGACCTTCTTGAGCGCTTCGCCGTCGACGGCTTCCCCCGGCGCGTTGAGAATGCCGGAAAGCTTACCTAGGATCTCGGTGACCTGATCCGGGCTCGGCAGGCCGCTCGCATAGTTCCAGGCCAACTGGCCGCCTCGCTTGGCCAGCTTCATCCAGCGGACGCGCTTGAGCAGGCCCTTGGCCGCCTTCTTCGTCTTGGCACCGAAGGTCTCGGAGTCGCGCAACTCCTCGACGATGGTTTCCAGTAATGCCGTCTTGGCATCGTCGAACCCCTGGAAACGCCACCCGTCGAAGTGGAGGCACAGAACGCCCTCCCGCTTCTTGAGCCGAGCCTCGGCCATTCGCAGCACGCTCGACTTGCCGGCCCCCCAATCACCGTGAATGCCGACGGTGAGTGGCTTGTTGGGTGTCGCATCGATCAGGTTGACGACCGTTTGCGCGATGGCCTCGAAATAGAGGAGATCGACCGCTGTCTCGTGGTCGGGGACAACGACAAGCGCAGCTGCCGCCACTCCGTTGCTGGCCATCGCAATGCTCCACCCAGGACCTTACTGCCTAGATGGTATCCTACCGCGACGGCCGCAACTCTACATCAGCACATTCGACTCGTTTCAAGGGACGGTAGCGCGGTTTTCATGGGGAGAGACTGATGCCGAGTAGAACGACAGTGGTGTCCGGCGCTCTCCGACGCCATCACACGACTGGTTGTCCCGGTAAGAATGCCGTTGTTCCGCTTGCCCCCCGGATCGGGAACCCCGCTTATCCGGCCTTGCGCACGAGGGTGCCGTCCGGAGCCTTCTCGAAATACTTCCCGTGCTCCCACCGGCCGATCATCTTCTTCTTCAGCGTGTCCTCGTCGAGCGGCTCCTTGTGCAGCCGAGCCCCGCGGTGGATCGAGTCCTTCAGGCCCGCCAAGATCTCGTCCAGCGGCCGCGTCCCGCCGACCGGCATCATCTCCGCCACCTCGGCCATGACCCGGTCCCAGAACTCCTCCGCGCGTATCCTGTCCAGGCGCCGCCGCATCTGCTCGTTCTCGGCCCGCAGCTTCAGCACCTCGGCGGCCTCCCGCGCCAGACGGACATTCTCCTCTCGTAGGTAATCGCATTCCGCCAGGGCGTCGTCGCGCATCTCGTCATTGGCTCGGAGCCTGGCCTCCAGCTTCATGCAGTCGTCCTCGAAGTGCTTCGTCTGGCTCGCCTGCGCGGACTCGACGACACTCTGGAACGTGGTCGTGCACCCGACGGATACCGTCTGGCACTTGAGCGACTTCGCTCACATCATCTGGCACTGGTAATGGAGACCTTCGACAATCCGTTACGCAAGTCGGAGCACTCGTTACACAGCATAGGTGTAACGGGGCGCTCTGTTACCGTACGAACCCAGCCCTGCAGGCCGATCCAAAGTTGGCCCGCACGTAACGGGTTCTCCACAGGCGGCCAGGAGATCAGTAACCACTACAAGCGACCGACTCTCGACAAGTGAATCCGAGTAGCGATCTCCTGGTCTCACGCACCAGGGGAGGCCCCTATGAACGCAGACCGTTTCGTTTCCAGCTTCGAGAACGGCGCCTACGGTCTCGCGGCCGGCCTCGCTGCCGCCCATGCTGCCGGCCTCGCCCGGGGTGACCGGTTGGTCGCCGAGGCCCGGGCTGCCGAGGAGGAGGCGGTGACCTCGGAGAACCTGGCGACCGTCGCCCGGGTCCTCCTGGAGCAGCGCCGGGAGCTCGCTGCGCTCCGGGCCGAGAACGCCCGCCTGAAGGGCGAGCTCGCCACCAGCCGCCGGGCTGATGCGGTCCGGGCCGTCGCGGTCGCCGCCCGCCGTACGAACGCCCGCCGCGCGTGACGTACGCGGCACCGGGGCCGCGTACGTACGGGGCTCCACGTGCTGACGGAATGCTTTCGCGTGCTGACGACGTGTGCACACGTGCGCACAGGGAAAGTCGCAACCCCTAAAATGCACGGGGACGCATTTTTCTTCGATGGCATCCAGACCTGAAAAAGCCCGCCCCGGGGTGACCGAGGCGGGCTTCGTTGCGTCAGGGATGCGGGGTGATCAGACGCCCTGGCAGGGCACGTACGAGGGGCTGTCGATCAGGTCCTGGATCGCGTCGCTGATGGCCTTGCGGCCCTCGGCCATGCGCTCGCGCTTCTCCGCGGTCATCTGGGCCATCTCGCGCTTGCCCTGCTCCCACTCCTCAAGCGTCGGGCACGGCGGCAGGGACGCCAGCGGCTTCATGCCGAGCATGTGGCGCCCGATCATCAAGGCGTCCCCGTTGGCGACGTTCATCAGGTCCATCCAGGGGAGGCCCCGGAGCCAAGCCTGCGCCGCCTCGTCGAGGGCGCGGAGATCGGGCTCCTCGTCCGTGAGCGTCCCCTGGGACAGGGCGAAACGCTGGGCGAGGGAGCCCCACTCCCTGGCGGCCTCGTCGGGGGTGATTGCCTTCTTGGGGGCCGGCGCGGCGGTCAGGGCGGCAGGCGATCCGACCGGGGCGGTCGCGGCCTCGGCCAGCGCGGCGGCCATGTCGGCGGAACCACCACCGGCGGGGGCGGCGCGGCGGGGAGCGGGGGTGATCGATTCGACGACCCAGCGGCCCGCCTTCCAGACGAGGCGGGTTGCGGTGACGGCCATCTCGGCGACGGCGGCGATGGCGGCGAGGATGTAGGCGAGAAGCTGACGGGCCACGGGTTGTCTCCTTGGTTGGTGGTGAGGGAATCGTGCCGCGCCGGCTCGAAAGGCACAGCGGGGAAATCCGCAAAAATGCGGATTTTTCTTCAGGCGGCGATCTTCGATGCCCGTGCCTCGGCGATTGCGGCGAGCCCGGCCTCGGTGAAGGCCGCCTCGATCTCGCGCTTGCCCTTCATGCGCTTGGGGGTTGCCCAGCCGAGCTCGATGGCGCGGACGGAGCCCCAGCCGTGCAGGTAGTTGTTGGTTACCGACGCGCCGAACGGCTTCGCCCACGAGCCGAGGATTGCCGGGCGTGCGTCGGCGGGCTCCGGCTCGCCGATCCTTTCGAGAAGGGCGCGTGCGTTGCCGACCGACAGTTCCCCCCAGAACACATTGAGGCCGACGGCGTGGAGCACGTGGCTGATCTTCGTGTGCTCCATGCTCCCGGCTAGGCGTTCCCAGCCGGCATCGGTCGCGAGATCGATGGCGTGGTGCCACATGCCCCCGTCGCAGTTTGAAGGCGCCCACACGGCCTTCAGCCCCGTGACCTCCTCGACCCTGCGCACGTACGGCAGGTCGGCGCAGGCCGGCGTCGATAGGAAAAGGTATGGGCGACCGCCCCGGTCGCGCCGGAGCGTCACCGGGAAGGCGATGCTCCGTGGTGCGAAGGGCACCGTCATGTCTCGCAGCGCGTACCCCATCGAGAGGGAGTAGAGGTTCGCGAGGCCGGCCTCGATCAGGGCGGCGTCCATCGGGGTACGACCCGGAACGACCCCCATGATCGAGGCGTCGACGAACGGCGTGATCTCGTCGTCGCGGCGATCCGGTTGCCGGACGACGGTCTCCGCCGGCTCCGGGGTTGGCTCTGTGACGCTGGCGAACAGGTCGAGTTGATTCGGATGCGGTCGCCGGGCCATCACGCGGCCTCCCCGAAGAGCTCGCGGCGCATGTTGTCGGGGATCTGCCGCCGGTGGACGTGGACGGCCCACAGGGCCTGGGACGCCTCGCACTGACCGAGCCGCGGCAGGCCGGAGAGGACGTGCCCCAACGCGGTGTGAGCCTTCGACCAGCCCGCATCGTTAGAAACCGTCGCCCAGTCGTCGTCCATGGCGGACAGGTGCTTCGTGGCCGAGTGGACGAGGAGTTGGATCGCCGGGTCAGCGGCCAGCGCCCACCACTTCTCCTTCCTTTCCGTCTGCGCCCGATCCGTGACCCGGGCGACCATCTCGTCGCAGGTCTCGACCAGGCGCCGGGCCATCTTGGCGGCCGACGCTGACGGCTGATCGCCCTCGGCGAAGATCGCGGTCGCCTTGTCCCGCTGCGACCGCGTCCACGCCCACGGCAGCGCCTTCATCCGGTCGCGCAGGAGGGAGACGGCGGCGAGGCGCTCCTCACCCTCCTGCGCCCACAGGCGAGCCATGTTCTCGGCCACCCGGGCCCGGCGTTCGGCCTCCTCGGCTGCGCGGCGTCCTTCTTCCTCGCGCGCGATCCCGTCGGCCCGGGCGAAGGCCGCCTCGAATCGGTCGTTCGACGGCGCGGGCTGCGGCTCCCAGCAGACCGGCTTGTCGTACTCGCCCTGGCGGTCGCCACCCCAGGAGAAGCCCAGCTCGCGCATCCCGTCGCGATCCGCCCGGTAGAGCCGGCTGTAGGAGCTCTCGTCACCGGCATCGGCGAGCCACAGGGTCTTGAGGCCGCCCTTGGTCTGGCGCTCCCCGACGCGGCGCCATGCCAGGCCGAGGGCACCGACGGGCAGGGCCTCGGTCAGGGGCGGGAGCGGGCGCTGGGCCGCCCCGTAGGCCGAGGCGCAGACGGCCCCGACGGCGACAAGGAGCAAGATGAGGGTGAGCATGGCGACCTCCGATGATCCGCAGATCAGAGTAGATTGCCATGAATTCCAAGGCCGACAAGGGCCGATGATTTATTATGGATTGTGGAATAAATCGAAATGCCAAAATAGTCCCTGATCATCCGTTACACATCTAGCGGATCAGCGGATCGCGGGTACATTCTCTCTTGTCACGTCGACAGGAGGGCCCGATGGTGGCTGACGATAGCCTCGAACGACCAGTAGTCCTCGGAGACGAAGCAATCGTCCGCATGCTCCTGGCCGAGTGCCGGGCTGCCGGTACCCAGGCGAAATGGGCGTCCGCGAACGGGGTCTCGCCTCAGTACGTGAGCGACGTCCTGAGGGGGCACCGGGTCCCCGGGGACAGGCTTCTCCGCCGCCTCGGTCTGCGACGCGAGATCACCTACGTCCCGGTCGACGAGGTGGTGTCGTGAGCCGCGGCAAGAGCCTCGCCACGGACGTTTGGATTCGCCCCAAACCCGAGACCGTCGCGCTGCTGTTGTCCCGCGAGGACGGGATGATTGCGGCTCGCGAGCGCTGGCACTGGTGCTCCGTGAACGTCCTTCTGGAGTTGGCGGCCGAGGGTCGCCAGACGCTCGGGCTCCCCCGCCCTGCGCGGGGGAGCAGGCCGCTCAAGACCCCCGGCCTCGCTGACGCCGTTGTCGCTGCCGTCGAGCGCCTCGCTAGCGTGCCGGCCGCGGCCGTCGAGACCGGGCTGTCGCAGGACAGCGTGCGCCGCGTGCTCCGCCAGCGCGGCCTGCCGATCCCCCGCGTGGACCGGGTCACCGCCGCCCGGCGCGCCGCCGAGGTCCGGCGCCAGAGGAGTGCAGCATGACGTCCGTCCGTAGCGAGTTCGTCACCGGCCTGCAGCGCCTCGACAAGGCGGCGACGAAGGCCCGGCTCATCACGGTCCGCGCGGCTGTCCACCGCCGGATCGACGAGCTCACTGACCCGGCCCTGAAGTGCGCGCTGATGGATGTCTCGGACTCGGTCGACCGCCTCCTCATGGAGACGTCGCGCATCAGCATCGAGCGCCTCGCGAACGGGCTCGCCGAGAGCCACGGCGAGCCGCCGCAGCCGTCCACTCTCCCCCGCGTCCCACCCAGAAGGAGCCAGCCGTGATCCATCGCGTAGGGTCCGCCTTCACCGTCGATTGCCTCGTCGAGGTCGAGCCGGGCCGCAGGGTCACCGTGTTCGCCCAAGGCACCGTCCCGGTCGAGGGCGACCTCCTGATCCTCCGGACGGAGCCCCCGCGGTGGCGGGCGGCCGAGGTCTACGCCGACGACACCGGCTGGCACGCCAAGGCGGTCCCGGCCCTCGGGCTCACCATCGCCGCCTGATCCGCCCCGCCGACGAGCCAGGCGACAGTGGCCACCGAGATCAGCGCAACTCCTTGGGAGACCACCATGAGCATTGAGAACACACGCAGGATCATCGCCGGCGAGATCGTCGCATCTGGCAACGTCGCCGCCCACGAGGTCGCCGAGCGCATCATGAAGCGCTTGGCGCGCGAGGGGCTGTTCGTCGTCGATGCCAGCCAGACCGAGGCGGTCGAGGCCCTCAAGAAGCTCGACTGCATCTTCGATTTCCCCACCGACGAGGCTGACGTGAAGGTCCTCGCCGAGCAGATCGGGATCGAGGACCCCACGGCCCTCACGGTCGCTTGCCTCGCCGTCCGGGAGGTCCTCGACGGTCCGAAGATCGCCGAGCAAGTCGCCTCCTACTACCGGCAGCCCGCAGCCGCCTGAGGCTGCCCCGTCGCGCGCCCGGCGGCAGGGGCGCTCCTCGATTCCCCCAGCAACCCCACACATGAAGGAGCGTCCCCATGCGGCGCGAGACCATGGACATCCAGACCAAGTTCCACGTCACCGGCACGAGGGCCGTCATCCACGCGGCGGTGCGCGCCGACCATGGTGGCTTATCGTCTGCGATAGAGCGGACCGACCGCATCCTGGCCGCTCTGGCCAAGGCCGACCTCATCATCGTGCCGAAGCCGACCGGCAACGCCGAGGCCGTTCGGGAGGCTGTCCGCACCGGCAACTGGACCGCCGTCTCGGAGAAGGATCTCCTGGCATGGCGTGAGGCCCCCGTGCAGGGGCTCGACATCGTCCTCGATGAGGAGGGTGAGCGAGCCATCAAGGCCGCGGCAGAAGCTCCCGTCCCACGTGGCATGGAGATCCTCGTCGCATCGGAGCGGCCGCACGGTCTCACCGACCGGGATCACGCCGTCCTGGACGCCGAGATGGTGATTGTCCGAGACATCAAGGCGGCAGTGCAAGGCTGCGCCCCCCACCGAGCCGAGGAGCTAGCCCACGAGATCACCCAGTCCCTCGCCAAGGCCGGGTTCGAGATCCGGTACGTGCCCCTCGACCTGGTCGATGACGTGGGGCCTCTTCAGCAGGTGTTCGCCGTCCGGATCGGCTGGCCGGAGTTCACGTCGAGCACCATCCTCGTTGAGGACGGAGCCGACGTCGCTACCGTGACCAAAGCGGCGAAGCTTCATGCGTTGAACGGGTATGGCAGCAAGGTAGACCGCGAGCGTTGGGTCGCCTTCAGCATGACCCAACGTCGCTTCCTGGCACCCGACGAGCCGGCGCCGTCAACGCTGATCGTGGGGCCCTACGAGGCCCTGGTGCGCGAATGCCGTACGCCTGAGCAGCCCAAGGAGGCCGCCGACGCCGATCTCAAACGCTACCAGGCGCGGTGGGAAAACGGCCTCCGAAACATCGTCACCATCCTGCACGGGCCCAGCTACTCGTTCGAGATCGACCAGATCGTCGAGGAGGTCCGCACGCTGACAGGCATCGTGTCCCGCCTTCCGGACGAGAGCCTCCGCCGGACGGAACACCACAGCTTCGGCGAGGACGATCCGTTCACGACCATCTCCGGGGACGCCTCGTCCGTGGAGCGCATCCTCGACCTGATCGAGAAGGGTGAGGCGGCGGTGAAGGCGGAGCGAGAGCCCGAGATCTCCATCTCACTCGGCGAGGACACCTTCTACCTGCAGGGCACACCCGAGGTCCGGAAGGAGCTGATGCAGTTCCTCCTGAAGTACATGGGTCGCTTCGCCAAGGCGGACGCCAATCTGGTGAGGGGGGCATCCTGATGCGGTCCTTCCTCACCCTCATCGCCGGCGGCCCGGGCAGGGTCGCCGTCTCCGCCGCGGGAATCGTGACCTGCGGCTTCATCCTCGACGGGCGCGGGGACGCCCTGCTGCGGGCGGTGTTCGTCACCGCGGTGTGGGGCTCCGCGTTCGTCCTGGCCTTCCTGACGCTGTGCTTCCTGGCGGCGGCGTGCGGGATCGACGTCGAGGGCGCGGTCGCCAAGCCCCAGCCGAAGGAGGCCGATCATGGCGAAGCGTGAACCACGGCTCAGCGTCTCGGTGACGGAAGGCGCCCGGGACGCCGATACCGGAAGGACGGCGTTCCGCATGGTCATCGTGCAAGCGTCGGGCGAGGCCGGCATCAACGCGGCACTGAAGCTCGTCGACGCCGTGACGGGCGTCCTCGACCGGCCCAAGCCGAAGGTGATCGGGCGTGGGTAGGATCGACCTGTTGACGTGGAGAGCCGAGACGGACGCGGTCGACAGGCTCGTGGACGGGCTCCTCGCCCGCGACGGGCGGGCCCAGGCCGAGGCGGTGGGCGCCATCCCCGACGACGACGGCGCCCACCGCCGGGTGTGGGAGCGCGCCCTGCTGCTGCTGTCCTGGCACGCCGCGCACGGGCCGGACTGAGCGCCCCATTCCCAAAACGGGAATCACCGGATCTGCGCTTGGTAACCACCTGTTAACCACTATTCGCCCCAGGGGTTGCAGGCGATCCGCGACCCTGCGAAGGTCTGGCATCGGGTTAACCTACCCAAACCGTCTTAACCAAGCTCCCAGGTGTCGATAGACTCCGCCCGGGACTTGGGGATTCCTTCGCGCATCGAGGCCGCCGGCCTCTGCGGGAGGAGCACATCCCATGACAATCATCTGTGGATTCGACGAGCCGACGACCGAAGACGAAGCCAAGAGCGTCATCCTGGATCGGGCGTGCGACGCCGCCAGGATCATGCACGCCAAGTGGCCCGGCGACCGCGTCAAGCAGGCCGACTACATGCTGCTGACGCTGTACCGGGCCTACGTCCTCGTGAACCTCGTGAAGGAGGAAGGCCGGGACGACCTGCGCATGTTCTACGTGAAGGGCCAGGGACGGTCGGACTCGATCCCTCAGGATTGGTTCATGGCCTACATCGCGGACGAGTGGACGCATACGGCGTGGCGCCTGGCGTACGGAGACAGTGAGGACGACGTGTTCGTCCGCAAGTGCCTTGTCGACAAGGACAAGGCCGCCTTCGACCGCCTGACGCAGTGGCTCACTCCGGCCGGCATGGCCCAGCGCATCAGCTTGAACGGCGACTACTCCGAGCATCCGGAACTCGCCGCCGTTCAGCACTACCACGACATCTTCATGGAGCATTCGGATGTCGAGGTCTGCGACCGTACAGTCGAGGTGAACTTCTAGCCCTCGCCGTCGTCCTCGGCCTCCAGCGCGGCGCCACGGACCTTCTCCTCGGGCTGGTCCGTGGTCGCCGCCAGGCGCTCCCGGATCTCCCCGAGGGTGACCGGCCTATAGCTCCACCGGTCGACCCCGACGTCGCAGGACTGCGAGGTGTCCGGGAGCAGGCCATGGGTATGCCCGAAAAGCTGGATGCTCCCCCTCCACGCGCCGACCCAGGCCCTCATCGGGTAGTGGCAGAGGATGACGCGCTGGCCCTCGATCCGGCGCGAGACGAGCTCGTGCTGCTCGTGCCATCCGAGGCTGGTCGTCTTCGTGCGGTCGTGATTCCCGCGAACGAGGTACTTGCGGCCCCGGAGGCGCTTGAAGAGCGCCGCGTACTGCTCCGGCGTGCCACCCATGCCGAAGTCGCCGAGGTGCCAGACCTCGTCGCGTGGGCCGACGACCGCGTTCCACGATTGCACGAGGAGCTCGTTGTGCTCGGCGATATCGACGAACGGCCTGTCGCTCATACGCAGGACGCCGGCGTGGAAAAAATGGGTGTCGGCGGTGAAAAAGGTCGTCATTTTGGCAGCCTCAAAGGGGGCTGCCGCGCACGCGGTCACGCCCCGGGATTAGGGATCTCGGCGAGGGGACGGCGGCGTATCGGTTTCACGGGTCTCTCCGGAGCGGCGAACCGTTTCCAAAACGGAAAGGGTTGGCGGTGGAATCGGTGTCGTAGCACGGGCCGGGTTAACGGGGCCTGGCCTGGGGGCATCAACGAAACTGTCCCCAACAGGATGATTCGACAGCTTCGGAAGCGGGTTAGACCATCAACGTCGGCCATGTTGCCCGAGCGTTAGATTTGTCGTTGGAGCCCCCCGCAGCTTTAGATCCGTCGGTCCGCCGTTAGCTTTGTCGGTCGGGCGGCCGGTCCGTGCCGAGGTCCACGAGGTAGGCCCGGCACCAGGGCACGTACTGGTTCGGGCCGCGCTTCCCCCACGCCTTCGGCCACCGGCACGTGACCGTCACGGCCAGCAGCACCGCGTCGAGCGAGGCGTTCGGCCCGAGGCGCGCGATCATCCTCTCGGTGCAGTAGTCCCCCCGCCGGCGCGGGCACCACAGGCAGGCCACCCGGACCCGCCGGTAGGGGAAGTCGCCCAGCCGAAGGATCACCGCCCCAGTCCTTGCTCCGCCGCGTTTGTTCTCTATCTGTTCCTGCGACGGAGGGTTGGCAATGCCTGATTACGCGGACATCCTGGATGCAGTGGCCGGCGAGGAACGCGACGCGATCCTGCGGGCCCTGGCGGAGGACATGCTGGAGGTGAGGTCGACGCGGCGGCCCGGGCTGGTGAAGGCCGAGCGGCCGGCGGACCTAGCGAGGGCGCTGGGGCGGGACCGGCGGCGGGCGCGTCCCGTGCGGCTGGCATCCTGATCCCGGGTGGGATCACCGGCTGCCGGTGATACCGGGTGGGATCATCCACAGGCGTCGCGACGGGGGCGGACGGGGGCGGGACGGAACGGGGGCGGATCGCGAGGTCCCGCCCCAAATCCGCCCCGGAACGAAAAAGCCCCGGCGTCCAGGCCAGGGCTTCGCGTCTAAGTCGTTGAATTCTTTGGTAGCGGGAGAGGGACTCGAACCCCCGACACGAGGATTATGATTCCTCTGCTCTAACCAGCTGAGCTACCCCGCCAAACCGCGGCCGCCGAAGATCGTGGCCGCGATGAGATCGGCGGTATAGGGAAACCCGCCGTGGGGTGTCAACGGGGTCGGGCCCGGGAAAATAGCCGGTCCCGCGCCGGGCTCAGAGCTGAGTCCCCAGGATCTCGGCGACCTGGGGGATGTCCTTGTCGCCGCGACCGCAGAGATTGACGACGAGGAGATGATCCTGGGGCTTCTGCGGTACCAGTTCCCGTACCTTGGCAAGGGCGTGGGCCGGCTCCAGGGCCGGGATGATACCCTCGAGCATCGAGCACAGCTTGAAGGCGTCGAGGGCCTCCTGATCGGTCGCCGAGAGATAGGTGACGCGGCCGGCCTCGTGCAGCCAGGCGTGCTCGGGGCCGATGCCCGGATAGTCGAGGCCGGCCGAGATCGAGTGCGCGTCCGCGATCTGGCCGTCGGCATCCTGCAGCAGGTAGGTGCGGTTGCCGTGCAGCACGCCGGGCTTGCCGCCGGACAGCGAGGCCGCGTGCAGACCGCTGGAAATGCCGTGGCCCGCCGCCTCGACGCCGTACATCGCGACCTCGGGATCGTCGAGGAAGGGATGGAACAGGCCCATGGCGTTGGAGCCGCCGCCGATGCAGGCGACGAGGGAATCCGGCAGTCGGCCCTCCATCTCCAGCATCTGCTGCTTCGCCTCGCGGCCGATGATCGACTGGAAGTCGCGCACCATCGCCGGGTAGGGATGTGGGCCCGCCACCGTCCCGATGCAGTAGAAGGTGTCGGCGACGTTGGTGACCCAGTCGCGCAGGGCCTCGTTCATCGCATCCTTGAGGGTCCTGGTTCCGGACTGCACCGGCACCACCTCGGCGCCGAGCATCTTCATGCGGAACACGTTGGGCGCCTGACGCGCCACATCGACGGCGCCCATGTAGACGACGCATTTCAGGCCGAAGCGGGCGCAGAGGGTAGCGGTGGCGACGCCGTGCTGGCCGGCGCCGGTCTCGGCGATGATGCGGGGTTTGCCCATGCGGCGGGCCAGCATGATCTGGCCGAGCACATTGTTCACCTTGTGCGAGCCGGTATGGTTCAGCTCGTCGCGCTTGAAGTAGATCTTCGCGCCGTGACCGGGGGCGGCCTTCGCGCGCAGGTGCTCCGTCATGCGCTCGGCGTAGTAGAGCGGGCTCGGCCGGCCCACATAATGGGTCAGGTGGCTGTTCATCTCCGCTTGGAAGGCCGGGTCGGCCTTGGCGGCGGTGTAGGCCGCTTCCAGGTCGAGGATCAGCGGCATCAGCGTCTCGGCCACGAAGCGGCCACCGAAGATGCCGAAGCGGCCGCGCTCGTCCGGGCCGTTGCGGAACGAGTTCGGAGGGGGAGCGATGGTCACGGGCTTGGTCCTCGGAATCGGGTGCGCACGGTTGGACGATGCGCACGCGGGAAACGAATTTCGCGTTTGGCGACACGCCTAGACCCGCGTGGGGTGCGGCGACAATGCGGCCAACGCGCCGGATCGCGGATTCAGGGCGCTTTCCGGGCCGAAAGCAAGGGGTGGGCGGCGCGGATGCCTGGGCCCGTCAGCCGCGCGCGGCGGCGATGAAGGCCGCGATCCGCTCCGGCGACTTCTCGCCCGGCCGGAGCTCGACGCCCGAGGAGACGTCCACCGCCCGGGCGCCGGTGCGGGCCAGCGCCGCCGCGACGGTATCGGGCGTGAGGCCGCCCGAGAGCATGTAGTCCGCCGGGAGACGGGCGCCGTCGAGGAGGTCCCAGTCGAAGCTATGGCCGTTGCCGCCGGGCAGGGCCGCCTCCGGGGGCGCCTTGGCATCGAGGAGGATGCGGTCGGCCACACCCGCATGGGCGGCCACGGAGGCGAGGTCTGCCGCGGTGGCGATGCCGATGGCCTTCATCACCCGGCGGCCGGTCGCCGTGCGGATAGCCGCCACGCGCTTGGGCGTCTCGCGGCCGTGGAGCTGGATCCATTCGGGGTCCAGGGCCGCGACGGCGGCGGCAACCAGGGCGTCGTCCGGGTCGACGAGGAGCAGCACCCGCTCGGCCCGGCCCCGCGCCTGCGCCGACAGAGTGCGGCCGACCTCCAGACTCACGTGGCGAGGGCTCTTCGGGAAATGCACGAAGCCGACGAGGTCGGCGCCGGCTTCCAGGGCGGCCTCGAGGGTCGCCGGTGTGCTGAGCCCGCAGATCTTGATCGCGATGGCGGACATATGCAGACGGGGCTTCGAGACGGCGGCCCTCAGCGTGGCGCCGGGAGGGCGACGCGGTCGGAGGCGTTGCGGTAGATGCCGTTCGGGCCTTCATTGGCCGGCGGCGGGGCGTAGGTTTTCAGGCGGGCGGTCTCGCCCTCCAGGCGGCGGATCTCGCGGCGGCGCTCGGCGCTGGTGCGGCGGGTGCTCGCCTGACCGAGCCAGGCGCCACAGCCGCCGAGGAGGACCCCCAATGCCACCGCGATGAACATCAGGAGATAGAGCGGCAGAGTGGCGCTGAAGACCGGCATGTCGGGCGAGAGGGGATCGAACGACACCCGCACCGCGTCGCGGTTGGCCACCGCAAAGGCGACCACCAGGATCGCCACGGGAAGCAGCACCAAACCTTTGAGGAAGCGGATCATCGCGTGGAACTCCGACGGTAGGGAACGAGGCGGCGGCCGATCAGGAAGCGGATGCGCCCGCGTCGCCGATGCCCGCCTCGTTGAGGCGCAGGCGCATCTCCTTGCCCGTCTTGAACACGGGGATCGCCTTCTCGGAAACGGCAACGGCCGCACCCGTGCGCGGGTTGCGCCCGCGTCGCGCATCGCGGCGCTTGACCGAGAACGCGCCGAAACCGCGCAGTTCGACCCGGTCGCCCCGGGCGAGGGCATCCGCGATGGTGTCGAGGATCGCGTTCACGAGAGTCTCGACGTCGCGCTGGTAGAGGTGCGGGTTTTGCTCGGCGATCTTGAGCACGAGCTCCGACTTGATCATGCGGCGGCCTTCACGAAGTCATGCACGAGGGTGTTGGGCCGGCGCCCTCAGCGGGTGGCATCCGCGGGGCCGGGGCGCCAGACCACGAGGAGGCCGCCCTGAGCGAGGCCTGTCGTCTCCTCGCCGACCTGGCGCAGGCGGGTGGCGAGACCGTCGAGGCCGACGAGATCGGCCCCGAGCCCGAGGGCCGACCACAGGCGGAAATCGCTCTTGGCCGTGGGCTTCCAGTCCAGCACCGGCAGATCCTTGGTCACGCCGCGCTCCTTCTCGAGCCAGGCGATGGCCTGCCGCTCGCCGCCGAGGTCGTCCACGAGCTTGAGGGGGACGCTCTGGCGCCCGCTGAACACGCGCCCGTCCGAAACCGTGGCGAGCTCCTTGTCGGTCATCTTGCGCCGGTCGGCCACGAGGCCCTTGAACCAGGCGTAGGTGTCGCCGACGACGGCCGCTAGCGCCGCGCGCGCCTCGGGCGAGGTGGGCGTGAAGCCCGACGGCTCGGCCTTGAGGGGCGCCGACTTCACGGACTCGACCTTGACCCCGACCTTGTCGAGGAGGCCCGACAGGTCCGGATACTGGAACAGGACGCCGATCGAACCGACGAGCGCGGTCTCGCGCGCCACGATGTGGTCGGCGGCGATCGCCGCGATGTAGGCGCCGGACGCGGCGGTGCCGTCGACGAAAGCCACCATGGGCTTCTTCTCTGCGAGCGCGCGCAGGTTGCGGTAGAGCTCCTCGGAGCCCGTGGTGGTGCCGCCGGGCGACGAGATCGAGACGACGACCCCGCGCACGGAATCCGCGTCGCGGACCCGCTCGATCAGCTTGGTGGTGGATTCGCTGCCGGCGATGAAGCCGCCCACCGAGATCCGGGCGATCTGCGGGCGCACGCTGCCAAGGGTCAGCGCCTCGCCGCCGCTGCGGACCCGCAGGCCGACCGCGCCCACGGCCACCACGAGGCCGCCGATGCCCAGGACCCGCCAGAGGGAGAGCTTGCGGCGCAGACGCCGACGATCGATCAGAAGTTCGGCATCCGCGGCCATGCGCTGGTTACGCTCCCTCGCGCGCCGGCTCTGCCGGCTGATTCTGTCCGGACTGGCGGTCCGGCACCCACCCGATGACGGCGGCGGGCGAACCTTGTCCCACACTCCCGGCCGATTTGCACCAAGCCTTTGGCGCATCTCGCGTCCTTTGGGGAAACGCAGGGCCGGCCACTGTCAGGGATCGTGTTCTAGCGCCGCATTGCGGCGACCGGCAAGGGGGGAGCAAGCCCCTCCCCGCCGGTCTCGGCGTAGCATGCGGGGGAAATGTGGACGCGAAAAAGCCCGCGCCGGAACAGGTCCGGCGCGGGCTCTCACGAGACGTCAGTCCCCGGTCCCGAAGGGCCGGGGGGCGGGACGATTAGTCCTGGGACTCGTCCTTGTCGTCGCTGGTGCGGGCCTTCTTGAAGGCCGCGCCCAGGATCTCGCCGAGCGAGGCGCCCGAGTCGGTCGAACCGAACTGGGCCATCGCCTCCTTCTCCTCGGCCATTTCCAGGGCCTTGATCGAGAGCTGGACCCGGCGCGCCTTGCGGTCGAACTGGATCACGCGGGCGTCGAACTTCTCGCCTGCGGCGAAGCGCTCGGGGCGCTGGTCGCCACGGTCGCGGGCGAGCTCGGCCCGGCGGATGAAGGTCGTCAGGTCGGTGTCGACGATCTTCACGTCTACGCCCGAATCCTTCACGTCCACCACTTCGCAGGTCACGATCTGACCCTTCTTGAGGTCACCCGCTTCCGTGAAGGGGTCACCGCCGAGCTGCTTCACGCCGAGCGAGATGCGCTCCTTCTCGACGTCGACGTCGAGAACCTGGGCGCGCAGCATGTCGCCCTTCTTGAACTCCTCGATGACCTGCTCGCCGGGACGGTTCCAGTCGAGATCCGACAGGTGGACCATGCCGTCGACATCGCCGTCGAGACCGATGAACAGGCCGAACTCGGTCTTGTTCTTGACCTCGCCCTCGACCTCGGAGCCCACCGGATGCTGCTGGGCGAAGGCCTCCCAGGGGTTCTGGAGGGTCTGCTTGAGGCCGAGCGAGATGCGGCGCTTGACCGGATCGACCTCGAGGATCTGCACTTCCACTTCCTGCGAGGTGGAGACGATCTTGCCCGGGTGGACGTTCTTCTTCGTCCAGGACATCTCGGAGACGTGGATCAGGCCCTCGATCCCCGGCTCCAGCTCCACGAAGGCGCCGTAGTCGGTGATGTTGGTGACGCGGCCCTTGAGCTTGGCGTCGACCGGGTAGCGCTGAGCGATGCCCTCCCACGGATCGGCCAGCAGCTGCTTGATGCCGAGCGAGATGCGGTGGGTCTCGTGGTTGATCTTGATGATCTTGACCTTGACCGTCTGGCCGATGGTCACGACCTCGGACGGATGGTTCACGCGACGCCAGGCCATGTCGGTGACGTGCAGCAGGCCGTCGATGCCGCCCAGATCCACGAACGCACCGTATTCGGTGATGTTCTTGACGACGCCGTCGATGACCTGACCTTCTTCGAGGTTGGCCACGAGCTCGGAGCGCTGCTCGGCGCGGCTCTCCTCAAGGACGGTACGGCGCGACACGACGATGTTGCCGCGGCGGCGATCCATCTTGAGGATCTGGAAGGGCTGGGGGGTGCCCAGCAGCGGGGTGACGTCGCGCACGGGGCGAATGTCGACCTGGGAGCGCGGCAGGAACGCCACGGCGCCGTCGAGGTCGACGGTGTAGCCGCCCTTGACCTGGTTGAAGATCGCGCCGGTGACGCGCTCGTTGGCCTCGAAGGCCTTCTCGAGCTTGACCCAGCTCTCCTCGCGGCGCGCCTTGTCGCGCGAGATCACGGCCTCGCCGAGCGCATTCTCGATGCGGTCGACATAGACCTCGACCTCGTCGCCGACGGCGAGTTCGCCTTCGCGGCCGGGGCCGTTGAATTCCTTGAGGGCGACACGGCCTTCCGTCTTGGCGCCGATGTCGATGACGGCCACGTCCTTCTCGATCGCGACGACGCGACCCTTGACGACGGACCCTTCGGTGATCTCGTGCTGGAGGAAGGACTCCTCGAGCAGGGCCGCGAAATCGTCGCGGCTCGGGCTACGCTGCAGGGCGTTACCAGCGGTCATTCTGTCTCCTGACAGGCCTCATCGGGAGGCCGGCATCGGCGGCTCGTGTGACGGGGCACCCTCGACGTCGCCGCCCGGGGTCTATGACCCGACGGGCTCAACCTCCCGAATCAAGGAGGGCCGACGCAATCTCAAGCGATGGCCGAGAGCGGTTCTCCAACGAGTGCGAGGCCCGGCGCACTGGCCGAGCCTCGTCACTTGCAGTCGAAGAACGCCATTCCCTTAGCGGATTGACGGGTCCCGGGCAACAGGTCCGTTCCGGTGCCGCGTATGTCGGGCGCCGCTCCCGGGACCCTGCGCGGATCAGCCGATCAGACCACCGCCGAAGGTTCCGTCGTTGAGGACGGCACGGTTCTCGACGAGGCCGTACTGCAGGAAATGCTGCATCGGGTTCATGTTCGCCTGCGCCACGTCGCCGTTGACCTGGAGGTAGGTCGAGGTGTCGAAGTTGGCCGCCGGATCGCGCCCCTCCTTCCAGCCATAGGTGTCGTAGTGGGTCAGCGGATTCAGGCCGGCGGCGGCGACGTCTCCGTACGCCTTGAGATAGCCCGCGGTGTCGAAGACGGCGTTCGGGTCACGACCTTCCTTCCAGCCATAGGTGTTGAAGTGCTGCTGAGCGAAGGCGAAGATGTCGGTGCTGCCCGAGGCCTGGGCCGCGCGTAGCACGTCGTCGTTGACGAGAAGGTAGAACGCGGCGTCGAAGCCAGCCTTGATGTCGCTCGCCTTGCCGACCGCGTCGTAGATGGCGCGGCCCTCGGATTGCCCATATTCGAGGTAGTGCTGGAGCGGGTTGAGCCCGGCCGCTGCCACGTCGGGGTTCCGGGCGAGGTAGAACTCGTTGTCGAAGTTCGCGCCCGGATCGCTGCCCTCTTTCCAGCCGGCTTGCTGATACTGGCCCAGCGCGTCAGCGCGGGTCTTCACGGCATCCGCGTTGAGTCCGAGATAGCCCTTGGTGGAGAAAAAGGCGTTCGGATCGCGGCCATCGTTCGCGCCATAAGCGGCGTAATGGGCATCCGCATCCTGTCCGGATGCGGCCACGTCGGGGTTGCGGATCAGGTAGAACAGGTCGTCGACCAGCGGATTGCCGTCCGCCACGTCTACAGTGCGGTCGCTGAACTGGAACTGCTCGATCCCCGTCACGGTGTCGGTGCCGTCGGTGCCGGTCAGGGTGCGGAACCCGCTCGCATCCCGCCCCAGCGTGGCGGTGCCGAGGGCGTAGGTGAAGATGGCCCGATCCGTCCCGTCGCCACCGTTGATGCGGTCGTTGCCCGCGCCGCCGATGATGCTGTCGTTGCCGGCCGCCCCGTTGAGGACGTCGCTGCCGGCGCCGCCTACGAGGAAGTCGGCGCCGCTGCCGCCCGTCACCAGATCGTTGCCCTGGCCGGCATTGATGTAGTGGCTCTGGGCCGCGCGATCGGCGAGGGGCGCCAGGGTGTCGTTGCCGGCGGTGCCGAGCGTGACGACCCGGAAGGCGTCGCCGCGCTGCGTCCCGGCGACGAGGTCGCGCACATCGAAGGTGAGGCCGTCGGTGGTCGCCGCGAAGGTGATGCCCTCGTCGTCGACGCGGGAGACGGCGCCGGTCAGGGCATCGTCGGCGCCCTCGGCCTGGAGCCGCACGGCGAGACCGCCATCCTGGTTGGCGCCGGTCCGTCCATCGCCGGCACTGCCGTTGCCGACCTCCGCCGAGGTGAAGGTCAGGCGGACCTGCCCACTGGCCGCGGCCGAGACGTCGATGCGGTCGCTTCCCTCACCGAGGTCGATGCGGTCGGCGCCATCGGTGCTGACATTGATCAGGGCCGTGTCGTTTCCGGCGCCGCCCGTGATGGTGTCGTCGCCGAGGGCGCCCCGAAGCACGTCGTTGCCGAGGCCGCCGATCAGCGTGTCGTTGCCGCCCCGCCCATCGATCACGTCGTTGCCGGCGAGCCCGTCGAGGGTTTCGCCGACCTCCGATCCGATCAGGTTGTCGTTGCCGGTGGTCACCGCCGTCGCGCCGAGGCGGGTCTGGGCGAGCAGGTACTCGCCGAGTTCGGCCTCGTCGGTGTAGGCGCGCCCGCTGCCGGTGACTTGGCCTTGAGCGTTCGTGAAGGAATCAGTCTGATCGGCGAGCTGCTTGAGCTGGGCCGAGCCGGCACCCGCGGCGAGAAGCGGAATGACCTGATTCGAATGGCTGCCGGAGAAGAACAGGCCTTCCGGCACGCCGTCCCCGTTCCGGTCCGGCTGGACCGGCTGGTACGGGATCGTCGCCCCCTCGGGGCCGAAGAGCAGGTGGTCGTGATCGGCGGTGACGATCAGCAGGGTGTCCTCGAAGGTCGCCTTGCTGGTCGGTGAATTGATGTAGTCGACCACGGTCTTCACCGCGTTGTTGAAGTCGATGTACTCCTCGATCATCCGGCCGCGGTTGTTGGCGTGCATGGCCCGGTCGACCGCGCCGCCCTCGATCATCAGGTAGAGGCCGTCCGGGTCGGCGTTCAGCTTGTTGAGCGCGGCCAGCGACAGCTCCGACAGGGTCGCGGAGCTCTCCAGGCGCGGCACGCTGAAGGGGATCTCGGTGGTGTTGCCGGCGGCTGCGCCGGCGCGGTTGAAGTTGCTGCTGGTGAAGGCCTTCGAAATCATCGCCAGGCGCTCGGTCGTCGGCGCGCCGGTGCCTGCGGCCTGGATCGCGGCGCGGTCCTGCAGCAGGTTCCAGCCGACGCCGTCCTGCGAAGTGTAGGTGTCGGCCTTCAGGCCATTCCAGAGGTCGGCGCCGATCCAGGTGTTGTCGGCGGTGGCGCGCAGGCGGCCGTTGTCGTCGTAATCGGGATTGCCGGTGCCGGCGATGACGTCGAGGGTGCCGGAGCCGAACATCTCCTGGGCGATCTGGCTGGCGTTGGAGCGCGCGATGTTGTGCGCGCCGCCCGTGGCCGAGGGGGTGGCGTCGCTGACCTGCACCGTGGTGACGACGCCGGTGGCCTTGCCCTGCTGCTTGGCCAGTTCCGCGATCGAGAAGAGATCCGCGCCGTTGCCGTCGACATCGATGGCGTTGTTGTAGGTCTTGCCGCCGGTGGCGATGGACGAGGCGGTGTTGCCCGAATCTGGATAGGTGTTGCGGTTCCACTCGTAGCCCGCGAAGGCGCGGGGCTGCCCGTTCGGATCGAGGCCGGCGGCGGGCGCGAAATCGTAATTCTTGGCCGGGTCGTAGACCACCGCGGGGTTCTGGGCGAGGCCGGCCTCACCGGGGACCGGCGTCGTGCGGTTGTCGAGGGGGTAGACCGACTGCGCCGTCGCGGTGAAGGCCGCGCCGTCCGCGATCAGGACCTTGCCGGCCGCGCCCGCCCTGGGATCGCCGTCGGCGAGGCCCTTCAGGTACAGCCGCGTGGTTTCCAGGGTGTTGAACCCGGCGCCATCGGCGATCATCACGATGACGTTCTTGACGGATCCTGCATTGGCCATGACGTCGCCGTTCTCCCTCGCGCCGCAGGATTCGGCCGAACGCACTGGCCGATATCCCGCGCTCGCCCGAGCTAGGGAGATCCGTGCGACGGCCTGATGACGCGCAGCGGCCGAAAAAGATTTCCGCTCAAGGGATTAAGGTGGGTCTGGTGCCGTGACGGCGCCGAGGCCGAACGAGACCGCTCGCATCCCGACAACAAAAAACCCCGCAGCGAAGCTGCGGGGGCAAGGGCGAACCGGGTTGGCGCTTGTCATGCCAGACCCGGGAAGGGGCCCGCCGACAGCGTATGATCCAGGGCGCGTCACCCGTGCAGGACAAGGTGCCGGTCGGGTTTCCGAAGCCCGGATCCGTTGTGCGGGCCCGGGATGGCGAGGGCTTACGCGAGTCCCGGCGACAGCGTCCGCTGTCTCAGTCCTCGTCCTCCTCGGTGCTGCGCATGCCCTTCAGCTTGGCGAACACCGAATCGGCGTTGAGCTTCTCGTCGCGGGCACTGCGGTGGTGCTCGTCGGCCTCGGTGTAGTCGGTGGCCGTCGAGACCTCGGTGGGCAGCAGGGTCGCGCCGCCATCCACCGCCAAGTTGGCCGGGCGGTCCTTGGCCGAGCGCTGGACCTCGAAGTCGAGGTCGATCTGCGTGCAGAGGCCGAGGGTCACCGGGTCCATCGGCTGGAGGGAGCCGGAATTCCAGTGGGTGCGCTCGCGGATCTGCTGGATCGTCGACTTGGTGGTGCCCACCAGCCGGATGATCTGCGCGTCCTTGAGTTCGGGGTGGTTGCGCAGCAGCCAGAGGATGGCGTTCGGCCGGTCCTGGCGGCGCGAGAGCGGGGTGTAGCGCGGACCCTTGGTGGTGCGCTTGACCTCGGGCAGCTTCACCTTCGAGACCGCGACCTTGAGCTTGTAGCTCGGGGTCTTCTGGGCCTTCTCGATCTCGTCGCGGGTGAGCTGGCCCGTGGTGATCGGATCGAGGCCCTTGATGCCGGCGGCGACCTCGCCGTCCGCGATCCCCTTCACCTCGAGGGGGTGCAGCTTGCAGAAATCGGCAATCTGCTCGAAGGCCAGCGAGGTATTCTCCACCAGCCATACGGCGGTGGCCTTCGGCATCAGCGGGCCTTGCGACATCGGGCGACTCCAACAGGTTCGTGCGGGACGGGTCCCGGGGCGCCGCCGACAGGGCGTCGCTCGCTCCGGCTCGACTGGCCGGCAGCATCCCGTCTCAACGCTGCAATAGGGAAGCGCCGTCTATACAGGTTTCAATGGGGTCAACGCAATTGCGATCCGCCCGTCCGCTCAGGGTCGCGTCCGGGGCGGCGTCGTCTGAGCTCGGCGAGGGCGCGAAAACCTCAGGTGAAGAGGCTCGACACGCTCGATTCCGTCGCGGTCCGGCCGATGGCCTCGCCCAGCAGCGGCGCGATCGTGGCCACCCGGATGTTGCGGGCGAGCTTGACGGCCTGCGTCGGCTGGATCGAATCGGTGATGACCAGCTCCTTCATTCGCGAGGCGGCGATGCGCGAGACCGCCCCACCCGAGAGCACCCCGTGCGTGATGTAGGCGGAGACGTCCTTGGCGCCGGCGTTCAGCAGGGCTTCGGCCGCGTTCACCAGGGTGCCGCCGGAATCAACGATATCGTCCACGAGGATACAGGAACGGCCCTCGACCTCGCCGATGATGTTCATCACCTCGGACTCGCCGGGCCGCTCGCGGCGCTTGTCGACGATGGCCAGCGTCGCGTCGATGCGCTTGGCGATGGCACGGGCGCGCACCACGCCGCCGACGTCCGGCGAGACCACCATCCAGTCCTTCGGGTCGAGGCGTTCCTTGATGTCGCGCACCATCACGGGGGCGGCGAACAGGTTGTCGGTGGGAATGTCGAAGAAGCCCTGGATCTGGCCGGCATGCAGGTCGAGGGTCATCACGCGGTCGGCCCCGGCCTCGGTGATGAGGTTGGCGACCAGCTTGGCCGAGATCGGCGTGCGGCCGGAGGTGCGCCGGTCCTGCCGGGCGTAGCCGAAATACGGGATCACCGCGGTGATGCGCCGGGCCGAAGAGCGCCGGGCCGCGTCGATCATGATGAGCAGTTCCATCAGGTGATCGTTGGCCGGGAACGAGGTCGACTGGACGATAAAGACGTCCTCGCCGCGCACGTTCTCCTGGAGCTCGACGAAGATCTCCATGTCGGCGAAGCGCCGGACCATGCACTTGGCGAGCGGCAACTCGAGATAGGCCGCGATGGCCTCGGCCAGGGGCCGGCTCGCATTGCCGGCGATGATCTTGATCGAGGACTTCATGCCGGGGTCTTCATCTCGCGATCCAGGGAGCCCGCCGCCTCAGGAACGGCGGGCTTTCGCTGCGGCGCTCCATAACAGCCGCAACGGGGACGTCACAATGCTTTCACCTTCGTTACTTTGCCGGGTGCGCGAGGATCATGGCTCCAGAAGCCGGTGCAGATGCACGACGAAGTAGCGCATCTGCGCACTGTCAACCGTGGATTGTGCCTTGGCTTTCCAGGCCGTCTGCGCCGAGGCGTAGTCGGGAAAGATGCCGACGATGTCGAGATTCTTCACGTCGCGAAAATGCACGCCGTCGAGATTCTCCAGTTCGCCACCGAAGACGAGGTGGAGCTTCTGCCCGCTGTCGATGGTCGTGGTCATCCCGCATCTCCTCCGCCCGGTCGCGGCTTCATGTCGGAAGGCATGAGCCGTGCCGCCGGTGCGGTCGCAAACGGGGCCGGATTCGTCAACCCGCTGCGCGTGCCGGCGGACACGCGAGCGCCGGCACGGCAGCCCTGCATGTCGATCCTGTGTGGCTGGGGCCGAGACAAAGCGCCAAGATCGCGTTGCCTCGTGCAACGCGATCCTCAGAGATCGAACAAGCTGCCCTGCCGGGTCGCGGGTCCGATCGTGGCGATCTCCGGGGACGTCTCGGTCGGGGTGGATTTCCGCGCGGCCGGCTTTTTCGCGGAGGCCTTTCGGCTCGAGGGCGCCTTGACAGGCGGCGCGCCCGGTGGCGACCCCTCCGTGGCGTCGCCCGTGTCCGGCATCCCCACCGCCACGGTGCCGTCCGCGAATTCCAGGGTCATGTGGCGGCTGGCCTCTGCGGCGGCGCGGATCGGGGTCCCGTCGCGGTCGCGCACGAGGGCGTAGCCGCGGGCCAGCACCGCCCGGTAGCTGAGGGAGCCGAGCAGCCCCGCCAGTCCGGCGAGGCGGTCGGCGCGGCGCTCGATCGAACGGGTTCCGGCCTGGATCAGCCGGGCCTGCAGGGCACCGAGGCGTTCGCGGCTGCGGACCTGCTCGGCCCGGACCCGGCCGAGGGTGCCGTCGCGGGCGACGACGAGGCGGCGCCCGAGATAGGCCAGTGCCTCGCCCTTGCGCGCCGCATGGTGGCGCAAGGCGGCTTCCGGGCGATCGCCGACCCGCGACAGTCGCCCCCGCGCGGTGGCGAGGGCTAGCGTCGGCGGATGCCGGGCGAATCGCTCGACGATGCCCGCCATCCGGAGGCGGTAGACCCGGGCATTGCCGGCGAGCGCCGGGCCGAGGCGTGCCTCGGCGAGGTCGAGGCGCTGGCGCTTGCCCGCCAGGAAGGTATCCACGTCCGGCATGGCCCGCACCAGGGCGCGCAGGTCGCTGCGCTCCCGGTCGAGGCGCCGCGTCACGGCCTCGCGTTGCCGGCGCCCGAGATCGACCAGTTCGGCCACGAGGTCGGCCCGAACCGGAACCGCCATCTCTGCGGCGCCGGTGGGCGTCGGTGCGCGCCGGTCCGAGACGAAATCGATTAGGGTGGTGTCGGTCTCGTGGCCCACCGCGGAGATCAGGGGAATTGCGGAATCGGAGGCCGCGCGGACCACGCATTCCTCGTTGAAGGCCCAGAGGTCCTCGATCGACCCGCCGCCGCGCGCCACGATGAGCACATCCGGGCGCGGGATCGGCCCGCCGGGCGCCAGCGCGTTGAAACCCCGGATCGCGGCCGCGATCTCCTCGGCGGCCCCCTCCCCCTGCACCCGCACCGGCCAGACCAGGACGGGCCGGGCGAAGCGGTCCTCCAGGCGATGCAGGATGTCGCGGATGACGGCTCCGGTGGGCGATGTCACCACGCCGACGACGCGCGGCAGGTAGGGAATCGGTCGCTTGCGCTCGGCGGCGAACAGCCCCTCGGCGGCCAGCACGCGCTTGCGTTCCTCCAGCAGCGCCATCCAGGCCCCGATGCCGGCCGGTTCCAGGGTCTCGATGACGATCTGGTACGAGGATTTGCCCGGAAACGTGGTGATCCGCCCGGTGGCGACGACCTCAAGTCCCTCCTGCGGGCGCTGACGCAGGCGATTGAAGGTGCCCTTCCAGACCACGGCGTCGATACGCGCGTTCCCGTCCTTCAGAGAGAAATAGGCGTGGCCCGAGCCGTGCTGGCCACGAAAGCCCGAAATTTCGCCGCGCAGGCGAACGTGGCCGAAGGCATCCTCCAGCGTCCGCTTGAGTGCGGATGCTAGATCGCCCACGGACCATTCCGGTACGTTCGAGACGGTGTTCGCTGACGCGGCGGTTTTGGCGGGCGGGGGAGGAACGGCCATGGCGGCGGACGCTACGGCCAGCTCAATCTGAGGTCCAGGCCTGCCTCGGGTGAAGCCCTCACCGAGACGGACGGACGCATCACATCAGAATCGACAGGATCAGCAGCACGGAGACGATTGGAACAGCGCTCACCGCGAGAGCCATCCGCCAGATCGGCAGCCCGTCGACGCGGCGGTTGTCGTTCGCGGCGCGCGCGGGGTGGCGGGCCTTGTGAACGTAGTGCGACAGGATCACGCGCCGCGTCGGAAGCGGTGCCATCGAAAACGGAACGGATTTGCGACAGCCTGGCATGATCCTCATTAACGTCATCGACCTGCGTTCGTTCCAGGGAAAATACGAAGCGATTCTTCTCCCGTCACGGGTGCCCCGCGCTGCTTAGCATGTGGACGCACGCGTCTTCCCGTGCGCTGGGGCATACGCGCCCGCGATTCGGTCTTTTCAAGGAACGACTTTTGGGGAACACACCCCCCATGAATATCCTTCTCATCGGCTCGGGCGGCCGCGAGCACGCGCTCGCCTACGCCATCGCGAAGAGCCCGCTCTGCGCACGCCTGTTCACGGTGCCGGGCAATCCCGGCACGGCCGCGTTCGGCGAGAACCGGCCGGACCTCGACGTGTCGGACCATGCCGCCGTGCGCGCCTTCTGCTCTGGCGAGCGCATCGGCCTCGTGGTGGTTGGACCCGAGGCGCCCCTGGTGGCCGGCCTCGTGGACGATCTCCAGGCGGCGGGCATCCATACCTTCGGGCCCACCAAGGCCGCCGCGCAGCTCGAGGGCTCGAAGGGGTTCACCAAGGATCTCTGTGCCGAGGTCGGCATCCCCACCGCGGCCTTCGCGCGATTCCGGGCCCTCGAGCCGGCCCTCGCCTACCTCGCCGAGCGGGGCGCGCCCATCGTGGTGAAGGCCGACGGGCTGGCGGCCGGCAAGGGCGTGGTGGTGGCCGAGACCCGCGATCAGGCCGAGGCGGCGGTGCGTGCCCTGTTCGAGGAGCCGGGCGCCGAGATCGTGATCGAGGAATGCCTGTTCGGCGAGGAGGCGAGCTTCTTCGCCCTCTGCGACGGGACCCGCGCGGTTCCGATCGGCACGGCCCAGGATCACAAGCGCGTCTTCGACGGTGATCGCGGCCCCAACACCGGCGGCATGGGCGCCTACTCGCCGGCCACCATCCTCACGCCCGCCCTGGAACGGGAGGTGATGGAGACCATCATCGGCCCCACCCTCGACGGAATGCGCGCGCGCGGCACGCCCTTCACCGGCATCCTGTATGCGGGCCTGATGCTCACCGCCGACGGCCCCAAGCTGATCGAATACAACACCCGCTTCGGCGACCCCGAGGCGCAGGTGCTGATGCCCCGCCTCGCCTCCGACCTCGTGCCGGCCCTGCTGGCGGCCTGCGAGGGCGACGTCTCGGGCATCAGCCTGGAATTCGACGCGCGGCGCGCGGCGCTGACGGTGGTGATGGCTGCCGCCGGTTACCCCGGCACCGTGATGCGCGGCTCCGAGATCCGGGGCGTCGAGTCGGCGGGCACGGGCACCGACGTGCTGGTGTTCCAGGCCGGCACGCGCGCCGAGGGCGGGCGGCTCCTGGCCGATGGCGGTCGGGTGCTCGCCGTCACGGCGCTCGGCGAGAGCATGCTGGAGGCCCAGGCCCGCGCGTACGCGGCCATCGCCCGGATCGACTGGCCGGAGGGCTTCTGCCGCCGGGACATCGGCCGCCGTGCCGTCGCCCGGGAGGTCGCCGGCGACGGCATCTGAGACCAAGCCTCCCTGAGGTCCGGCGAACGACCGCCGTCGCGCGGGCGGACCTCGATGAGTCGGGCTCATCGAGGTCGCGCAAGATTCGTCCCTCAGCGTCGCTTGTTGCCGCGTGGGCCCGTGGGGACGACGGTGTTGTCCCGGTTCTCCGCCCGCAGCGTGCGCCAGCGCGCGAGCCGCTCGGAATCGAGCCGGCCCTCGGCCACGGCGGCCTGGACGGCACAGCCGGGCTCGTGCGCGTGGGTGCAGTCGCGAAAGCGGCATTCGGGCGCCAGCTCGGTGATCTCGGCGAACAGCGTGTCGAGGCCTTCCGCCGCGTCACCGAGCTGAAGCGAGCGGATGCCGGGCGTGTCGATGATCCAGCCGCCCTCCGCGATGGCGTGCAGCGAGCGGCTCGTGGTGGTGTGGCGGCCCTTCGCGTCGTGCTCGCGGATGCCGCCCGTCGCCTGGGGAGCGTCGTTGTCCGGCCCGGCCAGGGTGTTGACCAGCGTCGACTTGCCGACGCCGGACGAGCCCACCACCGCCACGGTGCGGCCCGGGCCGCACCAGGGGCGAAGTTGCGTCGCGGCCTCGGGTTCGCGCGGATTCGCGATGACGACCCGCAGGTCGCGCTGGAGCGCCAGGGCCTCCCGCCGATAACGCTCCGCATCCTCGGCCACATCCGCCTTGGTCAGCACGATCACGGGCTCCGCTCCGCCCTGGTTGGCCAGCGCCAGGTAGCGTTCCAGCCGCGTCGGGTTGAAGTCCGCGTTGCAGGAGGTGACGATGAACAGGGCGTCGACATTCGCCGCCGCGAGTTGCGGCGCCGTGCTCCCCTCCCGGCGCCGCTCCAGCACGGTGCGGCGGTCCAGGCGCCGGCGCAGCATCTGCGTGCCGGCCTCGACCAGGACCCAGTCACCGACCGCGTAGTCACCGGTGTTGGTATGGACCGGCAGCATGAGCTTGACCGCCCCCGCCTCCGAGAAGGCGCCCATGCGGGCGCGATGCACGGCGGCGATTCGCTGGGGCAGGAGCGCTGCCTCGTCGGGCCGGCACTGGTCCGCGAAGAAGGCGGACCAACCGAGATCGGTCAGCGTGTGGACGGCGGTCACGACGCGCTCAACCGGCGAGCCGCGCCAGCGCCTCCGTGATCTTCTCCAGGCGGGCCGCCTCCCCGTCGCGGCGCTCGCGCTGCTCGTCCACCACCTCGTCGGGGGCGCGGGCGATGAAGTCGGCATTGCCGAGCTTGGCCTCGATCTTGGCGATCTCGGCGCCGGCCTTGGCCGCCTCCTTCTTCAGGCGTGCGACCTCCGCCGCGAGATCGACGATGCCCTCCAGGGGCAGGGCCGCCACCGAGCCTCGCACCAGGAGCTGCACCGAGTTCTTCGGGGCGGACGCCTCGAAGCGGACCTCGGAGAGTCGCGCCAGCCGGACCAGCGTGTCGCCCCAGCGGGTCGCGCGGGCCCGCAGGTCCGCGTCGGCGCCGACCACCACGAGAGGGATCTGTGCCGCCGCCGGCACGCTGGTCTCCGAGCGGGCGGAGCGGATCTCGGAGACCAGATCCACCAGCCAGCCGACTTCGGCCTCGGACTCGGCGTCGTTCAGGGCGGCCAGATCCGGCCAGGAGGCCAGCGCGAGAAGCCCGCGCGACTCCGAAAGACCCTCGCCCTTGATCGCCCAGAGCTCCTCCGTGAGGAACGGCATGAAGGGGTGCAGCAGCTTGGCGATCTGGTCGATCAGGAAGGCGACGGTGCCTTGCGTCTCGGCCTTGGCGGCGGCCTCCACGCCCTCCCCCTGGAGCACGGGCTTGGCCAGTTCCAGGTACCAGTCGCAGAAGATGTTCCAGACGAAGCGGTAGGCAGCGGCGGCCGCGTCGTTGAAGCGGTAGGCGTCGAGCGCCGCCGTGACCTCGGCCACGGCCCGCGCGGCCTCGCCGAGCGCCCAGCGGTTCAGGGTCTCGGTGGCGCCTTCCGGCCGGTAGTCGGCCCGGAGCACGCAGCCGTTCATCTCGGCGAAGCGCGAGGCGTTCCATAGCTTCGTCGCGAAGTTGCGGTAGCCCTCGACCCGGTTCACCGCGAGCTTGATGTCGCGCCCCTGGGCCGCCATCGCCGCCAGGGTGAATCGCAGGGCATCGGCCCCGTACTGGTCGATGAGCCCGAGCGGATCGACGACGTTGCCCTTCGACTTCGACATCTTGGCGCCCGATGCATCGCGCACCAGCGTGTGCAGGTAGACGGTCTCGAACGGCACCCGGTCGGTGACGTGGAGGCCGAGCATCATCATCCGGGCGACCCAGAAGAAGATGATGTCCTTGCCGGTCACCAGGGTGTCGGTCGGGTAGTAGCGCGCGAGTTCCGGGGTCTCGTCCGGCCATCCCAGCGTCGAGAACGGCCACAGGGCGGAAGAGAACCAGGTGTCGAGGACGTCCTCGTCCCGGCGCAGAGTCACGGGCGCGCCGTGCTTGGCATCGGCCTGACCTTGCGCTTCCGCCTTGCTCGTCGCGACGTAGATGCCGCCCTGGTCGTCGTACCAGACCGGAATCTGGTGGCCCCACCAGAGCTGGCGCGAGATGCACCACGGCTCGATGTTCTCGAGCCACTGGAAGAAGGTCCGCTCGTAATTCTCGGGCACGAAACGAGTTTTCCCGTCACGCACCGCCTGGAGCGCGCGCTCGGCCAACGGCTTCACGTTCACGTACCACTGGTCCGTGAGGTAGGGCTCGATGACGACGTTCGAACGGTCGCCATGCGGGACCGCATGGGTGTTGGGCTCCACCAGACGCAGGCGCTCGCGCGCCTCCATCAGGGCGACGACGCGCTTCCTCGCCTCGAAACGGTCGAGGCCGTGCAGGGCCAATGCCTCCGGTTCGGGGTTGGCGCCGGCGAGGAAAGCCGAATTGCCGTCGAGGCTTATGCGGGCTTCTGAATCCAGGATGTTGATCGGCGTGCAGCCGGCGCGGCGGCCCACCTCGAAGTCGTTGAAGTCGTGGGCGGGCGTGATCTTGACCGCCCCCGTGCCCTTCTCCGGGTCCGAATAGCTGTCGGCGACGATCGGGATCAGCCGCCCGACCAGCGGCAGGCGCACGAAGCTGCCGACGAGGTGCGTGTAGCGCTCGTCCTCCGGATGGACCGCCACCGCGGTATCGCCCAGCATGGTCTCGGGCCGCGTCGTGGCCACCGTGATGACCGCGCCCGTCTCGGCGCCGGCCGCATCGACGACCGGGTAGTCGAAGTGCCAGAGGTGACCCTTCACCTCGACCTGCATCACCTCGAGGTCGGAGATCGCGGTCTGGAACTTCGGGTCCCAGTTCACGAGGCGCTTGTCGCGGTAGATCAGGCCCTGCGCATGCAGGTCCACGAAGGTCTTCGTCACGGCGCGGACCATCTGGTCGTCCGGCGCGCCCGAGACGCCCATGGTGAAGCGCTCCCGCGACCAGTCGCAGGAGGCACCGAGGCGCTTCAACTGGTTGACGATGGCGCCGCCCGATTCCGCCTTCCAGGCCCAGACCTTCTCGACGAAGGCCGCGCGGCCGATCTCGCGTCGGCCCGGCTCCCGCGCCTCGGCGAGGCGGCGCTCCACCACCATCTGGGTGGCGATGCCGGCGTGGTCGGTACCCGGCTGCCAGAGCACGTCGCGTCCGCGCATGCGCTCGAAGCGGCAGAGGATGTCCTGGAGCGTGTTGTTGAGGGCGTGCCCCATGTGAAGGCTGCCGGTGACGTTCGGCGGCGGGATCACCATGGTGAAGGGCCGCGCCCCGGCCCGTTCGGGTCGACCGGCCTTGAATGCGTCGCCGGACTCCCAGGCGGCACTGACGCGCGCCTCGACGGCGGCTGGGTCGAAGGTCTTGTCCATCATGGGCGGAGTCGGTTCACGTGTCGGGAGAAGCGGAAGCTGGCCCGCTTTCAACCCGTCACGGCCCTTGCGTCAACTCGCGAGCCCCGCGATTCGACGTCGGTGGCCCTAGCGGCCCCTGGCCACGCGCTCGATTTCGGCCCGGACCAGGCGCTCGACCATGCTCGGCAGATTCTCGTCGAGCCAGCCCTTCAGCATCGGCCGGAGCATGTCCTGCACGAGGTCCTCGAGGGTGCGGGCCTGGCTGCTCAGCACGGTGTTGGACAGCATGTGGAAGGCCTGCGCCACGCTGGCGTCGGTGACGGCCGAGGTCAGGCGCTCGGTGGGCGTCGGTTCCGGCTCAGGGGCGCGGGGCACCGGGCGCGGCGGCTCCACGGGGGCGGCGGCCCGGACCGGCGGCGGAGGCTCCGGCTCTTCCTCGTCGTCGTCGAAGGAAATCGCGTCGAAATCGATCTGCCCGTCCTCGATCGGCGCCTGACGGAACGCGATCTCAGGCTCCTCGAGCGGAGCGGGCTTGCGGACGGGCTGCGCGACTTCGGCGAGATCGAGGACGTCGTCGTTCTCGGGCAGCGGGGCGGAGCGCTGGGGCGCCACCACTTCGGCTTTGGCGTTCTGGTCGTCCGCGATGATGCGGCGAATGGAGGCGAGGATCTCCTCCATGGAGGGTTCCTGCGCCTTATCCGGCACCTTGGGGCTCGCTGCACTCATCCGGACGATGCTCGGTCAAAAGGGTAAACGTTCGCTGACGAGGGCGAGTATTTCATGGTCCCATCGGGACACAAGCGCCGCCCGTCCCGAGGCGCGGGATAAGCCCGCTCATCCCCGGTATCCTTCCGCCCCGGCACCTTTTTGGTCCGGTTCCTGTCGCCCGGAGATCCTATCGGCCGTCGGGCGTGCGCACCCCGTACCAGAGGTCCTTGACCTGATCGAAGTGCTCCTTCGGGCTGTAGACCGCCACCGGCAGCGCGGTGAAGCGCACGGTGAGGCGGCCCACCGCCTGGACGACGCCGTAGGAGAAGATCACCCGGTCGCGCTGGGCCACGATGAGGTTGGTGCGGGCGTTCAGCAATTCCTGCTGCGCGTTCAGGACGTCGAGGGTGGTGCGCTGGCCCACGCGGGCTTCCTCGCGCACACCGTTCAGCGCCACTTCGTTGGCCTGCACCTGCGCCTGCGAGGCGATGACCTGGGCCTTGGCGGCTTCCAGCCGGCCCCAGGCGGTGACGATGGCCGACCGCACCTGATCCCGGGTGTCCTCGGCATCGAGCCGGCGCTGGCCGACGGTCTCCTTGGCCTGGCGGATCTGCGAATAGGTCTGGCCGCCCTCGTAGAGCGGAATCGAGAGCCGGCCGACGATCGATGCGTTGACCGCGTTGTCGCCGGGGAACTGGTTGTCGTAGCGCTGCTGCACCGAGCCCTGCAGACCGGCGGTCGGGTAGAGCGCGCCCTCGAGCACCCTCACCTGCGCCTCGGCCACGTCCACGAGGTGCAGCGCGGAAGCGATCTGCGGGTGCTCCTTGAGGCCGATGTTGAGCGCCGCATCGAGGTTCGCGGGCACGTAGCGGTCCAGCGGCCGACCCGGCGCGAGCTGGCGCGGCTCGACGCCGATGAACCGTCGGTAATTGCCGATGCTGGCGCGCAGCGTCGCCTCGGCGCCGCTCACCTCGGAGCGCGCGCCCGCGAGGCGGGCCTCGGCCTGGGCGACGTCGGTGCGGGTCACCTCGCCCACGTTGAAGCGGTCGCGCGTCTGGCGAAGCTGCTCTTCCAGAACCTCGACGTTGTTGCGGCGCAGTTCGAGATTCGCTGTGTCGCTCAGCACGAACATGTAGGCCTGTGCGGCGTTGAACAACGTGTTCATCTCGGTGGCGCGCAGCGCCTCCCGGACGCGGAGCACGTCCGACTCCGCCTGGCGGGTCTGGTTGTCGGTGCGAAAGCCGTTGAACAGAGTCTGATTGATCGTGATGCCGGCGCCGCCCGGGCGCGTGACCTGATCGAGCCGGGTTCCCAGGGTCCGGCCTTCGGTACGGGTCAGTCCGATATCGGCATCGATGCTCACGGTCGGGCGATACCCGGACTTGGCCTGGGCCACGCTTTCATCGGTCGCACGCACGCCGGCGCGTCCGGAATTCAGAGCGGGATTGGCCGCATAGGCCCGCGAGAGCGCGCTCTCCAGCGTCTCGGCCGTGGCGGGGTTCGCCAACGCGAAGGCCAGCACGGCGACGGCGCCGGGCCGAAGCCACACACGCATCGCAGGTCTCGATTCTTTCACGCTCATCAGCCCTTGCGGTTTTTTCGATGAACCGGACGACCTTGGAAAAGGCCGCCGCGCCTAGACGCGATCCGGATTGCCCGCCTCGGCGGCAACTCTAGCCGACCTTCGTCGATGGAGCACCGGGTGGTTCCCGCGTGCCGCACGAATGGCCGCAGGTGCCGCAAAAAAGCGACACCGGCGATGCCCATCGATGCAGGGGACGAGCTTATGTTTTAGCCCTCGCGGGTCACGGCCCGGAGTGTCGCGAGGGGCGTGAGATTCAGGCCCGCGAAGCGTGCTCCGATAGGGTTCGGGCCGTTTTTAGAAGGCGAATCCGGCCTCGGCCGCGAAGGCGCCCAGCGCCGGGAGGGCCGCATCGAACAGCGGGCGCGCCCCGAAGGCGTCGCCGGCCCGCACGAACAGGGTCGCCTTGGCGGCCCGGTCCCGGCCCATCACGCAGACGAGGCGACCACCATCCTTCAGCTGCTCCAGGAGCGCCTGGGGCCGGGTTTCGATTCGGCCGTTCACCAGGATGGCATCGTAGGGACCGGACTTGGCATCGCCGGTCTCCAGGGGGGCCTCTATGATCGCGATCCCGTCGAAGGCGGAAAGGCGGGTGCGGGCGCCGGCCACGAGGTCCGGGTCGGACTCAAGGGCCGTCACCTGCGCGCCGACCCGGCGCAGGATGGCGGCGCCGTAGCCGTAGCCCGTGCCGACATCGAGGGCCTTCTCGCCCGGCTGGATCGCCAGGGCCTGAATCATGCGCGCCAGCAGCATCGGTGCCGGCATCGCACGGCCCTGGGGGCTCAGCTGCAGGGTCTGATCGATATAGGCGAAGTCCTCGCGGCCCGGCGGCACGAAGGCCTCGCGGGCGATTTCCCCGAAGGCGTCGAGGACCGGGACGTCGTTCACGTCGAAGGTCCGCAACTGACAATCGACCATGAGGCGTCTCGCCTGCGCGTAATCGAGCATGGGTGCCGTCTTCCCTCGACGCTGGTCCGGCGCCAGGCGCCGGTCTGTCCCCTCGGAAGGGCCGGACGGACCCGCCGAAGCTTGGGGGTTTGTCGTGGATCGACCCGCAAAACGCAAGGTTCGCGACGGGCCGTTCGCGACGCGCAAGGGGGCGAGCGGGAACAGTGTGTCGGTTCCGTCCCGCAGCGCGAAGCCCCGGCCATCGGGTGGATGGGCCGACGGTCGCGACGCTGTGCGGGGGAAAAACTTGGAGGCCTCGCCCGGAATCGAACCGGGGTGCAAGGATTTGCAGTCCTCTGCGTAACCACTCCGCCACGAGGCCTCTGTCGCACGGTCCGACGGGTCGGACCTTCTCGGCGACCCCCGTCCGGGCGGCCGGCTCGGGGAGAGCGGTCTCTAGCAGAGGCTCGGGCGCGAGGGCAACGGCCCTTTGAACGATCCGGGCAAAAAGGATGCGAATCTCCGAGGAGGCCCCGCGGCGAAGGCGCGAGCGGGCGGTTGTCGGACCGCCCGCGCAGGGGGCGGCCAAAAAATATGACGGATTCGTCAAATCCCTGGCTCGGACACCCTTGCGTCCCGGCGAAGTGCTGTGTAGACCCCCGATCGCGGTCCCCGATAGCTCAGTTGGTAGAGCAAGCGACTGTTAATCGCTTTGTCGCAGGTTCGAGTCCTGCTCGGGGAGCCAAACCTTCTTCAAGACTTGGCCGTTCACTTGGTGGACTGGCTATAGCGGCAGAGCCGATCCTGCGGGATCAGGCGCCGCGTTACCCATTTTTCCTGGCTAGATCATCGGCGCTGCTCTGCGGCGCCGATTATGCTCGTGTCCGGTGCTCCGCATGCGGCTTGGTCTACCGGGTCCTCGGATCGAAAAAGCCCCGCCGGTCACCGGACCGGCGGGGCTTTTTCGGACCGGGGCCTGCGGTTCAGGCCAGGGGACCGGGGATCGCGGTCTCCGCCTCGGCGAGGAGCCGGGTCTCGTGCTTGCGCACGAACAGCCACAGGGCGAGGCCGCCAAAGATCACCAGCGCCAGTAGGGCGAGGCCGACCGGGCCGGCGATGTGCTCGATGGAGCGGCCGCAATAGTACGAGCCGAGGCCCATGATCGTCGCCCAGGCGATGCCGCCCAGACCGTTGAAGATCAGGAAGCGCCGCGCATCGAGCTTGTTCACGCCGGCGAGCACCGCCGCGTAGGCGCGCAGCATCGCGGTGAAGCGGCCGAAAAACACGATCTTCCCGCCATGCTCGCGGAACAGGTATTGCCCGAGCTTGAGCCGGCCGTGATCGAGGGCGATGAGGTGGCCGTAGCGTAGCAGGAGCGGCATCCCCCAGCGGCGGCCGACCCAATAGCCCAGATTGTCGCCGAGGATCGCGGCCGTCGCAGCAGCCAGGATGATGAGGCCGATGTTCAAGTGGCCGGTGCTGCCGGCATAGACCGCCGAAGAGATCAGGATCGTCTCGCCGGGCAACGGCACGCCGGCGCTTTCGAGCGCGATGATCACGAAGATCGCGAGGTAGCCGTAGCTCGCGATCAGGTCGGCGATGGGCAGGTTCGAGAGAAAGGACATCCGGTATTCCCGCATCGATGATCCCGCGACACAGAGCGGGGGATCATGGCGGGAGCGGGGCTCGTCTGTGGCCGAGCCGGGCCACGCGGCGCGAAGACTTCGTCATGAGGTCGAGCACGCGGCGCCATCGCGTCCGGCCTTGCGCCGCGTGCGGGGCGCCGCGCGCTCGTGGATCAGCCGAAGGAGCCGAAGCCCTCGAAGCTGTCGCTTTCGAACGTCGCGATGGCTTGCGCATCCGGCGCGGGGGCCGGAGCGTCGTCGCCCGGTCTGTCCGGGCTTTGGGTCTGGAGGGAAGGTTGGATCTCGTCAGAGACGGCTGCGAGCGGCGAGGCAGAGCGATCGTGCTGCACGTCTTTGGTCATCCAGGCTCCTCAGGTGCGATACCGTCACTACGGCACAGCTTGGCCTACCTGAACGAACGCCATCCGTTAACCCGCGCGCTCCCTCGGCCCGGGCAGGGCTGACATGCGGTGACCGGGCGCCATGTCGCCGGACGGTCACCGCATGGTCTTTTCACCGTCATGGACGGTGCCCGCGACGGCACGCGCCTTGGGCGTTCTTGCGCGGGCGATGGTTGGGGGCGACCGGGTGTGCAGGTTCGTCGCCTCCGGGGATCGAGCCCCTCCGGCGCGCATGAAAAAGGGCCGGGGGATCGCTCCCCCGGCCCCGATCGGCGACGAAGCCGGCGTGGCTTACGGCTGCTCGTTGCCGGCGTAGTTGATCGAGCCGTCGGCGCCCTTCTTCCACATGTACATGACGTAGTCCGGCCGGGTGATGTCGCCCTTCTTGTCGTAGGAGATATCGCCGATCACCGTGTTGAAGGGCTTGCCCTCGCGCATGTAGGCGGCGACCTTCTGACCGTCGGTGGATTTCGTCGCCTTCATCGCGTCGGCGAGGATCTGCATGGCGGCGTAGGAATAGAGCGTGTAGCCCTCGGGATCGAAGTTCATCGCCTTGAAGGCGTCGACGGTGGCCTTCGACTTCGGGTTCTTGCGGGCATCCGGCGAGAAGGTCATCAGGGTGCCGTCCGAGCCCGGGCCCGCCACCTGGGCGAACTCGCGGTCGGCGATGCCGTCGCCGCCCATCAGCGGCGCCTTGAGGCTCTGGTCGCGCATCTGGCGGATCAGCAGGCCCGCCTCGGTGTAGAGGCCGCCGAAGTAGATCACGTCGACATTGGCCTGCTTGAGCTTCGAGACCAGGGCCGAAAAGTCCTTCTCGCCCGGGTTGATGCCTTCGTAGAGCACGTTCGAGCCGCCCTTGGCCTTGAGGGCCTTCAGGGTCTCGTCGGCCAGGCCCTTGCCGTAGGGGGTCTTGTCATGGACGAAGGCGATCTTCTTGCCCTTGAACTTGTCGGCGAGGTAGGCGCCCGCCACGGCGCCCTGCTGGTCGTCGCGGCCGCAGGTGCGGAAGGTGTTCCAGTTGCCGCGCTCGGTGTACTTGATCGCCGTGGAGGCCGGGCTGACCTCGACGATGCCGGCTTCCTGCAGCACGTCCGAGACCGGGATCGAAACGCCGGAATTGAAGGCGCCGACCACGGCCTTCACGCCTTCCGACGCGAACTTGTTGGCCACCGAGACGCCCTGCTTGGGATCGGAGGCGTCGTCGCCGACCGTCATCACCAGCTTCTCGCCGTTGACGCCGCCGGCCTTGTTGATGTCCGCGATGGCCTGCTGCGCCCCGGTCTTGATCTGTGCGCCGAAGGCGGCGTTCGGGCCGGTGACGGGAACGACCACGCCGATCTTGATCTCGGCCTGGGCGGCGGTGGCCGCCAGCATCAGGCTGAGGGCGACACCGGCTGAAAACAATGACTTCATGCTCGTTTCCCCTCTTACGGCGCCGGGCCAGGCATTCGCTTCGCCGGACGGGTCGCCAAACGCGGTGTGGTCTCGCGCCGGGCCCTCAGGGCGTCGGCGCGCTCGTCCGATCCCGCCAGCTCAGCGGGCCGGTGCGCTCGTAGAGCCAGGCATATTGCCGGGTCATCTGTCCGGTGCGGGTGTGGCGGTAGGCCACGGCCCCGATGGCGAGGACGACCGCCGCGTCGACCAGATAGGCCGGCAGCGACAGCAGCGGGTCCTCGAACAGGGCGTAGTGCAGGAAGCGCGTCACTGCCGCGATGAGGAGGAGCGCCAGGGCGCAGTGCCAGAACGGGCGCCAGCCGCGGGCGAGCCCGCTGCCGGTCATCCAGGCCGCACCGCCCCCCATCGCCACGGTGATGAGCAGGAAGATGCCGAGGGTGCGCAGATCGAGGCTGAAACTGTCGCCCATGCTCAGTGCGATCCCCCTTCGAGATAGGCGGCCTTGACCTGTGGGTCGTCGAGGAGCGCCTGTCCGGTGCCGCTCATGGTGACGGCGCCGTTGACCATGACGTAGCCGCGATGCGCGAGCTTGAGGGCATGATAGGCGTTCTGCTCGACGATGAATACGGTCAGCCCCTCGCGGGCGTTGAGGTCGCGCACGGCCGAGAAGATCTGCTTGACCACCAGCGGCGCCAGTCCGAGCGAGGGCTCGTCGAGCATGAGCAGGCGCGGCCGGCTCATGAGCGCGCGGGCGATGGCGAGCATCTGCTGCTCGCCGCCCGACATGGTGCCGCCGCGCTGGTCGATGCGCTCGGCCAGGCGCGGGAACAGGGTGCACATCCGCTCGAGGTCCTCGGCGAAGTGGCGTCCGCCATTCACCGCCGCCCCCATCTGCAGATTCTCCCGCACGGTCATGCGGGAGAAGATGCGCCGTCCCTCCGGCGATTGCGCCAGGTTGAGCCGTGCGATCTCGTGGGTCGGCAGCTTGGTGATATCCTGCCCCGCGAAGGTGATGGTGCCCTCGCGCGCCTGGGGCTGGCCGAAGATCGTCATCATCAGGGTCGACTTGCCGGCCCCGTTGGCGCCGATGAGGGCGACGATCTCGCCCTCGTGCACGTCGACGTCGACCCCCTTCAGAGCCCGGATGCTGCCGTAATAGGCCGAGACCCCGCGCACGCTGAGGAGCGGCGCCTTGCCGGCCTGGGGCTCCGCCTGCGCCATCCGGGCGCGGGTCTCGTCCACCAGCACGTTGATGCCCGCGACGCTCATGCTGGGGCTCCCGCGAGACCGACTTCCGCTTCCACCGCTGCCACTTCCTCGTCGTCGACGCCGAGATAGGCCGCGATCACCCGGGTGTCGTTGCGGATCTCGTCCGGCGTCCCGTCGGCGATCTTGATGCCGTAATCGAGCACCACGATCCGGTCGGAGATCTGCATCACCACCGACATGTCGTGCTCGATCAGCAGCACCGAGGTCCCGTACTCGTCGCGGATCATGCGCAGGAGGGTGTTGAGGTCGGCCGATTCGCGCGGGTTGAGGCCGGCAGCCGGCTCGTCGAGGCAGAGCAGGACGGGGTCCGTGCACATGGCCCGCGCGATTTCCAGGCGGCGCTGGTCGCCGTAGGGCAGGTCGCCCGCCGGCTCGTCGGCCCGGTGGGTGAGGCCGATGCGGGCGATCCAGGCGGCGGCCTTCTCGATCGCCTCGGCTTGCGCCCGGCGATAGCCCGGCAGGCCCAGGATGCCCGCCAGGGAGAAGCCCGAGGCCCGCATCAGCGGCTTGTGCATGGCCACCAGCAGGTTCTCCAGCACGGTCATCTGCGGGAACAGGCGGATGTTCTGGAAGGTGCGGGCGACCCGGGCGAGGCGGTTGACGTCGTGGCCGGGTAGGCGCTCCAGCAGGTAGGTCTCGCCGCCCTCCTGCGCCAACCGGATCATGCCTTCGGTCGGTTTGTAGAAGCCGGTGATGCAGTTGAAGACCGTGGTCTTGCCGGCGCCGTTGGGGCCGATCAGCGCCGTGATGTCGCCGCGCCCGACCTTGAACGAGAGGTCGCCCACGGCGGTCAGGCCGCCGAAGCGCATGGTCAGGTGGTCGACCACCAGGATCGGGTCGGCCGGGCCGCCGGGGATCGCCGCCGGGGGCTCGTCCTGCACGGTGGCGAGGCGGGTGATGCCGGTGGCGAGGGTCATGCGGGGCGCCCTCCAAGGCGGACCGAAGGCGTGCGCTCCGAGATGAGCCCGCGCGGTCGCCAGACCATCATGCAGACCATGGCGAGGCCGAACAGCAGCAGGCGGTACTCGTTCGGGTCGAAGCCCTCGCCGAACACCGCCTTCAGGAAGGTGAGGTTGCGCAGCAATTCGGGCGCCCCGACCATCACGATGGCGGCGATGGCCACCCCGATCTGGCTGCCCATGCCGCCGAGCACCACGATGGCGAGGATGATCGCGCTCTCCAGGAAGTTGAAGCTCTCAGGCGAAACGAAGCCCTGCCGCACGGCGAAGAACGAGCCGGCGAAGCCCGCGAACATGGCGCCGAGCGCGAAAGCGGTGAGCTTGGTCATGGTGGTGTCGATGCCCAGTGACCGGCAGGCGATCTCGTCCTCGCGCAGGGCCTCCCAGGCGCGCCCCAGCGGCAGGCGGCGCATGCGCAGCGTCACCAGGTTGGTGATCAGGGCCAGCGCCAGGATCAGGTAATAAAGGAAGACGATGCGGTGCATCGGGCTGAAGGTAAGCCCGAACGTCTGGGCGAACCCGCCCTCCCCGGCCGTGAAGGGAATGCCGAAGAAGCTGGCGCGCGGGATCGAGGAGAGCCCGGCCGCACCGCCCGAGAAGTCGACCCAGTTGATGAGGACGAGACGGATGATCTCGCCGAAGGCGAGGGTCACGATGGCGAGATAGTCGCCGCGCAGGCGCAGCACCGGGAAGCCCAGGAGTACGCCGAAGGCGGCGGCAAACAGGCCCGCCAGCGGCAGGCAGATCCAGAACGAGAGCCCGAACACGGTGGAGAGCAGTGCGTAGGAATAGGCCCCTACGGCGTAGAAGGCGACGTAGCCGAGGTCGAGGAGGCCGGCGAGGCCGACGACGATGTTCAGGCCCCAGCCCAGCATGACGTAGGTGAGGATGAGAATGCCGAGGTCGATCCAGTAGCGCCCCTCCGACAGGCCTCCCGATGCGAGGGCGGCCAGCAGCGGCAGGGTCAGCGCCACGAACAGGGTCAGCGGGCCGAGCACCCGGCCGGCCCGGGCGACGACCGGAGCCGCGTCGACGGTGGCGAGGCGGTGCACTTCCCGCCGCCGCGCGACCTCGCCGAGGAGCAGCCGCTGCCCGAGGCGCAGCACGAAGACCGCGAGGCACAGGCCGGCGACGACGCCCCAGCGGCCGGTGAGTTCGAGGCCGGTGCCCTGCCCGAGATCCGTCCGGTAGGCCACCACCGGGATGCTCAGGCCGAGCGTCACGAGGGCGAAGAGTGCCGAATCCTTCAGCATCTCGGAGAATGCCGCGCCGGAGCGTCGGGCGACGGTGGGGGCCACCGCGCCGATGGTCGAACCGTGAGTCGTCGATCCTTGCGTCGTCGATCCTTGCGCCATGGCTCAGACCTTCTCGACTTCGGGGCGTCCGAGGATGCCGGATGGTTTGAAGATCAGCACCACGATGAGGATGAGGAACGCGGCCACGTCCTTGTACTCGATCGAAAAATAGGCCGACCAGAAGGTCTCGATGAGACCGATGATGAGGCCGCCCAGCACCGCGCCGGGCAGCGAGCCGATGCCCCCGAGCACGGCCGCCGTGAAGGCCTTCACGCCGGGCACGAAACCGTCCGAGAACGAGACCACGCCGTAATAGAGGAGGTAGAGGGTGCCGGCGACCGCCGCGAGCGCCGCCCCGAGCACGAAGGTCAGCGAGATCGTGCGGTCGACGTTGATCCCGAGTAGGGCCGCCATGCGCCGGTCCTGCTCGCAGGCGCGCTGGGCCCGCCCGAAGGAGGTGCGCTGCACGAGGTACCAGAAGCCGGCGAGCAGCAGCGCCGTCGTCGTCATGATGATCGCCTGTTTGTAGGACAGGGTCACCGTATATTGCTCGTTCTGGTAGAGCACGATGACGTCGCGGACCAGGGGTGGCACCGGCTTATTGCGGGCACCCTGTACCACCTGGACGAAGTTCGACAGGAAGATCGACACGCCGATGGCCGAGATCAGCGGCGCGAGCCGAAAGGAGCCCCGCAGGGGCCGGTAGGCCACCCGCTCGATCGCCCAGCCCCAGAGCGCGGTCAGGATCATCGCCACGATGAGCACGATGAGGAACACCAGGGCGACCGAGGTGAGCCCGAGCCACGTCGTCAGGATGAGGAAGAAGATCAGCGCGATGAAAGACGAGAGCATGAAGACGTCGCCGTGGGCGAAGTTCACCATCCCGATGATGCCGAAGACCATGGTGTAGCCCAGGGCGATCAGCCCGTAGATCGACCCGAGTGTCAGGCCGTTGATGAACTGCTGGGCGAAAAATTCCATGAACCGGCCTTCGTTTCGGCGCTGCGGCCATCCGCGAACGGGGTTTGCGAATGGCGTGCCAGCCTGGAATGTTCTGAACAACCGCCTCCGGTCAATCCTTGCCGCGCGTCCGGCCGTGAGCTTCCCGCAGCCCTGAAACGCGCACGGCCCGGCGCTGGGGGCGCCGGGCCGGCTCGGAAGCGGGCCTGGATCCGGTGCGACGGCACCGGCCGGACTTACTTGAGGAGGGAGACCAGTGCCTTGCCGGCCGGGGTCTTCAGTTCCTTGGCGTCGAGGGTACCGTCATTGTCCGGGTCGGCAGCCTTGAAGCGGGCCTCCACCAGGGCGAGGAACTCGGTCTTGTCGAGGGTGCCGTCCGAATCCGGATCGGCAGCCTTCAGGGCCTTCTTGCTGACGCGGCCCTTGAGCTCCTTGGCGTCGACCGTGCCGTCCTTGTCGGATTCGAGCTTGTCGAACAGCGCACCGGCCACGGCCTGGGCTTCCTTGAGGTCGATGGTGCCGTCGTTGTCGGTATCGACCATCGAGATGACCTTGGACGCGCCCGGTCCCTTGGCCGAGGCCGGCAGGGTCAGGGGAAGCGCGAGAGCCGCGGCGCCCAGGATGGCGGCGAGGCGGGAGACGTTAGACATGCGAATGGCTCCGTGCAGACAAAAACGGCTCCCTCTCTACCATGCGTTGCGGCCGCGCAGAAGGATTTATATTGCAATGCAGTATCGCGTCGTCTGCGCTGGTCCTGCGACAATACCGCTCCACGATGGGCGGCCGGCCCATCCGCGCCGAGCGTTGTCTGTCGCCGGCCGAAGACGCGGCGGCCCATGAGCCGCCGCGTCCACGACTTCG
This sequence comes from Methylobacterium goesingense, assembly GCF_022179225.1. Taxonomy (GTDB): domain Bacteria; phylum Pseudomonadota; class Alphaproteobacteria; order Rhizobiales; family Beijerinckiaceae; genus Methylobacterium; species Methylobacterium goesingense. The sequence goes on from NZ_BPQL01000020.1 coordinate 55,476, forward strand.
GCTGCGTCCGCATCCATCACCGAAGGGGTCGCCGGTTCGACGACGGACGCGGACCCTGGATCGGGTCAGCGGGCGTCGGGCCGGGGCGCGTCGGGTTTCGGCTGGCCCGGCAACGCGGCGAGGCGGTCGAGCATCTGCAGGGCGAGGTCGGCGCAGACCTTCATGGGCTCGTCGTCGGCGCATTTCACGTCGAGGGCGGTCTCGCCTCGCTCCAGGCGGAAATGGGCGGCCTTCGCCGGCGGCGGGGGTGGCGCATCGGGGCCGCGGCGGGGACCGCCGGGGGGGCCTCCGGCCTCCGGCCCGGGACGCGGGGCCCCCGGGGGCGGGGCCGGCTGAGCGACGGCCGCGCTGGCAAAGAGGATCGCGGCGGCGCCGAGGAGAGCGATGGTCTTCGTCATGGTCGATGTCCTTTGGGTTCGAGGGGGTAGGAAGGGCTTTCGCTTAGAAGACCCGCTTCTCGCGGACCTGTCCGTCGAAGCCGACATGGAGCTGGCGTTCGCGGCCATCGCTGCCGCGCGCCGCCACTTCGAGGTGGCGCGGCCCCCGCCCGACGACGCGGATGTCGGAATATCCCGCGGCCGCGACCCCGGCGGTCAGGGCCGGCACGTCGGGGGTCGGCCCGAGGCCGACCCGGTCCCGGGCCCAGTCGAGGGTGCCGGCGGGCGGGCCGCCGGCGGGGCCGACGCGGACCTGGCTGCCGTCCGCGCGGGTGATCAGCAGGGCGTGCAGGAAGCCGTTCTCGAACCGGCCCTGCACGGTGACGGCCTCGCCGCCCTTGACGAGCGTACCCCCCTCCCCCTGGCGGCCAGTCTCGACCAGCGCCTTGCCGGTGCCGTCCTGCATCACGAACTTGTTGCCGTAGATCTCGGCGACGTCGCCCTTGGCGGCGATGGAGCCCGACGGTTTCAAGGCCGAGATCGCGGTGGGCGCCACCGGCGTCATCACGGAGGTGCCGTTCTGGGCCAGCGACAGGCCGATCGCGCCGAAGGCGAGGGGAGCCGCGATGGCGCCGACGACGAGAGCCCGGCGCGAGCGCTTCGGGGTCGGGGTGGCGGCGGGGTTGGAGGTCTCGTGGGTCTCGGTCATGAAGTCTGTCCTTCTCGGGTTCAAGGCGCCCTCTCGGGTTGACGCCGTTCTAGGCCGGGGCCGCGAACCCGGACTGAACCGGACGGTTCAGCCCCCGTTAAACGACGCGGCGTAGGCCGCTCGCCCTTCGCCCTCCACCCACGGACACGCCCCATGAAACTCCTGCTGGTGGAGGACGACGCAGCCCTCGCCGCCGAGATCGCCAAGGCCCTGCGGGCCGAGAACTTCGCCCTCGACCACGCCGCGAACGGCGAGGACGCGCAGCATCTCGGCGAGACCGAGACCTACGACGCGGTGGTGCTCGACCTCGGCCTGCCCAAGCGCGACGGCCTCTCGGTCCTCAGGGACTGGCGGGCGGGGGGGCTGACCATGCCGGTCCTCATCCTCACGGCGCGGGACGGCTGGAGCGACAAGGTCGCGGGTTTCAAGGCGGGCGCCGACGACTTCCTCGTCAAGCCGTTCCGGGTGGAGGAACTGGTGATCCGCCTGCGCGCCCTGGTACGCCGGGCGACGGCGCACGGGGCTGCCCGCGTCACCTGTGGGCCCCTCACCTACGAGTCCGGCCTCGGCACCTTCGAGCGCGACGGCCTGCCCCTGAAGCTCACCGGCCTCGAATGGCGCGTCCTCTCCTGCCTGATCCTGCACAAGGACGGGGTGATGCCGCGCGGCCAGCTGATCGAGCGGGTCTATGATGGCGACGCCGACGTGGATTCGAACTCCGTCGAAGTCATCATCACCCGCCTGCGCCGCAAGATCGCTCCGGCCCGCATCGAGGGCGTGCGCGGGCATGGCTACCAGCTGCACCCCGGCGAGCCCGCCTGATGCCGCCGCCGCACGGACCGGTTCACCCGTCGCCCGGGCCACCGCGCGGCCCGACCGGGCTGTTCCATCTCGGCTCCCTCCGGCGCCGTTTGCTCCTCGCCGCCCTCGCCCTCGTCACGGCGGCCCTGGTGGTGGCGGGGCTGGCGATCGGGCTGATCCTGCACCGCTTCGTCCGCGGCCAGCTCGACAGCCGCCTCGACAGCCAGCTCGTCGCCATCGCGGCGAGCCTGGAGCGTGGACCGGGCGACCGTCTGCGCCTCGACCGCAATCTCGACGGGCCGCCCTTCGACCGGGACCGCGGCGGATGGCACTGGCAGGTGCGGCAGGGCCGCAGCGTTCTACGCTCCGGCTCCCTGGAAGGCCGCGATCTCGCGCTGCCCGACGATGCGCCTCGACCCCGCGACCCGGATCGGCCCCGGCCGGCCGACGGCACCGGCCCCTGGGGCGACGCGCTGATCCTGCGTATCCTCGACCTGCCACCGACGGGGGACAGCCCGCCCGCGATCCTGGTCGCCTCGGCCCCCGCCCGGGCCCTGGCTGGGCCTCTGCGCGAGGCCGGTCTCGCCCTGGCGGCGATCCTCGGCACTCTCGGCCTCTGCCTCATGGCCGGGCTCGTGGCACAGGTGCGCCTCGGCCTGAGGCCCCTGGAGCGCCTGCGCAGGGACCTCGCGGCGGTGCGGGCGGGCCGTGAGCCCCGCATCCCGGGTCCGCAGCCCTCCGAGATCCTCCCCCTCGCGGCGGAGGTGAACGCGCTCCTCGACCAGAACGCCGCCAATCTCGAACGGGCCCGCACCCATGTGGCCAATCTCGCCCATGGCCTGAAGACCCCGCTCGCCACCCTGAGCCTCGCCCTGGCCGACCCGGGCCGAGACCCTGACGGCGCCCTCGCGAACCTCGTCTCCGGCATGGACCGGCGCGTGCGCCATCACCTGCGTCGAGCCCGCGCCGCCGCCCTCGGGGGACCGGGCCGCGCGCGGACCGACCTCGCCGGCGCGGTGGCCGATCTGGCCGCGACCCTCGCGCGGCTCTATGCGGCCAAGGACCTCGCCATCGCGCAGGACGTGTCGCCGGGCCTCGCGGCGGCCTGCGACGCGCAGGACATCGACGAGATGCTGGGGAACCTGATCGACAATGCCTGTCAGTGGAGCCGCGCCCATATCCGCGTCATCGCTCGCGCGACCGATGACGGGGTCGTGGTGACGGTGGAGGACGACGGCCCGGGCCTCGACGCGGCGGCCGCCGCCCTGGCGCTGCGGCGGGGGGGACGCCTCGACGAGAGCGTGCCGGGCCACGGCTTCGGCCTCTCGATCACCCGGGAGCTCGCCGAGCTCTACGGCGGCGCACTCGATCTCGGCCGCTCGGATCTCGGTGGCTTGAGCGCGCAACTCGCCCTGCCGGCGTAACACGCGGACATTCGCGGCCCGTCACAAAAGGTTTGTCTTTTGGGTTGACGGTGTTTGTTGGTGTCCGTATAGGGATGTTCATCGGCGGCGGCCA
>NZ_BPQL01000021.1 GCF_022179225.1 Methylobacterium goesingense
GACGCCTTCTACTTCCTCGGCCTTGCGGTCGGCGGCCGAGACGAAGTTGCCCGGGCCCTTGCGGGAGACCTGAAGGTTCTCGATCTCGCCGTAGTCACGCTTCAGGCCACGGGCGGCCTTGCGGACGGCATCGACCATCACGGTCATGAGGGGTGAACTGATCATCGATCTTCAGGTCCAAGCCGTTTCAAAGAACGCCGTTTGCGAGAACGTCGAGGCGAAGCGCGCCGCGTCGAACGCGAATTCGCGCCGCCATAGCACGTTTGCGCGCCGGCTCACCCCTCGCGAATGCGGGTCTGACCCGAGCGAGCCTATTTGACGTTGGCGCGCTCGGCGGCCAGGGCCTCGGCCCGCTGACGCTCCTCGGGGGGCAGATTTTTCAAGTTGTCGTCGAGCCAGGGGTCGGACAGCCCCTGCGCGGAGGCCGCCAGGTTCCAGGCGGCAGCCTCGACGACGTTCTTCTGGACACCGCGTCCCACCACAAAGAGGCGCGCGGCCCGGTTCTGTGCGATCGCGTTGCCGCGAGCGGCCGCGTGCAGGAAGTAGCGGGCGGCGCGCGCCTCGTCCTTGGGCAGGCCGGTCCCATTGAAGAGCAGAATGGCGAACTCGACCTCGCCGGCCAGATCGCCATTGTCCGCCGCGCGCCGGAACCACTCCGCCGCCTGGGTCGCGTCCTTGGGCACGCCGCGCCCCTGAAGATAGAGGACGCCGAGATCGTGCTGGGCGGCCCCGATCTCGCCTTCGGCCGCCTTGCGGAACAGAGTCGCGGCCCGGGCCTGATCCGGGTCCGTGCCGGTGCCGAGCAGGATCAGCGCGAGGTTGTAGGCGGCGGTGGTGTCGCCCTTCTCCGCTGCCTGCTCGAGCCACTGGCGCCCGGCCTTCATGTCCTTGGCGCCGCCACGCCCGTCGATCGACATCAGCCCGAGGGAGGCCATGGCGTGAACATCGCCCTGGGCTGCGGCGAGGCGGTACCATTCGGCAGCCTTGACCGGGTCCTGCTTGAGGCCGAGCCCCTGGTTGTAGAGCTCGCCGAGCAGCGTCATCGCCGCCGCATCCTTCGGGTCGGCCGCGATCCGCTTCGTCGCCTCCCGGAAGGCGGTGGTGTACTGGCCGCGCTGGTAAGCCCCGAAGGCAGCGTCGACGGGCTTGTCGCCGGGCTTGGCCGTCAGGGGCGCAATCCGCATGGCGCTCGGAGTATAGGGCGTCGGCAACTCTTTCAGGGGCGCCTTGAACACCTCCCGCGTCACCGGCTTGGCCGCCTCGGGCGATTGTGTCGTCGCCGCCAGCGCGCCCGATGCGAGGAGGGCCGAGGCGACAGGCCCGAGGAGGGGGAGCCCGCGCGGCACCCTCACGAATCCGCCTCCCCGGCGGCGGTGACCTGCGCCTGGATCCCGGCCACGTCCGCCCCCAGCCAAAGAGCGCTCTCCAGCCCGAGGAATTCGGCCCGGGTCGCCAGGATCGGTCCGACCTGCTCGGACGCATGGGCCACGGCGATGCAGGGCGTCTCGAAGATTTCGGTCCACCAGGTCGCGCGCTCGATCACCGTCTCGGCATCCGGCGCGACACCGTCGGCGTAGAGGCCGCCGAACATCACGTAATCGACGCCCGCCTCGCCAGCCTCCATCGCGGCGTGGCGCTGCTCATGGCCGCCCGCCCCGAGGATGCGTCCGTCGTCGAGTCGGTCCCGCAGCTCGCGCAGCGTGCCCTCGCGCGGCTTGTCGATATGTACGCCGTCTGCCCCGCCCCGCGCCGAGACGCTGACGAGGTCCCCGGCGAAGCCCGCGCAGGCGACGATCACGGCCGCGCCCGCCGCTTGCGCGGCCGGCGCGAGGCGCTTGACCAGATTGACGAGGCTGCGCTCGTCGGACGGGGCGAGCCGCAGCAGCACGGCCGCGACGTCGCCGGCCGCGCAGGCGGCCGCGATGGCCGCCGCGAGGGTATCGGCGTCACCGGCCTCGACCCGGTGGGGGCTGAGCAGGGCGAGGCGGGTACGGGGTTCCGACATCAGGGTTCCGCTTCAGCCCGCCGCGCCGATTTTGGGGTCGAGAGAGCCGTTGGCGTAGCGCTTGGCCATGGCGGCAACCGAGATCGGACGGATCTTGGAGCCCTGGCCGGCGGTGCCGAACTCCTCGAAGCGCTGACGGCAGAGCTTGGTCATCGCCTCCATGGCGGGCTTGAGGTACTTGCGCGGATCGAACTCGGCCTTGTTCTCGGCCAGGATCTTCCGGATCTGGCCGGTCATCGCCATCCGGTTGTCTGTGTCTATGTTGATCTTGCGCACGCCGTGCTTGATGCCGCGCTGGATCTCCTCGACCGGCACACCCCAGGTCGGCTTCATCTCGCCGCCGTACTGGTTGATGATGTCCTGCAGGTCCTGCGGCACCGAGGAGGAGCCATGCATCACTAAGTGGGTGGTGGGCAGGCGGCGGTGGATCTCCTCGATCACGTTCATCGCCAGAACGTCGCCATCCGGCTTGCGCGTAAACTTGTAGGCGCCGTGCGAGGTGCCCATGGCGACCGCGAGGGCGTCGACCTTGGTGGCCTCCACGAACTTCACGGCCTCGTCCGGATCGGTGAGGAGCTGGTCGTGGCTGAGGACGCCCTCGAAACCGTGGCCGTCCTCGGCCTCGCCTTCACCGCTCTCCAGGGAGCCGAGCACGCCGAGTTCGCCCTCCACCGAGACGCCCGCCCAGTGGGCCATCTTGGTGACGTTGCGGGTGATCTCGACGTTGTAGGCGTAGTCCGCGGGGGTCTTGCCGTCGGCCTTCAGCGAGCCGTCCATCATCACCGAGGTGAAGCCGTACTGGATCGCCGTGGCGCAGGTGGCCTCGTCGCTGCCGTGGTCGAGATGCATGCAGACGGGGATGTGGGGGTAGATCTCCACGAGTCCGTCGATGAGCTTGGCCAGCACGATGTCGTTGGCGTAGGCCCGCGCGCCCTTGCTGGCCTGGAGGATCACCGGGGAATCGGTGGCGTCCGCAGCCGCCATGATGGCGAGACCCTGCTCCATGTTGTTCAGGTTGAACGCCGGCACGCCGTATTCATGCTCGGCGGCATGGTCCAGCAGCTGCCTCAGGGTGATGCGGGCCATGGGTTTCTCCTCACAATCGACCACCGCTTGGGCGGTCCGCTAGCTCGTCGCGCCGGGAGGCGCAGTTGGTTTGGTCTGCCGGCCGTCCTCGCGCGGGGTCGCGCCCCGCCGTAAGGTCAGCCCTTCGCGCGCAACGCCTCGACGCCGGGCAGTTCCTTGCCCTCCAGCCATTCGAGGAAGGCGCCGCCGGCGGTGGACACGTAGGAGAAGGTTTCGCCGACACCCGCATGGTTGAGGGCCGCGACCGTATCGCCGCCGCCCGCCACCGAGACGAGCTTACCGGCCTTGGTGCGCTCGGCCGCGTGCCGGGCCGCCGCCACGGTGGCGGCATCGAACGGGGTCAGCTCGAAGGCGCCCAGCGGCCCGTTCCAGACCAGGGTGGCGGCCTCGTCGATGGCGGCGTTGATCTCGGCCACGGAGGCCGGGCCGGCATCGAGGATCATGCCGCTCTCCGGCACGGCGTCGACCGGCACGGTCTCGTGCGCGGCATTCGCCTTGAACTCGGCGGCCGAGACCGCGTCCACCGGCAGGATGATCCGGCACTTGGCGGCCTTGGCCGCCTCGACGATGCGCAGGGCGGTGTCGGCGAGGTCCTTTTCACAGAGGGACTTGCCGACGCTCTTGCCCTGCGCGTGCAGGAAGGTGTTGGCCATGCCGCCGCCGATCACCAGCATGTCGACCTTGGCGACGAGGTTCTGGAGAAGGTCGATCTTGGAGGAAACCTTGGCGCCGCCCACCAGGGCGATCACGGGGCGGGTCGGGGCTTCGAGGCCCTTGGTCAGGGCGTCGAGCTCGGCCTGCATCAGACGCCCCGCATAGGCGGGCAGCAGATGGGCGAGACCCTCCGTCGAGGCGTGGGCCCGGTGCGCGGCCGAGAACGCCTCGTTGATGTAGAGATCACCATTGGCAGCGAGCTGCTCGGTGAAGGCGCGGTCGTTCTTTTCCTCGCCCGCGTGGAAGCGGGTGTTCTCGAGGAGCAGCACGTCGCCGTCCTTCAGTGCCGCGACGGCGTCTGCCGACGCCGGCCCCACGCAATCCTCCGCGAAGGCGACGGGGCGGCCGAGATGCTCGCTCAGGGTTCCGACCACCGGCTTCAGGGATTCGGAGGCGACGGGCTTGCCCTTCGGGCGGCCGAAATGCGCCAGCAGGACCACGCGCCCACCCTTATCGGCGATCTCGCGGATCGTCGGTACGATGCGCTCGATCCGGGTCGCGTCGGTGACGCGACCGCCCTCCATCGGCACGTTGAGGTCCACGCGCAGGAGCACGCGCTTGCCCTGGAGCGGGCCGGCATCGTCGAGGGTACGGAAAGCGTTCATCGGGGCCTGGACGTTCGGTCGGTTGCGGGCGCGATCAGCGCGGCGGGGGCAACATGGATTCGAGGTGGAAGCGCTGGGCCGCGATGGTGAGCGCCACCGTCAGCACCGCCGTGATGATTGCGGTGAGAACCAGGGCACCGGAGCCCGGCAGGCCGCGTGTGCGGTCCGCGATGGCCCGGACCTCGCTGCGCAGGGCCGAGAGGTCGCTCTGGCGCGCCGCCTCGTTCATGCGGGCGGCCGCGCCCTCCACCTTCTCCTCCACCCGCGAGAGCAGCGCCTCGGAGCGGGCGTACTTGTCCTCGATCCGGGCGCACTTGTCCTCGATCCGGGCAAGCTGGTCTCCGCCCGGAGCAACGGCGGGGGCGGGCAGCGTCTCGGCCTTGCCCACGACCACGGGCGGATTCGCCGGGGCCGGAGATGCGCCCGCCGGCCCGGGAGGGGGAACCGCCGCCGGCGCGGCGGCCGGCGGGGATTGGGTGGTTGCGCCTGGGATGAAGCCGCTTCCGGCGGGAGAGGTCTCGGTCATGTCAGGCACACCATCCTGGTCTTCGCTTGGTCTTCGGGAGCGGTTCGGTCCGTCAGAGTTCCGCGTGGTGGCTCAGAGCAGCTTGCCCATCGCCACGGCCGTGTCGGCCATACGGTTCGAGAAGCCCCACTCGTTGTCGTACCAGGACAGGATGCGCACGAAGGTGCCGTCCATGACCTTGGTCTGGTCGAGGTGGAAGGTCGACGAGTGGGGATCGTGGTTGAAGTCGATGGAGACGTTGGGCTGGTCGGTATAGGCCAGCACGCCCTTGAGCGGACCGTCGGCGGCGGCGCGGATCGCGTTGTTGATTTCCTCGACCGTGGTCTGGCGCTTGGCCGTGAACACGAGGTCGACGGCCGAGACGTTCGGGGTCGGCACGCGGATCGAGGTGCCGTCGAGCTTGCCCTTGAGCTCGGGCAGCACGAGGCCGACGGCCTTGGCCGCGCCCGTGGAGGTCGGGATCATCGAGAGCGCGGCGGCACGGGCCCGGTAAAGGTCCTTGTGCATCTGGTCCAGCGAGGGCTGGTCGTTGGTGTAGGAGTGGATCGTCGTCATGAAGCCGCGCTCGATCCCGACGAGATCGTTCAGCACCTTGGCCACCGGCACGAGGCAGTTGGTGGTGCAGGAGGCGTTCGAGATGACGAGGTGGTCGGCGGTCAGCTTGTCGTGGTTGACGCCGTAGACCACCGTCAAATCCGCGCCGTCGGCGGGCGCCGAGACGATCACGCGCTTGGCGCCGGCGTCGAGGTGGGCCTTGGCCTTGTCCTTCGAGGTGAAGATGCCGGTGCACTCGAGGGCGATGTCCACGCCGAGTTCGCGGTGCGGCAGCTCGGCCGGGTTGCGCACGGCGGTGACCTTGATGCGCTGGCCGTCGACCACGATGAACTCGCCGTCGACCTCGACCTTGGCGTTGAAGCGGCCGTGGATCGAATCGAAACGCAGGAGGTGGGCATTGGTCTCGACGGGGCCGAGATCGTTGATCGCCACCACCTCGATGTCCTTGCGGCCGGCCTCGTGGATGGCACGCAGGACGTTGCGGCCGATGCGTCCGAACCCGTTGATGGCAACCTTCACCGACACGGCGTGAGTCCTTCCCTGATACGGGCACCGACGCGGCGGCACCCTTCAACCTGTTGATCGTCGCAGGCCGCCCGGCGGGCAGGCCTCGATCCGTCGCCCGCTCTGTGCGACTCGCGATTGAACGACGGATGAACCGTCGCCACCGGCACCCCACCGAATGTCGCCGGAAGCCGGACGAAACGCGCGGAACGACCGCGCACGGGGGATGTGCCAGGGCCTGAACGTGTCACGGGACGCCGTATAACCGGTCTGCGGGCGGGCGGTCTCTAACATGGTGACAAATCTTGGCAAAGGTCACCGCCCGGGTCAGAAGGGTGGATAACCCCGGCCCGCGGACGCGTCGTGACCGGCGCGGCCCCTTTCGCGTTTCGCGGCGAACCGGGATCGGCGATAGATTCGCGAGCCCGGCCCCGGTCACGAGCGATGCCCGGACGGGGTCGAATGAGCAGGTGATCCACGCATGAGAGGCAACGATACGTGAGCGAGACTATCGACGACGCCCTCCGGCGTCTCGAGACCGTGCTGAGCCGCCTGGAGGGCGCGGTGGCCCAGCGCTTCGAGGCCGAGCGTGATCCGAGCGACCTGGAGACCGAGCTCGCCGTGATGAGCGAGGACCGGGCGCGGCTCGCGGCCGAACTCGATGCGGCCAGCGCCCGCCTCGTCGAGGTGGAGGCGACCTCCGCGGATGTCGGCCAGCGCCTGGGCCGGGCGATCGCGGCGGTGGAGGGCGTGCTGGCGCCCGCCCGCGGCAGCCGGTAAGCCAGCCATCTTCGAGCGGCCCGACACGCGATGCCCCAGATCAACGTCACCATCGACGGCAAGAACTACCGCATGGCCTGCGCCGAGGGCGAGGAGGCCCATCTCACTGCGCTGGCCGGCGGCCTCGACGCGCGCGTGACCGAGATCCGCCGTGCCTTCGGCGAGATCGGCGACATGCGCCTGCACGTCATGGCGGCGCTGATGCAGGCCGACGAGTTGCAGGAGGCGCAGGGCCGTCTCGCAGCTTTGGAACAGGAGACGGCTGCTTTGCGCGCCCGCGTGGACGGCGCCGACGCGACGCGCGCCGCCGAGGAGGCGCGCCTGGCGGAAGGGCTGCGGCGCTGCGCGGACCGGATCGAGCGTCTGGCGCATACGATTTCGGCGGGCTGAGAGCCGATCCCCCTGGCGCAGGCCACGGGGCGACGCTACATATTGGCTGCGGGGCTGCCGGGTCCGTCAGGAGTACTTTTCCCCGGGGCCTTATCGACTCCCCAGGGAGCTGTCCCTGGCCTCGTCCCTGGACTTGGCCAACACGGCGCCCACCTACATTGTAGGTTTCCCGGGATCGACACTCCAACGGCTCACGTGGCTCCGCACTCAGATTCTCCTCCATCCAATCCGCCGACCGCCGCCGTGAAGGCGACCCTGCGCAACGAGGCCCTGGCCCGGCGTGACGGGCTCTCCCCGGAGGCCCGCATCGCGGGCTCGGCCCGGATCGCCGACACCGTCATGGGTATCGAGGCGCTCGCCGAGGCCGTGATAGTCGGCGCGTTCTGGCCCATCCGCAGCGAGGTCGATCCGCGCCCCCTGGCCCGGCTCCTGTTCGCGCGAGGGCAACGGGTAGCCCTGCCGAAGGTGACGCCCGACGGACTGGTGTTTCGGGAATGGCGCGAGGGCGAGGCCCTGGTGGCTGGCCGCTTCGGCCTCAGCGAACCGCACGACGACCTGCCGCCCGTGGACCCCACCGCCCTGATCGTGCCGTTGGCCGCCTACGACCGGCGTGGCCACCGCATCGGCTACGGCCGCGGCTACTACGATCAGGCTATCGCGCGGCTCTCGCGCAACGGCCCGGTTCTCACCATCGGCGTCGCGTTCTCGGTGCAGGCGGTGGACACGGTTCCCGCCGAGCCGCACGACCAGCCCCTCGACCATCTCGTCACGGAGGCGGGACCGGTCCCGCTTCTGCGGACCTGACCTCTCCTACGGACGCAATTCTGCACGATGCGACTTCTTTTCCTCGGCGACGTGGTGGGCCGTCCCGGCCGCCACGCCATCTCGGACCGGCTGCCGGCCTTGCGCGAGCGCTGGCGCCTCGACTGCGTGGTGATCAACGGCGAGAACGCCGCCGGCGGCTTCGGTCTTACCGAAGCCATCTGTGACGAACTCCTCCAGGCCGGGGCCGACGCGGTGACGCTCGGCAACCACTCCTTCGACCAGCGCGAGGCCCTGGTCTTCATCCAGCGCCAGACGCGGCTCGTGCGGCCGGCGAACTACCCGCCGGGCACCCCCGGCCGGGGCGCCACCGTCGTCGAGACCCAGAAGGGCGCGCGCGTCCTTGTGCTCAACGTCATGGGCCGCCTCTACATGGATGCCCTGGACGATCCCTTCGCCTCGGCCGAGCGGGAACTGTCCGCCTGCCCGCTGGGCGCGGTGGCGGACGCGGTCATCGTCGACGTGCACGCGGAGGCCACGAGCGAGAAGCAGGCCTTCGGCCATTTCCTCGACGGCCGGGCGAGCCTCGTGGTCGGCACTCACACCCACACGCCGACCGCCGACCACCGCATCCTGCCCGGCGGCACCGCCTACCTCTCCGACGCGGGCATGTGCGGCGACTACGATTCGATCCTCGGCATGCAGAAGGACGAGCCCCTGCGCCGCTTCCTGCAGAAGACGCCGGGCGCCCGGCTGGAGACCGCCCAGGGCGAGGGTACCCTCAGCGGCATCGCCGTGGAAACCGACGATGCGACGGGGCTCGCGAAGCGCGTGGCCGCGGTGCGGCTCGGTCCCCATCTGGAGGAGACTTGGCCGCGCGACTGGGATTAGCCGGCGCCGCGCGGCCACCATCCACGGGACGTCGCCACGCGCGACTTGATCGGGGCCGAACCACCCTGCAATGTGCCGGCGCGTCCGCCCCGAGGCCCGCCGTGCGCGGGCTGCCTTTTCGCGTCCGAGAGTGTGCCCGAGCCGATGGCGACCCCACCCGCACCTGCGACGATCGCCAAGCCGGGCATCTACCTCATCCGGATGCTGATCTTTCTGATCCTGGTCGGCTTCCTCGCCTTCGTGCTGTTCCGGCAGGTGACGCCGGCCTTCCTGGCCAATCCGGGCCTCAACGGACTCATCCTCGGCGTGCTGCTCATCGCGGTGCTGCTGGCATTCGGGCAGGTGGTGCGGCTCTACCGCGAGACCGCCTACGTCAACGCCGTGGCGGCGGGGGAAAGCCCGAGCAAACCGCCGCCCCTGATGGCGCCGCTCGCGCCCGCCATCGCCGCCCGGCACGACGGGATCACCCTGCCGACCAGCCGGTCCTTCCTCGACACCGCCGCCGCGCGCCTCGACGAGGGCCGCGAGATCCTGCGCTACGTCTCCGGCCTCCTCATCCTCCTCGGCCTGCTCGGCACGTTCTGGGGCCTGATCGACACCCTGAGCGCGGTCGGCTCGGTCATCCGGACCATGCGCGGCGGCGGCGAGGCGGCGGCGATGTTCGACGAACTGAAGAACGGCCTCGCGGTGCCGCTCTCGGGCATCGGTCTCGCTTTCTCGGCCTCCCTGTTCGGCCTGGCGAGTTCGCTGATCGTGGGCTTCCTCGACCTGCAGGCGGGCCAGGCCCATGCGCGTTTCCACAACGAACTGGAGGATTGGCTGCTATCCGGCGATCTGCCCGCAGCAGGGGCCATCACCGTCGCGGCCAAGCCCTTGCCCCAGCAGGATCCGGCCAGCGCCCGCGAGCTGAAGGAGGCGGTGGACCGCCTGACCGCCGTGGTGGCGGAGGGCGCCAACGGGCGCGTCGCCACCCAGGCGATGACCAACCTCGCGGAGGGTATCCAGGGCCTCGTCCAGCACATGCGGGCCGAGCAGCAGATGATCCGCGACTGGGTCGAGGCGCAGGCGAACCGCGAGCGCGAGCTGAAGCAGGTGCTCGATCGCCTCGGCCGCGAGCGGGGCTGAGATGGCCTCCGCCCGCGTCCGCCGCGACCGGAGCCTCAACGTCTGGCCGGGCTACGTCGATGCCCTGGCGACGCTGCTGCTCGCCGTCGTCTTCCTGCTCACCATCTTCGTGGTCGGACAGTTCTTCCTGTCCCAGGAAATCAGCGGGCGCGATTCGGTTCTGACGCGCCTCAACCGCCAGATCGCCGACCTCACCGATCTGCTGGCCCTCGAGCGCTCCACCCGCAAGACCCAGGAGGAGCAGGCCTCCTCCCTGCGCAACACCCTGCTCGGCGCGCAGGCGGATCGCGACCGGCTGAGGGCTCAGGCCGAGGCGGCGCAGGGCTCGGCCGGGCGCCAGGGCGAGGTCGACAAGCAGCTGGCGGCCGAGCGCGCCAACACGGCGCGCGCCGCCTCGCAGATCGACCTCCTCAACGAGCAGATCGCGGCCATGCGCCGGCAGCTCGCGGCCCTGGAGGACGCCCTGGCGGCCTCCGAGAACCGCGACCGCGAGAGTCAGGCCCGCATCGCCGATCTCGGCAGCCGCCTGAATGTCGCCCTCGCCCAGAAGGTGCAGGAACTGGCGCGCTACCGCTCGGACTTCTTCGGGCGCCTGCGCCAGATCCTGGGCAACCGTCCCGACATCCGCATCGTCGGCGACCGCTTCGTGCTGCAATCGGAGGTGCTTTTCCCGGGGGGCTCCGCCAGCCTCAAGCCGGAGGCCGGGCCGGAACTCGACCGCATCGCCGGTGCGATCCTCGACCTCGCCAAGCAGATCCCCGCCGACATCCCCTGGGTGCTGCGCATCGACGGCCACACCGATGCGCGGCCGATCGCATCGGCGCAGTTCCCCTCGAACTGGGCGCTCTCGGCGGCCCGCGCCATCGCGGTGGTCCAGGCCATGGTGGCCAAGGGCATCCCGCCGCAGCATCTGCTCGCCGCCGCCTTCGGCGAGTTCCAGCCCATCGAGGCCGGGACCACCGAGGAGGCCTATGCCCGCAACCGCCGGATCGAGATGAAGCTCACCGAGCGCTGAGGCGCCGCTACTTCACGATCCGGTCGAGGCGGTTGTTGACGAAGAAGTACAATTCCTTGGCGCCGGGCTCGTTGTAGAGCACCTGCACCTCGCGGCCCGAGCGACCCTCGCCCACCAGCACGTCGGTGGGCGGCTTGCCCTTGAGGCGGACGAGATCGCACTCGCCGATGCCAATCTCGATCGTGGCCGCCATCGTCGGGGCCGGGCCCGTACAGGTCCCCTCCCCCGTCAGCACCGGCCCCGTGAAAGTCGGGGCGGGGGGCGGCGACGTTACCGCCACGGGAGCCGGGGCCGGCGGACGGGTCTCCGTGCTGGTGCAGGCCGCGAGGCCGAGGGCGAGAAGGCCCGCCGACGCCAGCCCGCGCGGAGTTCTGAAAACGGTCACGGTCGCGAATCCTCAGCGCTGCGCAGCGCCCCGCGCGGCCAGGGCGGCCGCGTAGAGGGCGGCCGCATCCCGGTGGAAGGCGGCGCGCGAATCCGGGCGGGAATAGAACATGTGGCCGCCGGGGTACACGGCGAGATCGAGCCGGCCGCCGCCGAAGGCCGGCATCTGGTCGATCAGCAGCTTCGAGGCGAAGTACGGCGTCACGAGGTCGGTGTAGCCGTGGGCGACGAGGACGCGCATGTTGCCGTCCAGCGCCAGCACGCCCCGCAGGGCTCCGAGGGCCTCGGGCGCCGAGCGGCCGCTGCCCCAGGTCCAGCCCCGGTTCACCTGGTTGTTGAGGAGTTCGTAGCGCAGGTCCGGCACCCGGTAATTCAGCTTTTCGCTGTAGAGCGCGATCATCGCGCTGGTGAGGGGCGCCTGGAGCCCGGTGAGCAGCGGGTCGTCGAAGCCCGACGCGGCGGCGTTCGGGTCCGGGTCCCAGCCGGTGACGCCGGTATCGTAGGCGCTCGCCACCCGGCCGGTCTCGCGACCGATCTCGCGCTGGACGCTCTGGCCCGAGAGGCGTCCGGCCTGACGGCGCACGAAGCCGGGGTCGAGCCCGGCGAGCGCCCCGACCTTATCGCTGAGCCGCGCCAATGCGGCCTCGTCCGACGGACCTTTAAGCAGGTCCGCGAGGTAGGGGCCGGTGGCGTAGGCCTCGGCCTCGGCCATGGTCTGGCGCGTCGGCATACCCCCGGACCGCTCGATGGCGGCGGCGGCGAAGGAGGGCAGCTTGATGACGTGGCCCCAGGGCGTCGTCCGGGGGGCTTGCAGCCAGGCGAAATCCAGCACCGGCGAGAGCAGCACCATCCCGGACAGGCCGACGCCGATCTCCTCTTGGAGCTTCGCGGCGATCAGCGGCCCCCGGAACCCGCCGTAGCTCTCGCCGACGTAGAATTTTGGCGCCGCCATGCGGTCGTTGGCCCGCAGCCAGCGCGCGATGGCGGAGGACAGCACCGAGGCGTCGGCGTCGATGCTCCAGTAGCGCTTGGCGTCCCCGTCGGCGGCGCGGCTGTAGCCGGTCCCGACCGGATCGAGGAAGACGAGATCGGTGAAGTCGAGCCAAGTTCCGTCGTTCGGCACCAGGCCGATCGGGGCAGACGGGCTGATGCTCGTGCCCTCCACCGGCAAGCGCCAGGGCCCGATGGCGCCGATGTTCAGATAGGCCGAAGCCGCCCCCGGGCCGCCATTCAACGCGAAGGTGACGGGTCGCGACGCATCCGGCCCGCCGGTCCCGTCCGCGCCCTTCCGCATGTAGGCGATGAAAGCGATCTCGGCCTGAAGCTTGCCGGCCTCGTCGACGAGGGGCAGGCTCCCGGCCCGGGCGGTGAAGGCCAGCAAGCGACCATCCGGCAGGGTGACGCTGTGCTCCGTCACGGAATCGGCGGGGAGCTTGCGGCCCTCGGGGCCGCGCGGCTCGGCGGCCCGGCGCGTCTCCGGCGGGCGCTCGCCGTGGGGAGACGGCTGAGCGTGTAGGGGCGCACCCGCGAGGAGCAGGGCCGCGAGGCCGATGGCGAAACGTCTCATGGCGATTCCTCTCGGCGTGGTCCGGTCGTCGGGCCGGAGCGTCAGGCTTTCTTCTGCCAGCGCCCGTCCTCGTCCTGCTGCCAGTAGGCGATGGTGTGCCCGCCGGCCTTGGCCTCCTTCCACTGCTCGCGGGCGCGCAGCAAGGCATCCTGGTCGGTGCCGTCGAAGAGCACGCAGATGCGCGCGTAGCTGGCGGCATCGGACGGAAGGTCGGCGCCTTCCACGAGGAAGCGGATCGAGGCCGCGTTGGGGTTGGTGTCCTTGAGGGTCAGCACGACGGGCTGGCTCGCGGCGTCCGCCTCGCGATCCGTGCCGTGCGGCAGAAAGCTGTCGTCGCTGTAGGTCCAGAGCTGGTCGTCGAGGGCCTGGAGCCGCTCCTCGCTGGCGGCCTGGATCGCCGCGCGCCACTGGCGTTCCAGGGAACGCTCGACGAGGTTCGGCAGCACCTTCTCGAGGGGCTGCTGCTGGAGGTGGTAGAACAGGATCTCGGTCACGCTTGGCAAGGTAGGCACGTTGCCCGACATTGCCAGCGGCCGAACCGCTCGGAGCGCCCGATCGGGCCCCTCGCCCGCGCGTGAAATCCGCGCAGGTCCGGCGGATTGCAAACCGGAGCCGATCCCGACGGGAACTCTCACGGCGGGGGGCCGATCGCTGCCGCGCCACGATGCGCAGCGCCCTCGCCTACCGGATCCACCGCGTACAGGTGCGGATCCTCGACGGTGATTCGGACAATGTCGTAAGCACGCCGCGCCGCGGGTAGCGGGCGTCGCTGCCTATGCCGGGCGGCGCGAGTCCAGCGCCTGTCGCGGACAGGCCACGGGCTGCACCACCAGCATCCCGTGGCCGTTCCGGACGCCGCGTCCAACGTGCTTCACGAAAAAGCCTGATCTTTCCACGGCCGAAGCCCGATTTGGCGAACACTTCGTCAATCGGTCGCCTTTATTGCAGTGCACGCACCGTAGGCTCGGCGCGAACGTACGCGTCCCCCGCTGGACACTTCCCCTCACCTCCACGGAACCGGACCGGGACAGACCCGCCGGAACCGACCGCATCAGGAATCCCACCCCGTGAGCTTCACCGTCCGCGCGCGCGTCTCCGCTCGTCAGTTCGCCTTCCAGCATCGCTCGATGCTGGGTGCGCTTGACCAGAGCCTGTCGCTCCTCACCGCGGGGATGTCCGACGTGCGGATCGTCGATGCGGATGGCCGGGTCCACAGCCCTTGTGCCCTTCAGGCCGTGCTGTTCGGCGCCCGCGCCCAGGAGACGCCTCGGCCCGTTGCCCAGGCCGCCTGAGGCCGAGGCCGCGCTTCGGGTCTCGACGGATCGCGGTTTCGCGTCGCGAGACCGGCGGCCCCGTCGCGCGAAACACGCTCAGTCCGCCGCGATGTAGTGCGGCACGAAGAGAGCGGCGTTCGTGGTCACGGGCCCCGCGCTCTCGCGGATGCAGAGGCCGGCAGGGACGTCACCGACGATCCAGGACCCGACCAGGGGCCGGCGCCCGTCGAAGCTGGGCAGCGGCGCCAGGGCCTGGCGCACATGGCCCTCGGCTCCGTAGGGGCCCACGTCCTGCACCACGACGCGGTCGTTCTCCACCATCAGGATGTTCGCGCCCTCCCGCGAGAAAAGTGGCTTTCGCACGTAACTCGCCCCGAGGCTCGCGGCGGCCGGATCCCCCTCGAAATAGGTCGGCAGCAGGTTCGGGTGATTCGGCTCCATCGCGTGGAGATGCGCGAGCAGACCCTTATTCGACAGGACGGCCTTCCAGGGCGGCTCGATGAAGCGGGTGGCGGTGCCGCCGACCTCTCGCCCGAAGGCATCGGCGAAGGCCCATTCCCAGGGGTAGAGCTTGAACAGCCGCGTGATCGGGACCCGCCGGTCGTCGACAAAGCGTCCGAGGGCATCGAGGCCGATCCCCGAGAGGTCGAGGAACCGGCAGTCGAGGCCCGCCTGGCGGGCGCAATCCTCCAGGTAGGCGACGGTGCCGCGATCCTCGGGCGCGTCGGCATAGGCCGCGAGCGTGAGGGTGCCGTCGCCCGGCAGCGTCCGGAAGAGCGCGATCAGGCGCTCGTGGACCGCGTTGTACTGGTCCGATCCCGCCGGAAGGGTGCCGCGCGCGAGCAGATCCTCCAACCAGAGCCACTGGAACACGCCGGTCTCGTAGAGGGCCGTCGGGGTGTCGGCGTTGTATTCGAGGAGCTTGGCCGGCCCCGTGCCGCCATAGGCGAAGTCGAGGCGGCCGTAGAGCGAAGGATCGCGCCGGAGCCAGCTCGCCCGAACGACGTCCCAGGCATGCCGGGGGATGTGAAGGCCGGCGAGGATGCGCTCGTCGCCCACCGCGCGGTCCACGAAGTCCAGGCAGAGCGCGTGCAGGTCCGCGCTCGGCGCCTCGATGTCGGCCTCGATCTCCGCGAGCGTGAAGGCATAGGCGTGGCTCTCGTCCCAATAGGGCTCGCCGTCCAGGCTGTGGAAGTGGAAGCCGTTCCGGGCCGCCACATCACGCCAGTCGGGGCGTGCGCCGATGGGCACGCGGCGCATCAGCCGCCGCCGCCATGATGCGACGCGGGCGCATCGTCCCCGCAGATGGCGCGGCCCGTGCCTCCGAATCCGTTGAGCACGGGCGGCCGAGCGATGGCCTCCGGGACGCGGGCGATGCTGCCGCCGTCCATGGTCGGGGTGACGGCACAGCCCCAGCTGGTCTGGTACGCCGGCTGCGCGAAGGCGCCGACGCCGTAGACCACGCCGGCGGTCGGGAAGAGCGGCTGCAGATCCAGCTTCTGCGCGGCCGTCGCCCCGACGAAGTAGGCGGCCATCCGGGGCGCGTAGGGCCCGCCGGATTCCGGCGCCGAGGCCACAGCGCGCGCCTCGCAGGCGCCGAGGCCGTGCCGTGCCTCGCACGCACCCTGGGAGGGATAAAGGGGCGCGCGGGCAGCCGCGACCGTTCGGGCAATATCGTCCTCGATCCGGCAATCCACCGCCGTGCGGACCCGGCCCGCGATGCAGGCCTCGACATTGGCATAGATCCGGACGTCCTCCATCCGTTGCGAAGGATCGAGGCGGGCCAGGGCCACCGCGGCCGCACCCGCGCCGGTGAGCAGCACCAGGGTAACGGCCTCGGAGCGCTTGAGGCCGCCCGTTCCCCCCGGCCCATCCTTCCGGTCCTGCGAAGACATCCCGTTCCGGGCCGCCATCGGCGGACCGCTCCCTGCCGCGACACCGTGCGGCTTCAGCCGACAATTATGATCGAGCTTGGCCGTCGATAAGGGGTCAGTACGTCATCGCCGCCGCGTCGAGGATGCCGCCAGCCAGGGACGCCGCCGCGAGGAAGATGGCACCAGCCATCTCGCCGGCCTCGATCCTTCGGGAAAGGTCGGGCAGCAGAGCACGGACCGCAAGATAGATCGCCACCTGGACCACGAGAGCGACGAGGCCCCAGATCGCGCAATCGACGATCGACTGCGCGTTGTGGATGGAGACGGCCAGCGGCAGGGTGTAGCCCACCAGGCTCCCGCCGAGGGCGAGGGCGGCCGCGCGGTTGTTGGCGCGGATCAGGGCGAGTTCACGGTGCCCCGTCGCCTGCAGGTAGACGACGAGGTAGGCGCCCACGAGGGCGAAGGCCACGGCGAGGTAGGCCAAGAACGGACCGAGGCCGGCAATCGACGTCATCCGGACTTCTTCGGTGTCTCAGACCAGCCGGCTCTGCACCATCGCGGCGCCGACGAAGCTCTTGAAGAGCGGATGCGGCTCGAAGGGCCGCGACTTCAGCTCGGGGTGGAACTGCACGCCGATGAACCAGGGATGCCCGACATGCTCCACGGTCTCGGGCAGGAGCCCGTCCGGCGAGAGGCCGGAGAAGCACAGGCCCTTGGCCTCCAAGCCCTCGCGATAGGCCATGTTGACCTCGTAGCGGTGCCGATGGCGCTCGGAGATCTCCGTGGTCCCGTAGATCTCGGCGATCTTCGTGCCCGGGCGCAGGGAGGCCTGGTAGGCCCCGAGCCGCATGGTGCCGCCGAGATCGCCGGCCGCCGCGCGACGCTCGAGTTCGTTGCCCTTCAGCCACTCCGTGAGCAGGCCGACCACGGGCTGGGCGGTCTCGCCGAACTCGGTGGAATTGGCGTCCGCGACACCGGCCAGGGCGCGGGCGGCCTCGATCACAGCCATCTGCATCCCGAAGCAGATGCCGAAATACGGGATCTTGCGCTCGCGGGCGTAGCGGGCCGCGCGGATCTTGCCCTCGGCGCCGCGCTGACCGAATCCACCCGGCACCAGGATACCGTGAATGCCCTCGAGGAAGGGCGCCGGGTCCTCGCGCTCGAAGACCTCGGCCTCGATCCACTCGAGATTGACCTTGACCCGGTGGGCGATGCCGCCGTGGGTGAGGGCTTCGGTGAGCGACTTGTAGGCGTCCTTGAGGCCCGTGTACTTGCCCACGATGGCGATGGAGACCTCGCCCTCGGGGTTCTTGACCCGCTCGGAGATGGTGCGCCAGCGCGTGAGGTCGGGCTCGTCCTGCGAGGGCAGATCGAAATGGGCGAGCACCTCGCGATCGAGGCCGGCCTCGCGGTAGGAAAGCGGCACGTCGTAGATCGAGGCGACGTCGCGGGCCTCGATCACGGCGGTCTCGCGCACGTTGCAGAACAGGCCGAGCTTGCGCCGCTCGTCGGCCGGGATCGGCCGGTCGCACCGGCAGAGGAGCATGTCCGGCTGGATGCCGATCGAACGCAGTTCCTTGACCGAATGCTGGGTCGGCTTCGTCTTCAACTCGCCGGCGGACGGGATGTAGGGCAGCAGGGTCAGGTGCACGAAGGCGGTGGCGCCGCGCGGCAGTTCCTGGCCGAGCTGGCGGATCGCCTCGAAGAACGGCAGGCCCTCGATGTCGCCGACCGTTCCGCCGATCTCGACCAGCACGAAGTCGAAAGCGTCGTTACCTTCGAGGACGAAGTCCTTGATCGCGTTGGTGACGTGCGGGATCACCTGGATCGTCGCGCCGAGATAGTCTCCGCGCCGCTCCTTGGTGATGATGTCGAGGTAGATCCGCCCGGTGGTGATGTTGTCGGCCCGGGTCGCCGGCAGCCCGGTGAAACGCTCGTAATGCCCCAGATCGAGGTCGGTCTCGGCGCCGTCGTCGGTGACGAAGACCTCGCCGTGCTGGGTCGGGCTCATCGTGCCCGGATCGACGTTGAGGTAGGGGTCGAGCTTGCGCAGGCGGACCTTGTAGCCGCGCGCCTGCAGGAGGGCCGCCAGGGCGGCGGAAGCGAGACCCTTGCCGAGCGAGGAAACCACGCCGCCGGTGATGAAAACGTACCGCGTCATGGGCCTCGGTCCATAAACAAGGGGGAACGATTCGCCAAACCCCAAAAACGCTTATCCCCCGCGATGCGGGCGCATGCGCGGCAGGAACCGTATCTCGGGGATGGCCGTGAACGCTATGCGGCGCCCGATCGCTCGGACGCCGCGTGTCTCAGATCGACGAAGACTGTCTCGACGAACGCAACGCCAGCGCGATCACCGGGTCGATACGCGCCAGGATGGCGGCGCGATCACGTCACGCAGCAAGCAACATCGATTAACGGGCGATATCCGATCAGCGCGACTGCGGTGCCTGCGGCACGGCGGGCTGGGCCGGCTGCGTCGCCGGGACCTCGGCCGGCGTGCCCGGCTGCGCCGCGCCACCGCTCTGCCCGCGCAGGGTGTCGAGGAGGTTGCCGGCATTGGGCTGCGTCGCCGGCTGGCCGGTGGCGGTGCCCTCGAGGATCGAGCGGGGCGCCGCGCCGCGATGGGACATGATGGCGAGCGCCATGCTGGTGGTGAAGAACAGGGCCGCCAGGATCGCGGTGGCGCGCGTGAGGGCGTTGGCCTGGCCGCGCCCGGTCATGAAGCCCGCGACGCCGCCGCTGCCGCCGCCACCCAGGCCGAGACCGCCCTCGGAGCGCTGCAGCAGGACCACGGCGATGAGGCCGAGGACGACGATGAGGTGGATCGAGATCAGAACGGTCTGCATCGGACTTCCGGAATCTTCACCATCCACGCATCGAACCCGCGAGAGCGGGTCGGACACGGGCGCGCCAGGGGCCGGAGCGTCCTGGCGCCGCCGACGGAAGTCCGGGGCCATACACCAGATGGCCGCCCACGCCAACCACGGGATCGCCCAGAGCGCTGGAGCCTAGCATCTCGCGGATCGATCGCCGGTGTGCTGTTCTCGGATGAGGCCGATGCTCCGCTCAGAGGGCGCGGCGACGCGCAGTGCGCATGCCGGCACCGCCACGGAGGAACCCCATGACCGCCAGATTCCGACCGATGCTCCGCGCCGCCCTCGCGGCCGGCCTTCTCGCCGGCACCCTGATGATGCCGGCGCGTTCCGACGCCGCCTCGCCGGAGGCGGAGGTCGAGGCGGCGGTGGACGAACTGACGCGGGCGATCCTGGCCGCCGACGGGACGGCCCTCGACGCCCTCGTCCTCGACGGCCTGAGTTACGGGCATTCGAGCGGTGCCGTGCAGGACAAGGCCGCGTTCGTCGAGGCGCTGGCGAGCCGGCGCTCGAGCTTTCCCAGCATCACCCTCTCGAACCGCACGGCCTCGATCGTCGGCGACGACGCGATCGTCCGGCACGTCTTCGACGGCGAGACCGTCTCGAACGGCAAGACGGTTCCGGTGCATATCGGGGTGCTCCAGGTCTGGCACCGCGAGGGTGGACGCTGGCGGCTGCTGGCGCGCCAGGCCTTCAAGCTCTGAGGCGCTCAGTCCCGGCGTCGGTAGCGGTAGCCATAGAGGTCACGGGTGAAGCCGAGCCCCCCGTAGAGCGCGCGCGCTGCTCCATTCGCCGCGACGACCTGGAGACAGGCCCCGGTGGCGCCCTGCCGGCGAGCCCAGGCCATCAGGGTCAGGACGAGGGCGCGCGCGTGACCGGCCCGGCGATGCGCCGGGTGGGTCGCCACCGATTCCAGCACGAGGAGACCCCGATGCAGGACTCCGTAGGCGACCGCGACGGTGGCACCGGCGTTGCGCCGTTGCACGAACAGGCGCGGCAGGACGAGACAGTCCAGGGAGGCGCGGTAGGTCCGCAGGGCCTCCGCGCCGGACACCCCCTCGCAGGCCGCCTGGGCCGCGAACCAGGCCACATCCGGATCGGGTAAAAGTGCGACATCGTCAGCCTGCGCGCGGTCGAGTTGCGGCAAATCGGCGTACAGCGTGCAGGTCTCCCCCTCGGCGCGGTAGCCGAGCCGGTCGAGCAGGGCGTCCATCTCGGGCGCGAGATCGGGGACGCGTATGATCAGGGGCCGGCCGAGCCCCCGGTAGATCGCCTCGGCCTGGGCGAGCACGGCTTCCGGATCGTCGCGGTGGCCGCGCAGAGGGTTCAGGGAGTTCGTCCGGCGGGTCGGCCCGCCCGCCGCGCGCAAGGTCCAGCCGCCGAGGCCGACCTGCACGGGGGAAGGCCGCGCGTTGAGGCAGGCCTCCTCCACCGTCCAGGCCAGATCCAAGTCCGCCACATCCTTGTCCGCGACCGGGCCGCGCGTGGGCATGGCGATGCGCGCCTCGCGGATCAGCGCAGGTAGGCGCGGGCGATGCCCAGGAAATCCTCGGCCACGAGGCTGGCACCACCGACGAGAGCGCCGTCGACGTTCTCCACGGCCATCAATTCGCGGGCGTTGCTGGGCTTCACCGAACCACCGTAGAGGATGCGCACCGCCTGGGCCTCGGCGCCGATGAGCTGGCCAAGCATCTCGCGCAGGCTCGCGTGGACCTCTGCGATGTCGGCCGGGGTCGGGGTCAGGCCGGTGCCGATGGCCCAGACCGGCTCGTACGCGATGACCGTGTCCCGGGCGGAGGCGCCCTTCGGCACGCCGATGGCGAGCTGGGCGCGCACGATGTCGAGGGTGCGGCCCTCCTCGCGCTCTTCCTTGGTCTCGCCCACGCAGATGATGCCGCAGAGGCCGGCGCGGCGGGCGGCGAGGGCCTTGGCGTGAACGCCGTCATCGGTCTCGTGGTGATAGGCCCGGCGCTCGGAATGGCCGACGATAACGTAGGAGGCGCCGAGATCGGCGAGCATCTCGGCCGAGATACTGCCGGTAAATGCGCCGCTCGGCTTGGCGTGCAGGTTCTGGCCGCCGATGGCGATGGGGGAGCCGTAGGCCGCCGCGACGCAGGAGGCGATCAGCGTGGAGGGCGGGCAGATCAGGACGTCGGTGGATTCGCCGAGTTCGGGCGTGAGACCGTTGCGCACAGCCTCCACCACCGCGATCGACGCGCGCAGGCCGTTCATCTTCCAGTTGCCGGCAACCAGTGGCCGTCGCCCCGATTTCGTCATCCCGTCCCTCGTCACCATGGCTTCGCTTGCCGGCTGAGCCGCCCCTAACAGAGGCGCCATGAGGGTGCAAACCCGGACGGGGCCTTTGCGATGACAGCCCGGATGGTCTATCGCGAACGGCTTTCCTTAGGATTGCGGCCCACCCCGGAGTGACGGGCGCGCGGCCGCGCCTCCCGACGGGTACCCGGACGTTCGATGCTCCAGAACATGCGCAGCG
Organism: Methylobacterium goesingense; assembly: GCF_022179225.1. GTDB lineage: Bacteria > Pseudomonadota > Alphaproteobacteria > Rhizobiales > Beijerinckiaceae > Methylobacterium > Methylobacterium goesingense. Next base: position 21,428 of record NZ_BPQL01000021.1, read on the forward strand.
CCAGCCAGCACTGGCTCGGCAAGATCATCCTGACGGTGGTGTTCACCTTCCTCATCGCGGGGGTGGCGATCTTCGGCGTCGAGGAATTCTTCCGCGCGGGCTCGTCGAACACCGTCGCCACCGTGGGCAAGGCACAGATCTCGGCCGAGGCCGTGCGCTCGGCCTATCAGAACCAGCTTCAGCGCTACCAGAGCCAGACGCGGCGCACCCTCACGCCGGATCAGGCCCGGGCGCTCGGCATCGACCGGCAGGTGCTGGCCCAGCTCGTCAGCGAAGCCTCCCTCGACCAGCAGACCGCGGCCCTCGGCCTGAGCATCCCGGACGCGGCCGTGCTGCGGGCGATCCAGGAAGAGAAGAGCTTCCAGGGCGCGGACGGCAAGTTCGAGCCGGCCCTGTTCTACCAGACCCTCCAGCGCGCCGGCATCAACGAGGCCACCTTCGTGCGCGAGCAGCGCGCCGTCGCCGCGAGGCTTCAGCTCGCGGAGGCGGTCGCGGCCGACCTGCACGTCCCCGAGGCCCTGCGCGAGGCCGTGCACCGCTACGCCACCGAGCGCCGCAGCGTGGCGCTGATGATGCTGCCGCCCTCCGTGGCCGGCGAGATCCCCGCCCCCAGCGAAGAGGCGGTGAAGGCCTATTACGAGGAGAACAAGTTCGCGTTCCGGGCACCGGAAGCCCGCGCCGTCACCCTGCTGGTCCTCGACCCGCAGGCCCTGGCCAAGCCCGAGGCCGTGACGCCGGAGGAGATCACCGCCCGCTACGAGAAGGACAAGGCTCGCTACGGCACGCCCGAGCGTCGGACGATCCAGCAGATCGTGTTCCCGGACGCGGCCGCCGCGGACGCCGCCCGCAAGGCGATCGAGGCCGGCGAGAAACCGTTCGAGGCCGTCGCCGCCGAGACCGGCGCCGATGCCAAGAACCTTTCCCTCGGCACCCTTTCGAAGGCCGAACTGTTCGATCCGGCCGTTGCGGACGCCGCCTTCGCGCTGCCCCTCAACGGGGTGAGCCAGCCCGTGAAGGGCCGCTTCGGCACCGTGCTTCTGCGGGTGACCGCCATCCAGCCCGAGACCGTGAAGCCGCTCGCCGAGGTCTCGGCCGACATCGCCAAGGCCATCGCGCTGGAGCGCGCCACCAGCGGCATCGACACCGCGCACGACGCGATCGAGGAGCAGCGCGCCAACACCAAGCCGCTCGCCGACATCGCCAAGGAGCGGGACCTTCCCCTGCGTACGATTCCCGCCCTGACCGCGCAGGGCCTCGACCCCGCCGGCAATGCGGTGGAAGGCATCCCCGACCGCGACACCACCCTGACCGCCCTGTTCCGGGCCGAGATGGGCGGCGACAACGAGCCCCTGCGCACCAAGAACGGCGGCTACATCTGGTACGACATCGCCAACATCGACCGGGCCCACGACAAGCCCCTGGCCGACGTGCGCGACGAGGTCGTCACCCGCTGGCGCGCCGCCGAGACGCAGAGCCGCCTCCTCGCCAAGGCTAAGGAGCTCTCCGCGCGTATCGACAAGGGCGAGGCCGTGGAGACCGTGGCGGCGGAGGCCGGGCTCAACGTCCAGACCCTGAGCGATCTGGCCCGCAACCAGACGCAGGGCGACCTCAGCGCGGACGTCGTCAACCGCGTCTTCGCCACGGCCGTCGACAAATCGGCCTCGGCCGAGGCGGGCGAGAGCCGCGCCCTGTTCAAGGTCACCGCCGCGACCATGCCGGCCTTCGTGCCCGGCTCCCCAGAGGACGAGACGATCATCAAGCGCTTCCAGCCCACCATCGCGGACGACGTGCTCGGCCAGTACATCGGCGACGTGCAGGCGTCGGTGGGCGTCAACGTCAACCAGGCGGCCTTCCGCCGGGCGATCGGCGGCGGTGAGTACTGAGCCGGCGATGACCCAGGACTCCGCCTTTCACGACTCCGCCTTTCACGACTCCGACCCTCGGGACCCGGCCTTCGAAACCTTCGCCGAAGCCTACGCGGCGGGCCGTCCCAGCCTCCTTCACCTCGCCCTGGTGGCGGACCTGGAGACGCCGGTCGCGGCCTTCCTGAAGCTGCGTGCCGTCCATGCGGGCGCCGCCTTCCTGCTCGAATCCGTCGAGGGCGGTGTGGTGCGGGGACGCTACTCGATGATCGGGCTCGACCCCGACCTCGCCTGGCGCTGCCGGGACGGACGGGCGGAGATCGCGCGCGGGGCCGACCTGTCGGTGTTCACGCCGGAGGACGCGGCGCCGCTGGCGAGCCTGCGCGCCCTGATCGCCGAGAGCGCCATCGGCGCCGAGGCGGAAACCGATGCGCTGCCGCCGATGGCCGCCGGCCTGTTCGGCTATCTGGGCTACGACATGGTCCGGGCCATGGAGACCTTGGGAACGCCGAACCCCGACCCCCTCGGGGTGCCGGACGCCATCCTGGTGCGCCCCCGCGTCATGGTGGTGTTCGATTCCGTGCGTGACCTCATCACGGTGGTCGGGCCGGTGCGCCCGAGCTCCGGCCTCTCTGCGCGGGCCGCCTACGAAGCGGCCCTGGGGCGGCTCGAAGCCGTGGCCCAGGCCCTCGAAGGCCCCCTGCCCGTCGAGGCGCGGATCGACCCGCGCGCCATCGCGCATCCGGAGCCCGTTTCGAACACTTCGCCCGACGAATACCTGGCCATGGTGGCGCGGGCGAAGGAGTACATCGTCGCCGGGGACGTGTTCCAGGTGGTGCTCTCGCAGCGCTTCGAGGCGCCTTTCACCCTGCCGGCGCTCGCTCTCTACCGCTCCCTGCGGCGGACCAACCCGGCCCCGTTTCTCTGTTACCTCGACTTCGAGGATTTCCAGCTCGTCTGCTCCTCGCCCGAGATCCTCGTGCGGGTGCGGGACGGGCGCGTCACCATCCGGCCGATCGCCGGCACGCGCCGGCGCGGGGCGAACCCGGCCGAGGACAAAGCGCTCGCCGAGGAACTGCTGGCCGACCCGAAGGAGCGCTCCGAGCACCTCATGCTGCTCGATCTCGGCCGCAACGACGTCGGCCGGGTCGCGCGCATCGGCAGCGTCACGGTCACGGGCTCGTTCTTCCTCGAGTTCTACAGCCAGGTCATGCACATCGTCTCGAACGTCGAGGGCGACCTCGACCCGAAGCACGATGCGCTGGCGGCGCTCGCCGCCGGGTTTCCGGCCGGCACGGTCTCGGGGGCGCCGAAGGTGCGCGCCATGGAGATCATCGACGAACTGGAGCGCGAGAAGCGCGGGCCCTACGGCGGCTGCATCGGGTATTTCGGCGCGCGTGGCGAGATGGATACCTGCATCGTGCTGCGCACCGCCCTGGTGAAGGACGGCCGCATGCACGTCCAGGCGGGAGCCGGCATCGTCTACGATTCCGATCCGGTTTCCGAGCAGCAGGAATGCGTCAACAAGGCCAAGGCGCTGTTCCGCGCGGCGGAGGACGCGGTGATGTTCGCGAGCCGGGCCCGGCGGGGGCAGTGACGCCCGGTTGACGGCTCGACGGAGTCGCGCCACACCGCCTGCATGCCCGCGTCCCAGAGCCCGATGCCCGACGTTCTCGTGATCGACAACTACGATTCCTTCACCTGGAATCTCGTCCACCTGATCGGCCCCCTCTGCGGCTCCATCGACGTGGTGCGCAACGACGCGATCACCACGCGCGAGATCCGCGCGCGCCGGCCCGACGCGGTGGTGCTGTCGCCCGGCCCGTGCTCGCCCAACGAGGCCGGCATCTGCCTCGACGTGGTCAAGGACCTCTCGGACGAGATCCCGATCTTCGGGGTCTGCCTCGGCCTCCAGGCGATCGGGCAGGCCTTCGGCGGCGACGTCGTTCGGGCCCCGACGCCCATGCACGGCAAGGTCTCCAGCATCCAGCACCGGGCCTCGGGCATCTTCCGGGGCCTCAACGGCCCGTTCGATGCAACGCGCTACCATTCCCTGGTGGTGGAGCGCGGCAATTGTCCGCCGGACCTGACGGTGACGGCGGAGGCCGACGGCCTGATCATGGGGCTGCAGCACGCACGCCTGCCCGTGCACGGCGTGCAGTTCCACCCCGAGAGCATCCTCTCGCATCACGGATCACAGATCCTGCGGAATTTCCTGGACATCGCGGCGGCGTGGAACGCGACGCGTGACAAGGGCCGCGACGGCGTGCATTGACGGGGCACGTCGTCCCTCAGAAATAATCCCGGTCTGCGCACCGGATCGCCACGCCCGAGTCCCATGGAATCCTTCAAGCCCCTCCTCGCGAAGGTCGCCACGGGTGCGAGCCTCACGCGCGACGAGGCCCGCCGGGCCTTCGACGACCTGCTCTCCGGTGAAGTCACGCCGGTCCAGGCCAGCGCCTTTCTCGTCGCCCTGAAGGTGCGCGGCGAGGCCCCGGACGAGATCGTCGGCGCCGTCGAGGCCATGCGGGCGCGGATGCTGCCGGTGGCGAGCGTGCCCGGCGCCGTCGACGTGGTCGGCACCGGCGGCGATCATTCGGGCAGCTACAACGTCTCGACGCTGGCCGCGATCATCACGGCCGCTTGTGGCGTGCCGGTGGCCAAGCACGGCAACCGGGCCGCCACCTCGCGCTCGGGGGCCGCGGACGTGCTCTCGGCTCTCGGCGTCCGCATCGGACTCGCCCCCGACGAACTGAGCCTCTGCCTCGCCGAGGGTGGTCTGTGCTTCATGTTCGCACAGACGCACCACGCCGCCATCCGCCACGTGGCCCCGGTGCGGGCCGAGCTGCCGACGCGCACGATCTTCAACATGCTCGGCCCCCTGGCCAACCCGGCCAGCGTGCGCCGCCAGCTTTTCGGCGTCTCGTCGCCGGCCTGGGCCGAACCGCTCACCGGCGTGCTGGCCGAGCTCGGCAGCGACCGGGTCTGGACCGTGCACGGCAGCGACGGTCTCGACGAGATCACCGTCACGGGTCCCACCGCCGTGGTGGCGCTGGAGCAGGGCCGTATCGCCCGCTTCACCATCGACCCGCGCGACGTCGGCATCCCGCTCCACCCCATCGAGGCCCTGCGTGGGGGCGACCCGGCCCACAATGCCCTCGCCCTGGGGCAGGTCCTGGACGGAGCGCGCAACGCCTATCGCGACATCGCCGTGCTGAACGCCGGTGCCGCCCTGGTCGTCGCCGAGGCCGCCCAGACCCTCGCCGAGGGGGTCGCCCGGGCCGGCGAGGCCCTCGACAGCGGCGCGGCGCGCGCCACCCTCGGTACCCTCGTCCGCCTCTCGCATCGTCGCTCGAACACCTGAAAGCACCCCATGTCCGAGCACAAGTCGCCCGAGCCGAAATCCGGGGCCGTCCCCGAGGTCGCTCCCGCCGAGCGCAAGGACGTGCTCGCCCGGATCGAGACCTACAAGCGGCGCGAGATCGCCGAGGCGAAGCTGCGGGTGCCGCAGACGAAGCTGGAGAAGCGCATCGCCGACGTCTCGGCCCCGCGCGGCTTCGCGGATGCCATCGCGGCCCACATCGCCGAGAAGCGCCCAGCCCTGATCGCCGAGGTGAAGAAGGCCTCGCCCTCGAAGGGGCTGATCCGGGCCGACTTCGACCCGGCTGTGCTCGCGGCCGCCTACGAGGCCGGGGGCGCCACCTGCCTCTCGGTGCTCACCGACACGCCCTCGTTCCAGGGTAGGCCCGAATACCTCACCGAGGCGCGGGCGGCCTGCTCCCTGCCGGTGCTGCGCAAGGACTTCCTGTTTGAGCCCTACCAGGTGTTCGAGGCGCGGGCCTGGGGGGCCGACTGCATCCTCGTCATCATGGCCTGCCTCGACGACGAAGAGGCCGCCGCCCTGGTGGAAACCGCCGACGATCTCGGCATGGACGTGCTGGTCGAGGTGCATGATTCCGAGGAATTGGCCCGCGCGCTGCCGCTGGGCACCCGTCTGATCGGCATCAACAACCGCAACCTGAAGACCTTCGAGGTCTCGTTCGAGACGGCGATCCGCCTCGCCGAGGGCGTGCCCGCCGATCGGATCGCCGTGGCGGAGAGCGGCATCGCCGGCCACGCCGACGTCGTGCGCCTGGCCGAGAGCGGCCTTAACACCATCCTGGTGGGCGAGAGCCTGATGCGCGAGGCCGATGTGACGGCAGCCACCCGCCGCCTGCTCTTCGGCGACGCGAAGGCTTGAGGCGAAGCATGGCCGAACTCACGCATCTCGACGCCTCCGGCGCGGCCAACATGGTCGACGTCTCGGAGAAGGACGCCACCACGCGCACGGCCCGCGCGACGGGCTGCGTGGCGATGCTGCCCGAGACCCTGCGGTTGATCCGCGAGGGCGACGCCAAGAAGGGCGACGTCATCGGCACGGCACGACTCGCCGGCATCATGGCCGCGAAGCGCACCCACGAACTCATTCCCCTCTGCCACCCCCTCCTGCTGACGAAGGTCCGCGTCGATTGCGAGCCCGACGACAGCCTGCCGGGCCTGCGGGTAACGGCGGAGGTGAAAGTGCTGGGGCCGACCGGCGTCGAGATGGAGGCGCTGACCGCCGTATCGGTCGCCTGCCTGACGATCTACGACATGGTGAAGGCGGCCGATCGCGGCATGCGCATCGAAGGCATCCGGCTTCTGGCCAAGGATGGCGGGCGCTCCGGCGCTTTCCGCGCCGAGGATCAGGCTTGAGCGGCGGGTCGGCGAAGGGGAAGGCGGCCGGGGGCATGATCTCCGTGGCCGAGGCGCTGTCGCGCATCCTGGCGAGCATCCCGGGTCCGGTGGAGGCGCAGACCGTCCCGATCGCGCAGGCCCCCGGGCGGACGCTGGCCGAGAACGTGCTGGCGGTCCGCACGCAGCCGCCCTTTCCCGCCTCGGCCATGGACGGCTACGCCGTGCGCGCCGCCGATCTCGATGCGGCCCCCGCCACCCTGCGGCTGATCGGCACCAGTTCCGCCGGCCACGGCTTCGCGGGCTCGGTCGGACCGGGCGAGGCTGTGCGCATCTTCACCGGTGCCCCCGTTCCCGAGGGCGCGGACGCGATCCTGATCCAGGAGAACGCCGACGCGACGCCCGAGACGGTCACGGGTCGCGAACCCGTCCCCACCGGCCGCTTCATCCGCCCGAGCGGTCTCGATTTCCGGCAAGGTGACACTTTGCTGGCGGCCGGCGACACCCTCGATCCGCGGCGCATCGCCCTCGCGGCTGCAGGCGGCCACGGCACGCTCTCGGTCCGGCGGCGCCCACGCGTGGCGATCCTGGCCACCGGCGACGAATTGGTGGCGCCGGGTCAGCCCACGCGCTGGGATCAGATCGTGGCCTCCAACGGCCTCGCCGTCGCGGCCCTGGTCCGGGAGGCCGGTGCCGAGGCGATCGACCTCGGAATCGCCGGGGATACGCTCGAAGCCCTCGACGACGCGATCCTCCGGGCCGTCGCGGCCGATGCTGACCTCCTCGTCACCCTCGGGGGTGCTTCGGTCGGCGACCATGACCTCGTGCAATCGGCCCTCCATGCGCGGGGGCTCGACCTCGGCTTCTGGCGCGTCGCTCTGCGCCCCGGCAAGCCGTTGATGCACGGGCGCCTCGGCCGCATGGCCGTACTTGGCCTACCGGGCAACCCGGTGGCCTCGGTGGTCTGTGGGCTGCTGTTCGTGGTGCCGGCGATCCGCGCACTGCTCGGCGATCCCCTTGCGGAGCGCGACGCGTCGGAGCCGGCGATTCTCGGGTGTGACCTTCCGGAGAACGACCTGCGCCAGGATTACCTCCGGGCGCGGATCGAGACTGCCCCCGATCGGCTGCCCGTGGTGTATCCCGAGAATCGGCAGGATTCCTCGATGTTGTTCATTCTTGGATCGGCCGAAGCGCTCCTGATCCGCGCTCCACATGCGCCCAAGGCGCGGACTGGCGAGTCCTGCCGCATCCTGCGCCTCGACCGGCGCCTGCTCTGATCGAGATCGCCTGCGGGCAATCGCCCAATAGGAACACGCCCCCTCACCGGAAGGAGAGGAGGCGCGTTGCGCGCAGGCTGTCCTGCGCAATTAACCGGAACCGTATTAGACGAGGTAAAGGGTCGCCTCAGACCGGAAAACCCGGGGGCAGTGAGCCGCATCGACCCAGGCGCGCGCCTGTTCGACGCTGATCTCGCGGGCGGCAGCGATATCGTTCAGGGTCATCCAGCGTGATGTCATGATGATTCACCTCGTGATCGCGAGCTCAACGGATGAAACGCCGTTTTGTTTCGCCGGTTTTTCCGGCCCGGTTCAGCGCAGGTAGGTCACGCTGTAGAGCGTCCGCCGCAGCGCCTCCTCGCCGACCCAGACGCGCCCGTTCTCGCAGGCCTCGCGCATCCCCTCGCGCATGCGTGCGCAGTACTCGCCGGTATTGTCCTGGATCCGATACTGGCAGGTGCCGCCGACCTTGCGACGGGCGATCACCGGGCTCGCATGGTCGGCGTGCAGGTCCGGGTCCTTGGGGTCGCGGTCCTCCAGCAGGTACCAGCTGTAGCCGATGGTCGGCACCCGGCCATGGTCCAGGGCGTAATCGATCATCGCCAGGATGCGGGTGATCGCCTTCTGGCTCGGCGGCGTGCCGGAATCGCGCAACTCCACGAACTCCGCCTGGTTGGCGGCTACCCGGTAGGAGACCGGCAGCAGCGGCACGGCCAGAGGCACGCGCCGGCAACGGGATTCGACGTGGGCGATCCAGGCCGCGTTGAAGGTGTCGGTCTGGGGATGGCGTAGATGCGGTACGGTGCCGGCGAGGCTGCGGAAGCTCATCGGCCTCGGCGCGAGCCGGCTGCGGTAGCGCAGGCGCCGCAGGGTCGGATTGGCGTAGCGGTACCCGTCGTTGGAGGGCAGGTCGCGATCCTCGCAGAGCCCGCCGATATTGTAGAGGAGGGCTGCCGTATCCTCCTCGCCGCCCTCGATCTTGTCGAAGTACGGGAGCAGCTTTGGGTTACCGATGTTGGACATCTCGGCCGCGTTCCGGCTCCAGGCGATGTCGGCACGCCAGTTCGGATGGGCCTTCAGGTGCTCGCGCAGGGCCGGAATCGCCGCGAGGCGCTCAGGGTCCGCGAAGTAGGTCTTCGTGGCGACGTCCAGCGGCGCGATCTGGCGCCCGAGCCGGTGCGAAATCATGTCGGCGGTGGCGTAGGCAAAGCAGATCGCGCTCTCGCCCTGGTTCATGGGCATCTCGCGCGGGGACGGCGACAGGGCGACGTCGCGGGTGCCCTCGTGCACGTCGAAGGGGATGCGGGTCTCCACCGTCGCGCAGGTGGGATTGCGCCGATGGGTCGCCTGGAGCGGCAGGATGCGCGGATCGACCTGGGCCAGGGCCGGCAGCGCCCAGGTGGCCAGCGCCGCCGCGCAGGCGGCGATGACCGGGCCCGGAAATCGGCTGGACCGGCGGCCGCGCACCGCTCAATCCCCCCGGACGAGCCGGCTCGCGAAGAAACCGTCGAGGCCACCGCGTGTCTCCGGCGTGGCGCCGCCGAGGTGGGCCGGCAGGGTCCGCAGGTCGCCGGAAGCGTCGATGACCTCGGACAGGCCGCCGACCTCGTCCACACGCACCGCGACGCGCGAAAAATTCGGGTTGCGGGTCAGGAAGGTCGCCACCTGCGCCTCGCCCTCCTCGGGCTCCAGCGAGCAGGTGCAGTAGACGAGGTGACCGCCCGGACGGACCAGGGTCGCGGCCTTGTCGAACAGGCGCTTCTGCAGGCCGATGAGCCGGCTGACGTCGCTCTCGGTCTTGGTCCAGGCTACATCCGGGTGCCGCCGCAAGGTGCCGGTGGCCGAGCAGGGCGCATCCAGCAGGACCGCGTCGAAGGCGGCCTCGTCCGGGAGGGCCAGAGCGTCGCCGACCTGGATCTCCGCCTCCAGGCCGAGACGGGCGAAGTTCTGCGACAGGCGTTCGAGGCGCGGGCTGGATCGGTCGACGGCGAGCACCGAGGCCCCAGCGGCCGCGAGTTGCGCGGTCTTACCGCCCGGCGCGGCGCAGAGGTCGGCGACGCGATCGCCGGGCTTTACGGCGAGGAGCCGCGCCGGCAGGGCGGCGGCGGCGTCCTGCACCCACCATTGCCCCTCGGCGTAACCGGGCAAGTCCGCGACGTTGGAGCGGACCTCGTGCAGGCGCACGCTGCCGGTCGGCAGGGCCACGCCGCCGAGGCGCTCGGCCCATTCGGCCACCGAACCCCGCACCGTGATGTCGAGGGCGGCGCCCTGAAGATGCGCGGCCGCGATGGCGCGGGCGGTCTCGGGCCCGTAGGCGGCGCTCCAGCGCCGGGCGAGCCAGTCCGGCGTGTTGTCGGCCAGCGGATCGCCGGGTTGGGCCAGGATCTCGGCGCGCTCGCGCACGATCCGGCGCAGGACCGCGTTCACGAGGCCGGACAGGTGCTGGAGCTGCGGATCGGCCTTGGCGAGGCGGACCCCGAGATCGACCGCCGCGTGGTCGGGCACGTTGAGGTCGAGGATCTGCACGGCGCCGGTCGCCAGCAGCGCCACGAGGCGCGGCTGATCCTCGGGCAGCCCCTGCGACATCCGCGCGGCGAGCACCCTGCGCAGGAAGCCGAGGCGCCGGAAGGTGGCGGTGGCGATGGCGCGGGCGAGGCCCGCATCGGCGGCATCGAGCCCGGCGGTGCGGCTCGCCTGGGCAAGCGCATCCTCGAGGGCGAAGCCGCGGGTCTTGCCGACGAGGTCGGCCACCGCGCCTTGCGCGACCTGCCGCGCCGCGAGCCCCGCGATGGTGCGGTCGATCGGCGCCGACGGCGCATCCGTGTTGCGGCGTATCGCCATGAATGCCACTTCCTGAAGATGGGTCCGTTCGCGACGGGCCGTGTCCCCCTGCCCTTCCACCCGACACACCGAGATGCAAGCCATGACGAGCCCCGAGCCGACGGAAAACCGCGCCGACGAGACCCGGCCGCCGCCCGCTAAGCGTGATCTGACCCCGGAGGCCGCCCGTGCGCTCGCCGAGGCGGCCGAGCGCCGCGCCGCCATCGACGCGCGCGCGGCCGAGATCGCCACCGCCCGCGAGCGCCAAGGCCGGGGCGGACTGGAGCCGGTGCGCTACGACGATTGGGAGATCAAGGGCATCGCGGTCGACTTCTGAGAGCCGGAACGTCGTGGGCGCCGCCCCGTTGACCGCGTCCCAGTTCAGACGCGAGGACGACCATGGCGACGAAGGTTTCAGGCAGCAATGCGGGTACGGGCGCGCACGGTGAGGTCGCCCTGGCGCGGGGCCAATCGGTGGCCATGCGGATGTGGCGCGACGAGGCACCCGGCACCGACAAGCCGATGGCGAGCCGGCCCTACGAGACGGTCGGCTACGTCATCGCCGGCCGCGCCGAGCTGACGGTGAGCGGCGAGAAGGTCCTGCTGGAACCAGGTGACTCCTGGCTGGTGCCCGAGGGGGCCGAGCACACCTACACGATCCTCGAGGCCTTCACGGCAGTGGAAGCCACTTCGCCGCCGGCGCGTTGAGACCTGACTGCTAGGCACGAGGGCGGCCGGAGCGCGATTCGTGGCGCCGTTTTTCGGGCCACGGGATGCGCAGGGCGCATGCTCTCGCATCGACGGAGACCGTATCCCGAAGAAATCCGATCGGGCGTCACCGCATCTGGCATGAAACCAAGGCGAATCCGGTGGTATTCCGGCAGCTGTTGCTGAATTGTTGCTGCGAATCGCTCACGGATGATGTCGTGTCGACGTGTTGAGGTCGACGCCCGATCAATCGTTGGATCTCACGATCACGCCCGCCCGGCTTCAGCCGCGGCGGGCTCTTTTGTTTCGCGGGCGATCGTTCGGATACCGCGGCTGCGCTCGCCGGGCGCGCTCGTCTCAGGACGATAGGGGCGCCCGGTTCAAACCTTGGAACCAGGATCGCAGACAATCCGGTACAAGGTCGTCCACCACGCCGCGCTGCGGTGCGCGGACCTCGTTGCGAAGCTGCGCGGGCGCGAGGCCGTAGGCCCCCTTGAAGGCACGCGAGCCATGGCTCGGCGTCGAGAATCCGAAACGCCACATCAGCGTCGAGATCCGCACGTCGCCCCCCTGACTGAGGATCGCCGACCGCAGGCGGGCCACCCGGCGCCTTATGATCTCCTGCGCGACCCCGCCGACCGGCGCAAAGGCGCGGTAGAGGGAGCTGCGGGACAGGCCGGAGCCGGATGCGACCGCGTTCACGTCGAGATTTCGTTGTCCGAGATTCGCATCGATGAAGAGCAAGGCTCGCAGGCGCCTTGCGGCGTCGAGGTCGTCGTCGACATCCTCCGGCCAGGAACGCTCCGGCCAGGAGCGCTCCGGCCAAGACGATGGGTCGCCGGCGGGACGCAGCAATTCGGCAAGCAGGCGGCTCCCGCCGCGTGTGACATCGGGGGTGCCGAATGTCCCGCGAGCGAGTGAGAAGACCGCCTCGGCGAGGGCGGGAAAGGTGGCGCGGGGAAGAATGCACCCGTGCAGGCTGCGGATGTTCGGCACCGCTTCCTCGACCACGTCACGGGCCAGCGAGACCGTGACGTAGTCGGCATCGTACAGAACCGTGCGCTGCGGAAGCGTCGTATCGAACAGAACGGTATCGCCGGACGCGAGTACGCGCTCGTTCCCCGGGGCGCCTGCCAGCATGCGTCCCGACCGTAGGACCTGGATGTTGATGTGTTCGTGCTCGTCCCGCCGGACGCGGGGCACTTCGCGCTGATGGACAGCACCGACGATCTGCCGGTCGAACAGCAGCAGCCCGGCGGCGCGGCGCCCCAGCAAGGTCGCCTCGAACCGGTCGCCGATCCGCGACACGGTCGAACCTGCGGCATAGAGATCGTGGTAGGCCCCGAAGCTTTCTGGCCCGGCTTGGGGGAAGACGGCCTGGTTCACGGCAATCCCGTCCGCATTGCGATCGGCGACGGGCCGCCACCCCCACATCGGTGAACCGGGAGGGGCTCTGAGATCCTGCTATCCATCGCCGTCCTCACGCACCTCATGTTTGCAAGGTAGTCTGACGATTGGCAATTATAAGGCTCGCAGACACAGCACGAATTCGTGATCATTACAAAGGCGTTACGTCGATCTGACAGGAAACCCCGCTGTTTCGGGAAGAGACGCCTCGCAACGCCGAAACGTGTGTTCGATCGCCACGCTCGACTGCCTCGCAAATCGTTCCGGCATGCGACGGACATCGGTCGATCGTGATGCGAACACGCGTTGCGACGCCTGACGATTTCCTCGAAGAGGAACGATCGCGCCGGCCGATCGACGCGCGACGGCATCGCTCCAACGACCCGGCGGATGGACCATACATGAGGCCGCCGTCCCCTGAATCTCAGGACCCTGCCGGTTCCGTCCGCCTCGCGCTCCTGCTCGGTGGGATTCAGCTGCTCGCCTTCAGCGAGCGGTTCCTTCTCACCGTGGTGGCTCAACCGCTGAAGCTCGACCTGGACCTCACCGATGCGCAACTCGGTTTCCTGCAGGGCTCCGCGTTCGTGCTGCTCCATGCCCTCGGTATGCCGGCCTGGGGCGAGATTGCCGACCGGGGCCACCGGCGCGCGCTGCTCGTCGCCGGCATCCTCCTGTGGAGCGCCGCCGGCATCGCCTTCGGATTGGCGGGGCCTTTCCTGCTCCTGGTCGTCGCGCGGATGCTGCTCGGGCTCGGGCAGGCCGTGGTCGCGCCGGCTGCGCTGTCCCTGCTGGCCTACCGCTCGCCGCCCGGCCGCCTCGGACGGGGCGTGTCCTGGCTGACCGCCGGCGCGAGCCTGGGGCGCAGCCTCGCCCTGCTCGCGGGGGGAGCCCTCCTCGCCCTGCTGACCGCCATCGGGGGATTGTCTCTACCGATCGCCGGCCACCTCCCCCCGTGGCGGGCCCTGCTCATCATCGCCTGCCTCCCCAACCTGCTCGCCCTCGTGGCTGCCCTAAACATCGCCGAGCCGCCGGCGCGGCGGAGCATCCAGGCCCGGGCACGCCGCGCGCGTGCCTGGGCCTGGATGCTTCGCCATCGCACCCTCTACCTCGCCCTATTCGGGGCGGCCGCCTGCGCGGTTCTGGTGGCGCAGACCCTCGCGGCCTGGGCACCGACATTCTACGTCCGCACCCACGGGCTGACGCCCGCCGAGAGCGGCGTGCGCCTCGGCTTGGTGATGCTCCTGATCGCCCCCATGGGTCACCTTGCGGGGGGACATGTCCTCGACAAGGCAGGCGCGTCCGGCCGGCGTATCGCGGCGGTCCGGATGCTGTGCACCGGGCTGCTCCTCGTGCCGCCCTGCAGCGCGATGATGACGCTGTCGGCGAGCCTACCGGTCTCGCTGGCGGGATTCGGCTTGCTAGCGGCGGTGCTCGGCCTCACGAGTCCGGCGGCGCTGGCTTTCCTGCAGTTCCTAACCCCAGCCGCCATGCGGGGGTTCGTGAGCGCCGTATTCATCGCGGGCGTGACACTGACGGCGCTGGGCCTGGGGCCGATATCGGTCGGAATCCTCAACGACCGCGTATTTGGACCGGCCGCCGTTGGGTCGGCCATGCTGACCGTGTTCATCGCGACGGCTCTGATCGGCGCGACACTGACCTATGTTCTGGGTAGACCCGCCCGTAGGACGCGGCGGGCCTCGCTGCTCGAACCGGCGTTTGCAGAGACTGGAACCGCGGATGCCCCGCATCGGCCGTGATGCGACCCGTGTCCGCGTTCCACCGCACCGCATGGGGTGGCGAGCCACGTCCAAGCCCTCAAGCACTCCATCCGCGACGGGACGTCCAGCCGACCGGCGCATGTGATGAAGAGGGACGGGCGCGAACCGATCGCGAAAAGCTTCCGGCAAGCGGTTCTCAGCCGCGCGAAGCGCGCGTCTCCCAGCCCGTTCGGCCCTCGGCCATTCCATGTTGCAGGAAGTGCAGGAGCGGACAGACGCGGATCGCGGCGACATCCGGATTCGCGTCGAGATAGCCATGGGTACTGAAGTCCGGACCCGGATCGTTGCGATCCTTCCAGCCGATCAGAAGGTAGTGTTCGATCGGGCTCAGATCGTGCGCAGCAACTTCCGGGTAGACGCGAATATAATACGCCTCATCGAAGTACCGTAATGCTGGTTTTCGACCGCCCTTCGAGCGTAAACGAATTCTTTCGACAAAAGACATCTATGGTCTCACGAACACCAAGCGTGTGCTGACGGTGCTCGATTCATACGTCGACAACTTCGCACCAACAATTAGCACGCCGTCCGTTTTGGTTGTCGGTGCGTCCCAAAATCCAGGCTCGAACCCGAACGGAGCCGATGCTTGCTGTGAGACCGCGTCGAGCCCGATCTATGGGTCGAGCCCAACTGAGGGATATAGGCTCGCACTAGAGCAGGACGGCGCGCTGCGGCGGGCCTGGCTCGGCCATCGAGCGTCTGGCGATGAGGCCCGTCCCGCCGGTCCATCGGCCCGCTTTCCGCGCGCAGGACGAACGGCAGGGCATATTCGGCAGCATCCGAGCCCCGACGGTGAGCCGCCACCGGCGCGACGGCCCACCGGGTCACGATCAATCCGTCCGCATCACGGGGGAGGCCCGGAGGGTGGTTCGCCCGGGCGCTCGATCGCGAGGAACGGATGCCTGTCGCTTTAGTGACCGCCGCCCAGATAGGCCGCCTGAACGGCAGGATCGTCCCGCATTTGCGCGGCGGGCCCCTGGAACCGGATCCGGCCGTTCTCCAGCACGTAGGCGTAATCGGCGACCCCCAGGGCCGCCATAGCGAACTGCTCGACGAGGAGCATCGTGACTTGCTCCTCCTTCAGCCTGCGGATGGTGCGAAACACCTCCTCGACGAGCTTGGGAGCGAGGCCCATCGAGGGCTCGTCGAGAAGGAGGATATCCGGGCGCAGCATCAGCGCCCGGCCCATCGCGAGCATCTGCTGCTCGCCCCCCGACAAGGTTCCGGCAAGCTGGTGACGCCTCTCCCGGAGGCGCGGAAACAGCTCGAAGGCGCGCTCGCGGTCGGCCGCCACATCGCCCTTGGGGCGGGCGCCCGTCAGGCGTGGGAAGGCGCCGAGGGTCAGATTGTCTTCCACGCTCAGCGTCGCGAAGACGCGACGGCCCTCGGGCGAGTGGGCGAGGCCCGCACTCGCCACGTCATGGCTCTCGAGGCCCCCGACCTCGCGGCCGTTCAGCCGGATCGATCCGCTGCGTGGGCGGATCATGCCGGAGAGCGCGCGCATGGTCGTGGTCTTTCCGGCGCCGTTCGAGCCGATCAGGGTCACGATCTGTCCCTTGGGCACCTCGAACGAGAGTCCGTGCAGGACTTCGATCTGGCCGTAGCCGGCCGAGAGGTTCGTCACCTCAAGCATGGGCGGGCTCCTGGTCTGAAACGGGACTGCCGAGATACGCTTCGATGACCTTCGGATCCTTCTGGATCTCGCGGGCACCGCCCTCCGCGATCTTGTGGCCGAAGTCGAGCACGCTGACGCGGTCGCACAGGCCCATCACCACGTCCATGTGGTGCTCGATCAGGATCACGGTGATGCCGGCGTCGCGGATCTTGCGGATGATCGCGGTGAGATCGGCGATATCGGGTGCCGTGAGGCCGGCGGCGGGTTCGTCGAGGAGGAGGAGGACAGGGTCGAGGGCGAGTGCGCGCGCGATCTCGAGCAGCCGCTGCTTGCCGTAGGGAAGGTTGCGTGCCTCGACCTGCGCGAGGCCGCCGAGACCCATGAAGTCCAGGATCGCGACCGCGCGGACCCGCGCCTCCCGCTCCTCCCGGCGACGCCGGGGCGTGCCGAAGATCGCGTCGACGATGGTGCCCTTGAAGGTGTGGTGCAGGCCGACGAGCACATTCTCTAAGGCCGTCATCTCCCGGAAGAGCTGAACGTTCTGGAAGGTGCGGGCGACGCCCGCCGAGGCGATCTCGGACGGGGTCCGTCCGTTCAGCCGCTGCATTCCCCCGTCCCGCGCCAAGGTCACCGAGCCGCCGGTCGGGATGTAAATGCCGGTGAGCACGTTCATCATCGTGCTCTTGCCCGATCCGTTCGGCCCGATGAGACCGTGGATCGTGCCCGGCCGCACGGCGATGTCGACGCCCGCGAGGGCCTTGAGGCCGCCGAACTGCATCAGGACGGACTCGATCTTCAGGAGCGGATCCGCGTCGGCCCCGCCGCGCTGCGCGACGAGGGCCGCGCCCTGCGCCGTCAGGACCCGGCCCTCAGCGGTATGGGCTGGGCGCAGAGCCGGGATCTTGTCACGCAGGAACCCCACGATGCCGTCGGGCAGGTAATAGACCACGAACAGGATCATCAGGCCGAACACGGTCAGGCGGAAATCCGTCACCGATTGCAGGGCGAGCGTGGCGGGCAGGAACAATACGCAGAGCACGACCGGCACGAGGATGGCGTACCGATTCTCCTGCCGGCGCAGGAACGCGCGCACGCCCACCACGAGGGCGGCCAGGGCGATCGCCCCCGCCATCATGCGGACGAGTTCGATATCGGCCAGGATGTTGGGCATCATCACGATGATGGCGGAGCCGATCAGTGGCCCGGCTCTCGACTTGCGCCCGCCCATCGTCACCGCGAGCAGGAACAGCACGGTCAGTTCGAAGCCGTAGGAGTTCGGGGCGACGTAGCGCTCCGACCACGCGAACAGCGCGCCGGCGAGCCCCGCGAGGGCCGCTGAGATGACGAAGGCGTAGACCTTGTAGCGATAGACGCTGACGCCCATGCAGTCGCAGGCGATCGGCGAGTCGCGCAGGGCCTCGAAGGCTCGACCGAACGGCGAGCGCACGACCCGGTTCACCACGACGATCGTCAGCAACAGCGCGGCGCAGACGAGATAGTAGAATTCCAGCTTGCGCCCCGCGGCGCCCCACGGCGACGACATGCCGATCAGCGAGAAATCGAGGACGCGCGCCGGCGGCAGCGTGATGCCGAGGGGGCCGTTGGTGAGGGGCGTCAATTCGTTGATGAAGATCTGGATGATGGTGCCGAAAGCGAGTGTGACCATCGCCAGATAGGGGCCCGTCACGCGCAGGGCCGGGACCGCGAGCAGAAGCCCGAAGACCGAGGTCACGGCGGTCCCGGCGATCAGCCCGGACCAGAGGCCGAGTTTGAAGTGCAGGAACAGTACGGCCGCCGAATACGCGCCGATGCCGAACAGGCCGGCATGCCCGAGACTGACCTGCCCGGTATAGCCGACGACGATGTCGAGACCCAGGATGAGGATCGCATAGATCGCGATCACGACCAGTAGGTGGATGTAATAGGAACTCGTCACCACGTGCGGGAAGGCGGCAAGGAAGACGACGAGGAGGACGGCGCCGAGGAGGCCGACATGGCGGCCGAGCCTCGGCGCGGCGGCGGGCGTCGCCGCCGGTGCGAGGGTGGACTGAGCCATGGCGTCAGGCTCCTGCTGGCTGGATGCGGGGGAACACGGGAGGGCGGGGAGCGAGGAGGGGCACGCTCAGACCTTCTTGATCACGGCCTTGCCGAACAATCCGACGGGGCGGATCGAGAGGACGACGAGGAGGAGGATCAGACCGGGCACATCCTTGTAGCCGGTCGAGATGTAGAAGCCGGTGAGCGTCTCGGCGACACCGAGGATCAGCCCGCCGACGATCACGCCGAGGCCGGATTCGAGCCCTCCGATGATCGCGACCGCGAAGGCCTTCAGGGCCAGCACCGCCCCCATGGTCGCACCCGTGAGGGTGACGGGTGCAACGAGAACGCCCGCGAAGGCGGCCGTCATGGCGCTGATCGAGTAGGAGAGCGTGATCACCTTCTGTGTGTTGATGCCCATGAGGCCGGCGGCGTCGATGTCGTTCGAAGTCGCAACGACGGCCTTCCCCCAGATCGACTTGCGATTGAAGATCTCGACCGCGAGCATCATCAGGAGGGCGCCGGCGACGATCAGCAGTTCCATCGGCAGGATCCGGGTGTCGCCGACCTGGATGGCCGCCTCGGGCAGGGGTGAGGGAAACTTCAGGTCGTCGCGGCCCCAGATGTTCTCCGCGACGTTGCGGAAGATGATCCCCAGCGCGATCGTGGCCATGATCCATCCGTACTCGGACTTGATCTTGACCGCGGGCCTGACGCCGAGCCGCTCGACCACGGCGCCGAGCGCGAAGCCGAAGACGAGGACCAGCGGAATCATCAGCCAGTACCCGACGATCGGCACCAGGGTCAGGCCGAACAGGGCACCGAGGGCGAGCGCCTCGCCCTGACCGAAATTCAGCGTCTTCGAGGTGGCGAAGGTGAGTTGATAGCCGAAGGCGATCGCGGCGTAGATCATGCCGACGGCGACGCCGGACGCGATGAGCTGAAGGAAGATGGCCATGAGCGCGTTACCGTAGAGGGTGAGACGTCGGTGTAGATGCAGGACATCGAGTCCTGGGAAGGCCAGAACCCGGTTCGGTTCATCGTCGCTCCAATGCCCGGGGACGGCGCGTCTCGCCAAACCTGGCGGACGGCCGTCGCTTGGTCCGATTCACGGGTCTTTCACGAAGGCCGACGGCCCTTTGAGAGACCCGCGAAACGTCTCAGTTGGCCGACTTTTCCTTCACGCGGACGACGCCCGCGTTCTTGGCATCCTCTTCCTTGGCGTAGACGATCTTGCCGTCCTGCACCTTGCCGAACACCACCATGTTGCGCGTGATCGCGTTGTGGTCCTTGGCGGTGAAGGGCTTCTCGTAGGTCGTGACCACGCCCTCGACGCGCTCGTTCAGGTTCTCGAGCGCCGCCCGGATCTTCGCCCCGTCGGTGGAACCGGCCTGCTTGATCGCCGCGGCGAGCAGATAGACCGAGTCGTACCCTTGCGCTCCGGCGACCGGGGTCGGAATCTTCGAGACGCCGTAGGTCTTGTAGTAGTTCTCCAGGAAACTCTTCCGCTTGGGCAGCGTCTGATCTTCGATGAAGGTCTGCGGCATCATCACGCCGTTGCCATTCGCGCCGGCGATATCGAGGAAGCTCTGCATCGAGGAGGGCCAAGAGGTGATCATCGGCACCTTCCAGCCGAGCTTGGCCATTCCATTCGCGATCTGCGCGAGTTCGGGCCCGATCCCGTAGGCGAGGATGACGTCGGCTCCGGCCTGCTGCGCCTTCAACAACTGGGCCGTCATGTCGACGTCCTTGATGTTGAACTTCTCCACCACGACCGGCTTCACGCCCTTGGTGGCGAGGTACTTCTCGATGTCCTCGCGGCCGAGCTGGCCGTAATTCGTCGAGTCGGCGAGGAGCGCGATCTTCTTGAAGTTCCGGGCCAACGCCTCGTCGACCATCATGCCTGCCTGGAGCACGTCATAGGCCGAGTTCCGGAAGACGTAGTTGGCGTCGTAGTCCGGCTCCTTGAACTGGTTGGTGATGATCGTGCCGGTGGCGACGTTGTTGAAAACCGGAATTTCCGCTTCCTGGTAGAAGCGCTGCGCGGCCAGAGCCACACCGGTGTTGATGAAGCCGATGGTGGCGGCGACTTTTTCCTTGTTGATCAGTTCCTGGGCGACCTGAGCGCCGACCTCGTTCTTGGCTTCGTCATCGCGCTCGACCAGCAGCAGCGGACGTCCGAGCACGCCACCGGCCGTGTTGATCTCCGCGGCCGCGAGGCGTGCCGCGTCCCGCATCGAAACACCCATGGCCGAGGAACCGCCGGTATAGGGCCCGGTCACACCGATCTTGATCGGGTCGGCCGCGTAAGCCGGGAACGCCGCAAACGTGGTGCAGACGAGCGCACCCAAGAGTACGCGTCTCTTCAGCGTGATCATATTCTCTCCCTCGCTCCGACCGCATGCCCTTCAGGGTGGCATTTTGTATCGAATCCTCAGTATTCCTGACGCAAGAGTTATAATTCTGTCAAGGCATAGAAGCGCTTCGGTCCGTTTGATTATGCACCGGAAAATAGCCGTGCTCGCGGATTAATTTTTGAATTTCATTTCCAGTCGATGCGTACTCTCGACAAGCGTCGATTTCAGTAAAGTGTTTCCTTTACGCGACCCTGAATAGCGCGCGAATCCGCCATCACAAGATGAAGCGAGCCATCATAAATCCAGGTCGTCAGCCCGCTAAAGGAAGCAGGAAGCAGGATTTTCTAAAATACATAATAGCTTTTCTACAAACACAGCGAAAGCATATCACCTTCGATATCCCAACCACACCGGGCCATCATCGATCACATAGCCTTACCCGGATCGACGGCGGAAATTCGATGCTTATCTACGATCAATCTCGATGAGCCGGGCGAGCTTGGGGACCCGACGCAATTTCGAGATACTTGAGACCGAAGCCAATCTCGGATTGATTTCGCTGACTTGGTCCGACGCAGCGGCGCGCTCCCTGGCTCGACGGCGGTCACTCGGATCAGCGCAAGCCTCTCGGGACCGGCGAGCAAGTCGGCGACCAGGTCGGTTCAAGTCCACGGGACCGCCCCCACGGCGCCAGCGTCAGGAACCCCCGCAAAGTGGCTTCCACGCCGGGGCGCACGCATACGCGCGCCGCGTGCCGGAATGCCGGCCTCTGCGGTCGGTCGCAATCCCGACGCGACCCGCCCGGTGAGAAGTCCGGACCGATCCGCCTAGAGGGTGAGCGACACCTTCACCACGCCGCCATCCTCCTTGTCGGGGCGGGTGGTGAAGCCGAGTTGCCGACAGACCGTAAGCATCGGCCGGTTCTCGCGCAGAACCGTCCCCTCCACCCGCGACAGCCCCTCGACCCGGGCCCAGTCAATCATCAGGCTCATCAGGGCGAAGCCGAGGCCGGTGCCCTTGCGGTCGCCGCGGATGAGAATGGCGTATTCCCCGCTCTCGTGATTGGCGTCCGCGTGCAGACGAACGGCGCCGAGCATGAGCCCGCTGCCGGCGTCGATCGCCACGAAGGCGATGGCGCGGGCGTAGTCGAGCTGCGTGAGCTTGGCCAGGAACGCGTGGTTGAAGTCGCGCACCGGGGCGAAGAAGCGCAGCCGCAGATCCTCCGCGCTCACCGACTGGAAGAAGGTAAGGAACAGGGCCTCGTCCTCGGGCCGCACCGGGCGCACCGTCACGGTCTCGCCCTTCAGGGTCAGCTGGCGCTCCCATTCCACCGGGTAGGGCCGGATGGCGAAGCGCGGATGGTAGGCCCCGCGCGACCGCCGGCCCGCCGCCTCGGGCGCAACCATCACGCGGGCGTCGAGGGCGACCGCGCCGCGCGCGTCGGCGAGCAGGGGGTTGATGTCGAGCTCGCGCACCTCCGGGCAGTCGGCGGCGAGTTGCGCGAGCTTCACCAGCACCAGGGCCACCGCGTGCCGGTCCGCGGCGGGCACGTCGCGGTAGGCGGCCAGCCTCCGGGCGACGCGGGTGCGGTCGATGAGCTCGGAGGCGAGCCGGAGATCGAGGGGCGGCAGGCCCAGCGCGCGGTCGTCGATGACCTCGACCGCCGTGCCGCCCCGCCCGAACACCACGACGGGGCCGAAGGTCGGGTCCTCGGCGAGGCCCGCGATGAGTTCGCGTTGCTGGCCGCGCCGGATCATCGGCTGGACGGCAAACCCCATGATGCGCGCTTCCGGTGCGAGGCGCCGGGTCCGGGCGATGATGTCGGCGGCCGCCGCCCGCACATCGGCCTCGCTGGTGAGGTCCAGGCGCACGCCGCCGACGTCGGATTTGTGAACGATGTCGGGCGAGACGATCTTGAGGGCGACCGTGCCGCCGCCGGCGATGATACCCCAGGCGGCGGTGGCCGCCGCATCGACGTCGGGAGCGAGCGTGAGCGGCACGCTGTCGATGCGATAGGCGGCCAGCAGCTCCGACACCGCCAGTGGGTCGAGCCAGGTCTGGCCGTTGGCAAGCGCGCGGGCCACGATGGCGCGGGCGGTCTCCACGTCCGGCGAGAAGCCGCGGGGCAGCGAATCCGGCGTGCGCATGAGGTCGTCCTGCGCCTCGCGGTAGCGCACGAGGTGCAGGAAGCCCTCGACCGCGTCGGAATCGGTGGGAAAGCGCGGAATGCCGGCCTCCGCGAGGCGGCTCGCGGCCCCGGCCTCTTCGCCGATCGTCACCGCGAAGACCGGCTTCTTGCGCGACCCGCTCCGGCGCACTTGCGTGACCGTGTCGGCGATCGCGGCGGCGACCTCGGTGCTGTCCGAGCGGGCGGTCGGCACGTGCACGGCCAGCACCGCGTCGTTGCCCGGGTCGGCCAGGAGGGGCCCGAGGGCCGCCGCATAGGCCTCGGGGCCGGCGGCGACGCCGAGATCGACGGGATTGCCGAGGGTGCCGGCGGCCGCCAGCGTCCCGCCCCGGTCGGCGAGGCGGTCGGCGGCCAGGGCGCCGATGCCGCGCCCGTTGCCCAGGATCGCGAGGCGATGGCCCGGAAAGGGTCGCTGCCGGCCCAAGGTTTCCACGGCGGAGAACATCGCGTCGAGGCTGTCGACGGACAGGAGGCCCGCCCGGCGGAAGGCCGCTTCGTAGACGGCGTCGGGCCGCGCCAGGGCGCCCGTATGGGTGGTGATCGGGCGGGGCGCCGCCCGATGGCGCCCGGCGCGCAGGATGACGACCGGCTTGGCCCGGGCGGCGGCACGGGCCGCCGACATGAACTTGCGTGCATCCGTGACCACGTCGAGGGAGAGCAGGATCGCGCGGGTGCGGATGTCGGCGGCGAAGTGATCGAGGCAATCGGCGACATCGATGTCGCAGGCGATCCCGAGGGACATCACCGCCGAGAAGCCGACGTGGCGCCGGGCCGCCCAGGCCACGATCCCGGCCGCCACGGTGCCGGATTGCGAGACCAGGGCGAGATCGCCGTCCTTCGGCGGGAGGGCGAGCAGGCTGGCGTCGAGATGGGCCCCCGGAACAGAGAGGCCGATGCTGCCCGGTCCGAGCAGGCGCAGGCCGGTGCGGCGCGCCGCGGCGCGCGCGGCCTCGCACAGGTCGCCGCCGACGTCCGGCGTGAGGATGACCGCGGTGGCCGCGCCCCTGCGGCCCGCCGCGGCGACGTGATCGGGGATCGCGCCGGCCCCGGTGGCCAGGACCACGAGGTCCGGCGCCTCTGGCAGGTCGGCGAAGCCCGCGAAGTGGCCGGCGCCCGAACTGATGCAGCGGATCGGGTTCGGAAACCCGCCACGTTCGAGGTTGGCCAGCGCCGCCGCTGCGAGGCCGTCGGGTCCATCCTCGAGCCCGGCGAGGGCGATGGCGCGCGGGGCGGTCAGCGCCTCGAAGCGGTACGTGCTCATCGGACGGACAGCCTCATGAATCGATGACCCTGGATCCGCAGACCCTGACGGAACCTCCGGGTCGGAGCCCGGGACGGGATGTTGCGTCGCACGATGTTATAGAGCGGTCGAGCGCCCGATGCAGGGCTTCGCTCAGGAGATTCACATGCCCGAGACCGTTCCCCCGCAAGATCCCGGCGCGCGCTCCGAGGCGTCCATCCGCGCAAGCATCGTCGCGGCGATGCGGGACCTCATCGGCCTCGGCCTGAGCCAGGGCACCTCGGGCAACGTCTCGGCGCGGTTCGGCGACGGCTTCCTCGTCACCCCGTCGGGCATCCCCGCCGAGCGGTTGCGCCCCCAAGACATCGTCGCGATGTCCTGGGACGGCGCCTTCAGCCATGCCCTCGCCCCGTCGTCGGAATGGCGCTTCCATCGCGACATCCTCTCGGCACGGCCCGAATTCGGGGCGGTCGTCCACGCGCATCCGACCCACTGCACGGCGTTCGCCATCTGCGGCCGCGCGATCCCGGCGATCCACTACATGATCGCGGCGGCCGGGGGCCCGACCATCCGTTGCGCGCCCTACGCGCCCTACGGAAGCCAGGAACTCTCCGACGCCGCCCTCGCGGCTCTCGAAGGCAGGGCCGGCTGCCTGCTGGCCAACCACGGCATGATCGCAGCCGGAACCGACCTGACCAAGGCGCTCTGGCTCGCCGTCGAGATGGAAGCCCTCTGCCACCAATACGCCGTCGCCCTGCAAGTCGGCGCTCCCGTGATCCTCAGCGACGACGAGATCTGGCGGACGGTGGAACGCTTCAAGTCCTACGGGCTACGCGAGACCACCAGCAACTCAGAGTGATCGGCCCTGGCCTCAACCTCGTAATCCGGCGCCCGAGCCTCCACGAAGACCGACGCGACGCGAGGTCTAAGTGGTTTTCCGGCGACACCGCCTTTGGAAAACGTGCGGAAACCCTTCCGGCAACGAAGGCTTCTACGCTCCCAGAGCAATCGCACTTTGTATTTTTGATCCGCGAAAGGTCAGATTTGGCGCTAGACGAACAGGTGGCGAAGTTCGTTCGTTGGCCGGTCGCTTCTGAACGTTTCCCGCTCACACCTGAGCCCCTTTCGTTCAAAATAAGACCCAAAACCTGAATCCCAGATCGGTTTCCTATTATTAAATTTGTGGCCGTCACGCCCCGTTGGCGAAGTTCGCGAAAAGCCTGCGAAATCAGGGCTGGCTTTCCAGAACGATCAGGATTCATTTGAAACTTTTTAGATCATTCTTGTCACGCACCACCTGACAGAGATGAAAAACTGCCGTCCTCTTGCGCTCTTGCTTGCAACATCATAGTAGGCAGTAAGTCACAACCTTGAACTCAGAGGCCGACTGCTTGAAGGGTACGCCGCCCGGGCAGCCGCCATGAATTTCATCGACCATCAGGGGTATAGAATGAATTCAGACAATGAAATCGCTCCGGACTTCATTGAGCTGGCAGCAGACATCGTCGCGGCGTTCGTGAGCAACAACTCGGTTCCGATCGCGGATCTTCCGGCTCTGATCAGCTCGGTCCACGCGACGCTGGGCAAGCTCAATCAGGCGGCGCCGGAGGAAAAGCCGGAGCCGTTGACCCCAGCCGTCTCGGTCAAGCGCTCGATCACGCCGGACTACATCGTCTGCCTGGAGGACGGGAAGAAGTTCAAGTCGCTGAAGCGCCACTTGCGGACGCGCTACGACATGACCCCTGAGCAGTATCGTACGAAGTGGAACCTCGCGAGCGACTACCCCATGGTGGCGCCGAACTACGCCGCCGCGCGTTCGGAACTCGCCAAGAACATGGGTCTCGGTCAGCAGCGCCGTAAGCAGGACAACGGCCCCGCCGCCGACAGCGAGGCGAAGGTGCCGGCACCGCGCGGCCGCCGTCCCAAGGTCGCCGCCCAGGCCTGAGACGCGTCGCCAAGCCGCCCCACGCCGTCATCCGCATGGGGTGCCGCAACGGAGGCCGGAGCTGATCGCTCCGGCCTCCGTTTCCTTTTGTCCACAGCTCATCCGATGCCCGAACCGGGGCGGTCGAAGACTTGGGAATTGCAGCCGGCGGCGGAGCACCACGCTCCGCTCACCTTCGGCGCGCACCGCCGATCCGCCTGGGCGGGCGCGCATCTGGCGATCTTGGTCGACGGTCGGGGGCGAGGGGCGCGCTCCCGGCGGAAACGCGGCGCGTCCCGTTAGAGATCATGCAACGCTCGGATGGCACGGTTCCGAGGAGGACGCCGCCCGCGACGGGCGCGGACGGCGCCTCCGGGGATCGGGCCAACGCATGACGGAGACATCGCGCCTCGTGGCGCGCCTGTTCTGGACGAGCGTGATCGGAGGGTGCCTCGCCTTCTGGTTCGGTCCGCCGGCCGCCGCGGCCACCGGCCTCGCCCTGGCCGCCCTCCTAGCCCACAGGCTCGACCGGCCTCGCCGCATCCGGCGGCTGATCCGCCGGGTGGCCCGGCGGCATGCCCGCACCCTCGCCCTGCGGCGGCGCCAGGAATGCTTCGTCGATGCCTACGGGAACCTGATCGAGGACGGGTGGGAGCGCGAGCGCGCCTATTTCGCCGAGCGCAGCGTAGTGCCGCTGCTCGAAGCCCACGGACAGGGAGAGATCGACGACGCCCTGTGGGAGGACATCCTTGGAATCATTGAGGCGGTGGCGGCCGGCGTGGACCTGCCCGACGAGAGCGAGGCGCCGGAGGATGGAATCGCCTACGAGCGCTATTGCGCCGCGCAGCTGCGCGAGGCCGGCTGGCAGGCGCGGGCGACCCGGGCCAGTGGCGACCAGGGCGCCGATATCGTCGCCGAGCAGGCCGGCGTCCGCCTCGTGGTCCAGTGCAAGCGCTACGCGAAGCCGGTGGGCAACGGGGCCGTCCAGGAGATCGCGGCGGCGATGCCCTATTGGTCGGGCGACATGGCGGCGGTCGTCTCGAATGCCGGCTTCACGCCGGCCGCGCGCAAGCTCGCCGCCGCCGCCGGGGTGCTGCTGCTCCACCACGACGATCTGGCGGCGCTTCGTCCCGTCCGCCGGGTCGAGGCGCGCCGGACGGGGCGTAGCGCCAAGGGATCAGCGCTGGTCGAGCGGTAGCCAGCGATGCCCCTGCCGGGCCAGCAGCGCCTCGGCACCGGCCGGGCCGTCGCTGCCGGCGGCGTAAGCTTCCGGGTCTGCGCCGGCCGAGGCTTTGAGCACGGGATCGACGGCGGCCCAGGCCGCCTCGATGCTGTCGGCTCGCTGGAAGAGGGTCGCGTCGCCGATCATGCAATCGTAAAGCAGGGTTTCGTAGCCGACGCTCGGCGTCTCACGGAAGAAGTCGCCGTATTCGAAGGCGGCGGTAACCGGGCCGAGATCCATGCGTGGCCCCGGCCGCTTGGCGTTCATGGCGATGTCGAGGCCCTGCTCGGGATCGATCCGGAAGCGCAGCATATCCGGCGCCGCGCCGACGCCCGCGAAGGGCGAGGGAACCGGTGCCTTGATGTGGAGGGCGATCTCGGTGACCCGGTCGGTCATTCGCTTGCCGGTACGCAGATAGAATGGAACGCCGCGCCAGCGGTCGTTGTCGATGGCGAGCTTCAGGGCGATGTAGGTCTCGGTACGCGAATCCGTGGCGACGTTCGGCTCGGCGCGGTAGGCGGGCACAGCGTGCCCGTGCTCCGTGCCGGCCGTGTACTGGCCGCGCACGGCATCCGCCGTGGAGACGGGGCGCACGGCCTGGATCAGGCGGGCCTTCGCGTCGCGGACATCCTCGGCGTCGAGGGATTTTGGCGGCTCCATCGCCACCATGCAGAGTAGCTGGAACAGGTGGTTCGGCACCATGTCGCGCAGCGCCCCGGTGGGTTCGTAGAAGGCGCCGCGTGCCTCGACCCCGATGGTCTCGGCGGCCGTGATCTCGACGTAGTCGATGTGGTCGCGGTGCCAGACCGGACCGAGCAGTCCGTTGGCAAAACGGATCGCCAGGATGCTCTGCACCGTCTCCTTGCCGAGGAAGTGGTCGATGCGGAAGAACTGGCTTTCGGCTCCCTGCTTCAGGATGCGCGTGTTCAGTGCGCGCGCGGAGTCGAGGTCGCTGCCGAAGGGCTTCTCGATGACGACGCGACGGAAGGCCCCCGCGCCTTCCTTCAGGAGACCCGCCGCCCCGAGGGCATCGACGATCGGCCCGAAGAAGCGGGCCGAGACCGCGAGGTAGAAGATCACGTTGCCGGACAGGGCCTGAGCGAGGCCCGAGAAGGTCTCGGGGGCGGTGAAGTCGCCCTGCCGGAAGTGCAGGCGCTCGCGGATGAAGCCCCAGGCCTCCGGATCGATGTGATCGGGATGGAACTCCGATGTGCGGTCCGTTGTGAAGGACTGCATCGTGTCCGACAGCGCTTGCCGCCAGCCCTCGTCGGTGTTGGCATTGTGGTCGACGCCGATGATGCGGACTGCGTCGTCGAGCAGGCCGCCGGACGCGAGATTGTAGAGGGCCGGCATCAGGAGGCGCTTCGTCAGGTCGCCGCCGGCCCCGAAGATCACCAGGGTGCAGGGCGGCGCCTTGGCAACGGGCTCGCCCGTCTCGGCGACCTTGGGGGGCGGTGTCTCGTCCATGGCCCACGACCTCCATCGTTGGTTGCGGCGCAGCACGCCCGCGAAATCCGCTCGTCAACCTGCGGCGTCCGGCGTCGTTCCGGCCAAGGTCGTGACAGATCGCGGGAATCGGCTCGGTCCACTCGGCGGGACCGGCGCGGGCGCTATTCGTCCGTGCGGACGGCCTATTCGTCCGTGCGGACGGCTTATTCGTCAGTGCGGGCGGCTTGGCCCGAATCCACCGGCAGGCGGGTCTCCTTCAGTTCGTCGCCGCTCGGCAGGCTGCGCACGTCCCAGCCGCCGCCGAGCGCCCGGATGAGGGACACGGCGGTGGTGAAGCGGTTGAGCCGGATCTGCAGGGCCGTGACCTCGTTGTTGAGGGCCAGCGCCTGGGCCGTGACCACCGTGGTGAAGTTCTGGGTGCCGGCCCGGTACTCGTTCAGGGTGATCTCCACGGCGCGCCGCGCCGAGGCGACGGCTTCGTCCTGGGCCACCTGCTGCCGGGCCAGGATACGCACGCCGGCCAGCCCGTTCTCGACCTCCGCGAAGGCGGTGAGCACGGTCTGGCGGTAATTGGCCACGCTGGCGTCGTAGGCCGCGCGGGTGATGCGCAGCGCCGCCGCGCGGGCGCCGCCGTCGTAGAACACCTCGGAGCCCGCGGCGGCCACCGACCAGACCTGATTGACCGCCGAGAACAGGCCGTTGGCGGGGTTGCCCGAGATGCCGCCGGAGGCCGAGAGGGTCACGGTGGGGTAGAACGCCGCCACCGCGACGCCAATCTGCTCGCTCTGGGATTGGACGTTGCGCTCGGCCTGCGCGACGTCGGGACGGCGCTCCAGAAGCGCGGAGGGAATGCCGACCGGGACGGCGGGCGGGCGCACGGCGAGCGGCGCCACCGGCAGGCTCAACGCAGAGGGCGGCCGCCCGACGAGGAGCGCGATGGCGTGCTCGAAGGTGGCGCGCTGGAGGCCGACGGCGATGGCCTGGGCCTGGGTGGTCTGGAGCAGAGTCTGGGCGGTGATGACGTCCGAGCGCGCGGCGACGCCGGCATTGTACTGGTTCTCGGTGATCGCGAGGCTCTTCTTGTAACCCTCGATGTTCTCGTTGAGCACCCGCTGGAGCGAATCCTGGTACCGCAGGGTCAGGTAGTTGGTCGCCACCTCGGACTGGAGCGTCAGGCGCACCAGGGCGAGGTCGGCGGCGCTGGCCTGCGCGGTGGCGACCTCGCTCTCGATGTTGCGGCGGATGCGGCCGAACAGGTCGAGCTCCCAGCTCGCCTGGCCCTGGAGCGAGACGTTGGTGCGCTCGATCCCGATGGCGCGGGACCGCGAGATGCTGGGTGCCCCCGTGACCGTCGGGAACAGGGCGGCACGGGCCTGGACGACGAAGCCGCGCGCCTGCTCGTAGGCGGCGACCTGGGCGCGCAGGCTCTGGTTGTCGACGTCGACGAGGCGGATCAGCCGGTCGAGGGTGGGATCTCGGAACACCCGCCACCAGTCGCCG
Source organism: Methylobacterium goesingense (assembly GCF_022179225.1). Classification (GTDB taxonomy): domain Bacteria; phylum Pseudomonadota; class Alphaproteobacteria; order Rhizobiales; family Beijerinckiaceae; genus Methylobacterium; species Methylobacterium goesingense. The sequence goes on from NZ_BPQL01000021.1 coordinate 51,525, forward strand.
CGCTCGGCCCCGTCATTGGGCGCGGCCGGACGCCAGCCCTTGCGGCTCGCCACGTAAGCCGCGCTGTCCTCGCGGGTGCCGCCTTCCTTGAACGCCAGCGGCGTTTCCACGGAGGGGCGGGAATAGTCGGGGCCGACCATGCAGCCGGACACGAGCCCGGGAAGGCTCAGCATCGCGAGAAGTCCGGGGCGCAGCTTCATTCGGCGGGGCTCAACGCGGCGCCCCCGGCCGGCGCCGGTCGGCGGCGCAGCCGGTCGAGGTACAGGTAGACGACGGGGGTGGTGTAGAGGGTCAGGATCTGGCTCACGATCAGGCCGCCGACGATGGCGATGCCGAGGGGCCGCCTTAACTCGGAGCCCTCCCCGCCGGCGAGGATGAGGGGCAGGGCGCCGAGCATCGCGGCGAGCGTTGTCATCATGATCGGGCGGAAGCGCAAGAGGCAGGCCTCGAAGATCGCCTCCTGCGGGGAGGCCCCGCGCGTGCGCTCGGCATCGAGGGCGAAGTCGATCATCATGATCGCGTTCTTCTTGACGATGCCGATGAGCAGGAAGACCGCGATCAGCGCGATCACCGTGAATTCGGTGCCCGAGACGAGGAGCGCCAGCAGGGCGCCAATGCCGGCGGACGGCAGGGTCGATAGGATCGTGACGGGGTGGACGAAGCTCTCGTAGAGGATTCCCAGGATCGTGTAGACGGCCAGGAGTGCGGCCAGGATCAGCAGTGGCTGGCGTGAGGAGGATTCCTGGAAGCTCTTGGCCGAGCCCGCGAACTCGCCGTGGATGGTGGCGGGCAGGCGCAGATCCGTGATCGCCGCCTCAATGGCGGCAGTGGCATCCGACAGGCTCTTGCCCGGCACGAGGTTGAACGAGATCGTGGTGGCGACGAACAGGCCCTGGTGGCTCACCTGGACCGGCGCGTTGCCGGTCTCCAGGCGGGCGAAGGCCGAGAGCGGGATCATCGTCTCCTTGGCGCTCGACACCGGCGCGCTCGACGAGGCCCCGCCCTTGCCCCCCGCGATGGCGTTGGCGGCGGCGTTGCGGGCCGAATCGGTGGCGATTGCGGCCGCGCTGGCATCGGACGTCGCCGCGCCGACCGCACCGGACGTGGTCGCGGGGGCCACGGCCCCCGCCACCGTGCCGGCCACCGCGTTGGTGGTGGCCGAGCCCCGCGCCTTGCCGCCGGACGTCGAGACGTAGAGCATTTTCAGGGTATCGGGACTCTGGAGGTAGCGCGGGGCGATCTCCATCACGACGTGATACTGGTTCAGCGGGTTGTAGATCGTCGAGACTTGGCGCTGGCCGAAGGCGTCGTAGAGGG
>NZ_BPQL01000022.1 GCF_022179225.1 Methylobacterium goesingense
CTGGTGCCTATGACCCCGAACGGTGCCGTCTGGTCGGGGTCATAGGCACCAGAAGGTAACCACGATGGAGAGGCTGAGCGCGGACGAGTCGTGGCGCGAGGATTGCGCGCCGCGCCGGGTGCTCGAACTGTTCGCCACGAAGTGGACGAGCATGGTGCTGCACACGCTCCACGCCCGCCATGCCGGGTGCGCCCGCACCGGCGTGCTCCAGCGCAGCCTGCCCGGCATCTCGAAGAAGATGCTGACCCAGACCCTGCGGGACATGGAAGCGAGCGGCCTCCTCACCCGACACGTGGCCGGCACGGTGCCGCCCGCGGTGGAGTATCGCCTGACCCCCCTCGGCGGCCGCTTCGTCGAGCCGGTGGAGATCCTCTACGCCTGGGGCCGGGCCAATGCCGACGCCCTCGACGACCTGAAGCCCCGGCCGACGTCGCGGCGCTAGTAGCCGCGCGCGCGGTCGACGCCGACCGGCACCGTTCCGGTCTCGCGGAAGGAACGGATTGCGGTCGCCACGATCGCCGAGGCGGAGGCGCGGCTCGTCGGCGCCGCCACGTGGGGCAGGATCGTGATGCCCGGATGGTCCCAGAGGCGGTGCCCCGGCGGCAGCGGCTCGGTCGCGAAGACGTCGAGGATGGCATGGCCGAGATGGCCCGAATTCAGCGCCACGATCAGGTCGTCCTCGACGACATGGGCGCCCCGCCCGAAATTAACGAGGCCAGCACCGCGGGGCAGGCGCGCGAAGATGTCGTGGCCGAGAATGCCCCGCGTCTCGTCCGTGAGGGGCAGCAGGTTGACGAGGATGTCGGTCCGCTCGAGGGCGCGCGCCAGCCCGTCCGGACCCGAGGCGACCGCGACGCCGGGGGAGGCCGCGCCGGAGCGGCTCCATCCCTGGACCGGGAAGCCGAGCGTGCGCAGGACGGCCGCCGACGCGCGCCCCATCTCACCCAGGCCGAGCAGGGTCACGGTGCGGCCCTGCGCCGGGCGTGCCTCGTGCTGGATCCAGACATGCCGGCGCTGCTGATCCGCATAGCGCGGAAAATCCCGGTGGAGGTGCAGCACCGCGGCGGCCACCGCCTCCGCCATGGCGCCGGCCAGGGCCGGATCGACGAGGCGCAGCACGGGCACCTGCGGCAGCGTCGCATCGAGGAGCAGGCGGTCCACGCCCGCCCAGAGGCTGTGGATCCAGCGTAAAGCGGGCAGCCGCGCGAGGGCGCCGGGCGGCGGGTTCGCCACGATGGCAATCTCAGCCCCACGCGCCGCGTCGGGATGGTCCGGACTCGCCAGGGTCTCGTCCGGCATGGCCCGGCTCAAGGCCTCGCGCCAAGCCGCCTCGTCCGCCGGCTCCAGGCTCGTGACGAGCAGGAGCGGGGGCCGTGTCCGATCGGGCGCCATGCGGATGGTTCCAGAGAAGAGAGCGGCCGGGGGAGGCCGGCCATACGCCTCCGCCACGCGTCGTCAGGATCGACGGATCAGCGCGACGTTGGAAAGACTAGCGATGCTCAGGAAAAGAATGGTGCCCAGGGACGGAATCGAACCGCCGACACTGCGATTTTCAGTCGCATGCTCTACCAACTGAGCTACCTGGGCCGCCGCCGGTTCGCGTGAGCGGCACCGGCTGGAGCGGGGGTATAGGGGGTGGATTGCGGCCTGTCCAGCCTTGTTCGAAAGAGTTTTCGGACGGTCGGCGCGGGCTTCAATCGCGCGTGCGCGCCGTTCCCGCGGAGCCCTCGGCGTCCTCGTCCTCGTCCTCCGCGGTGGGGATGGCGTAGCGGTCGGTGAGCCAGCGACCGAGGTCGACATCGGCGCAGCGCGCCGAGCAGAACGGGGTGAAGGCTGGCACGGGAGGCTTGCGGCAGATCGGGCAGGGATCGGCCTTGGGCGTGCGGCGGGCCGGTGTCGGATCGGAGGGGCTCATAGGGGCTGTCCCCAGCTCTGGCGCACGGGAAAACCCTCGCCTTCGAGGAGGCTCAGGGTCTCGTAGAGGGGCAGGCCCACCACCGCGCTGTGCGAGCCCACCAGCTTGACCACGAAGGCGCCGGCCAGCCCCTGGATGGCGTAACCGCCGGCCTTGCCGCGCCATTCGTCCGAGGCGAGGTAGGCATCGATCTCGCGCGCGGAGAGCCGCTTGAAGCGGACCCGCGTTTCCACCACCCGCTCGCGGCGGGCGTCGCGGGGCGAGAGCAGGCAGATCGCGGTGTAGACCCGGTGCTGACGGCCCGAGAGCAGGCGCAGGCAATCCGCCGCCTCGTCGGGCAACTCGGTCTTGGGAAGAACGCGCCGTCCCACGGCCACGACGGTATCGGCGGAGATCAGGTAGGCCTCGCGCATGTCGTCGCGCCGCCGCGCGGCGGCGCCCGCCACGGCGAGCTTCTCGCGCGCCAGGCGACGGGCGAGTTCGCGCGGCGTCTCGGACTTGTGCGGCGTCTCGTCGATGTCGGCGGGCAGGAGCGCGTCGGGTTCGATACCCGCCTGCTGCAGCAGGGCGAGGCGCCGGGGCGAGGCGGAGGCCAGCACGAGGCGGGCGCTCCGGACGGGGCCGGCGGGGTCTTCGGTCTGGGTCACGTGCGAGCCGTCATGCGCGGGTGCTGCATCCTGTGGAGCTTCGAGAAACGGCAGGGTCCCGCGCGCCGGACGGTGCCGGTCCGGGCGGGCGATGCCGGGGGCCATCGTCCGGCGCGACGCGGCGCCCCGGAGCGGCGGGAACCTATCGGAAAGCCCCGGGCTTGTGAACGCGCCGTCCGGCCGCTGAGCGCCATCGCCCTCGGGATCGGCGAGGCGCTCAGCGCACCGGGCAGGGGATGCCGCCCGCGATGAGGATCTCGGGGCTCTGGCTGGCGAAGCGTCGCCCGTACCGGACCGGCCACAGGGTCTTGCGCGACATGGTGAACCCCGCCGCGCCGGTTCCGAGGAAGACCGAGCCCGTCACAGGCGCATAGGTCGCCGAGACCTCCACAAGGAGGAAGCGTGCGCCCTTCGGCTGGAGGCTGTCGACCGTCTCCGACGGCGCCGGGCTGCCGGGCAGACGCAACGGGGATCCCGGCGCCGCGGCGCTGGAGCAGACCTGCAGGAGCCCCGTCTCCGCGTCGCCGACGACACCGACCGCACTCACCGTCATCCGGACGCCGGCGCTCGCGAACGGCGCCATCAGGATGGGCGCTACCTCGAAGATGTCGCTGGATTCCGACTGCGTCGGCGCATTCCGCTGCGAGAAGGTATCGCCCAGGGTCCGGGACAGGAGATCGAGCTTGCGGGCGTAGCGCATGGCCGTGGCCAGCTCCACGGTCCCGAAATAGATGAGCAGCAGGATCGGCGTGACCAGCGCGAATTCCAGGATGGCGACGCCGCCCTCCGCGCGGGCGAAGCGCATGCCGGCCCGGCCGCCGGGACGGCGGGCGCGGCGCGCGAACGGGCGGGAGGCGTCGCGCATCGTGCTAGCAGGCGGCGCTGCTCGTGGAATTGCCGTCGAGCTGAAGCACGGCGGTCGCCAGGATCAATCGGCTGCCGTCGCTGAACTGGTCCTTCACGATGCCGAATCTCTGGAACGTCTGCTGCGCCAGAGCGGCCTGCACGACGACGACGCTGCCCTTGCGCAGGCACCCGTGCTGCTCGCCGAAGCCGGCGCGCCACGTTCCCGTGCTGGCATCGATCGGAGCGGTGTTGTCGATGGCGCCGAAGCTGTCATAGGCCGCGATGTCGAGCTTGAGCCTGGCGCAGCTCACGAAGGGGGACACGTTTCGGCAGAGTTCGTCGCGCACGCTGGCGGCCAGGGTCTCGGGAGAGGCCTGGGCCTGGACGTAGAACTGCCGCATCGACGAATCGAGGCCGTTGTCCAGGGCGGACGAGACCCAGTAGACCAGCGCGCCCTCCAGAATGAAGAAGATCAGAATGAACAGCGGGAACAGGATCATGGCGAATTCGACCGCCATCGCCCCGCGCTGATCCGCACCGAACCGCTTCGTCAAAGTGCGCCGCATCGCCGGCGCCAGGCTGCCTCGTCGCGAAATCGCCGCCGGCGAGAGTCGGTTCAAGGGCGAGGCGAACATTTCGCGCGAATTCTCGTTCTATTCATTCTATCCAGGCCTGGGTTGACAGTGTTTGTCTGGTACAACCCAAGTCCATCCCGTTCTGTCGGCCAAGCCTACGACGCTCCATTTAATTTTTCGGCAATGGAGTCTATCGCGACGACAGGCGCAGGCCGGGGCCGCGCCGCGCGACGACGCGCCGGTTAAGCGCACAGTGAGGAAGCTCGCCTAGGCTCGGCCTCCATGAGCGACCCACGCCCCGCGTCCCGTCCTGTCCGCAGATCCCGCTTCGCCGTTCTGGCGGTCATGCGGTCGCTGGCCGCGCGGCTCGCCCTCACGGTCTTCGGCTCCGTCGTGCTCGCCCTCACGGTAGCGACTGCCTTCTCGCTCTGGCAGGAGGTGCATCGCTACGCGGACACCAAGCGCGAGACCCTGGGGACCATCGCGGAAATCTTCGCCGCCGCCAGCGCCCGGGCCGTCGATGCCGGGGATGCGGGCCGGGCGGCCGCGACCCTCAACGCCATCGGTCGGCATCCGGGCCTCGTCTACGCGGGAATCGAGCGTCCGGACGGCTCCATCCTGGCCGATCGGGGCCTCGCGATCCGCCTGGAGAGCGACATCGATCTCGGCGAGGGCGGCTCGCCGTTCCGCCTCCTGTTCGGCCGGACCGCCCAGGTCCAGGCGCCGATCCTGGAGGCGGGGCGCCGGGTCGGCACCCTGGTGCTGGTCGCGGACACCACCGACCTGCCCGCCAACGTGCTGGGCCTCCTCAAGGCGTCCGTCCTCGGCTGGCTCCTGGCGCTCGGCTGCGGCGTCGCCCTGTCCTACGGCCTGCAACGCGCGATCACGCACCCGATCGCCTCGCTGGCCGAGACCATGGACGGGGTACGCGAAAGCCAGGACTACGCCCGCACCACCCGCATCGTCCGGGACGACGAGGTCGGAAGCCTGGCGCGCTCCTTCAACGCGCTTCTCGGAGCCTTGCGCGAGCGCGACGGGCGCCTCGCGCGGCACATGGAGCACCTGGAGGACGAGGTCGCGGCGCGCACCACCGACCTCCACACGGCCAAGGAGGCCGCCGAAACCGCCAACCAGGCGAAATCGACATTTCTGGCGACCATGAGCCACGAGATTCGGACCCCGCTCAACGGCATGCTGGTCATGGCCGAACTCCTGGCCGAGGCAGACCTGCCCGAGCAGCAGAAGCGCCACGCGGAGGTCATCGCGCGTTCGGGCCAGAGCCTGCTCGCCATCATCAACGACATTCTCGACTTCGCGAAGGTCGAGGCCGGCAAGCTGGACCTCGAGCGGGTTCCCCTCGATCCGGCCGAGATCGTCGACACCGTGGTCAGCCTCTTCGCCGAGAAGGCTCGCGAGTCCGGTCTCGATCTCGCCGCCACACTGGCGCCCGACGTGCCGGACCGCGTCCTCGGCGATCCGGTCCGCCTCGGCCAGATCCTCGGAAACTTCGTCAACAACGCCCTCAAGTTTACCCAGGCCGGTTCGGTGCGCGTGCGCCTGGAGCGCGGTCCGGCGGAGACCCTGCGTCTCAGCGTGCGGGACACCGGCATCGGCATCGCGGCCGACAAGGTCGACACCATCTTCTCGGCCTTCTCGCAGGCCGACCAGTCCACCACCCGCCGCTTCGGCGGCACCGGGCTGGGGCTCTCCATCGCGCACCGGCTGGTGCACGCCATGGGCGGACGCATCGGCGTCGACAGCCGCCTCGGCGAGGGATCGACCTTCTGGGCCGAGGTGCCGCTGGAGGCTGGCGAGGCCGTCTCGCGCCCCGTCCCCCAGCGGGAGGCGAGCGTGGCACCCTTCGTCGTCGTGTCGACGGCCGGGCCGGCGACGGGGGACACCTTGCGCGAGGGGCTCGCGGCGGCCGGCTTCGCTCCGGTCGGCATGGGGGCGCCGGAAGCGTCCGGCGCGCACTGGATCGTCGACGCGGCCACCTTGGCGGAACTCGGTCGGCGCCCTGGGCCGGAGGGCCGCGTGCTGGCGCTCGCCCGCTTCGGCGAGCCCGACGGCGCTCGTGCCCTCGGGGCGGGCTGGGCCGATGCGCTCCTGACCTGGCCGATCGTCCAGGCGGAATGGCGACGGGCCCTGGCCGCCCTGGCATCGGGGACCTCCTTCTCCGACCAGACGCAGTCCGGCCAGGGGCCGGCCACATTGCCGCAATTCCCGTCCGCGCGGGTGCTGGTGGCGGACGACAGCGCGGTGAACCGCGAGGTCGCCCGCGCGGCGCTCGCCCGCTTCGGCATCACCGCAATCGTCATGGTGGAGGATGGGCAGGCTGCCCTGGAGGCCTCCCGGCTGGGCGGGTTCGACCTCGTGCTGATGGATGGCAGCATGCCGGTCCTCGACGGCTACGCGGCGGCGGCCGCGATCCGGTCCGAGGAGGGGCTGCGCGGCGCCGGACGCCTGCCCATCGTCGCCCTGACCGCGCACGTGGTCGGCGCGGCAGCGGAAGCCTGGCGCGCCGCCGGCATGGACGGAACCCTGACGAAGCCGTTCACCCTGCGCGCCCTTGGGGACACGCTGCTGGGCTTCCTCACCCCCGGCGGCACCTCGGAGGAACCGGGCCCGGCGAGCCAGGGCCTGGGGAGTGAAGACCGGTCCGCCATCGGCCCGTCGGAGGATACGGACCTCCTCGATGCCGAGGTGATCGACGGCCTCGTGGACATGGCGGAGCGTGCGGGCACCGGCTTCGCCACGCGCATTCTCGACCTCTACGCCGAGACGGCGCCCGCTGCCCTTGCGGCCATCCGGACCGCCACCGAGGCGGAGGCGGTGGCCAAGGCCGCGCATGGCCTGCGCTCCATGAGCCTCAACATCGGTGGCCGTGCCCTGGCGCGGGCCCTCGCCGAGATCGAGGACGCCGCGCGGACGGAGGGCCGCCTTCCGACGCCCGAGGCCGTCGCGTGCCTCGGCCCGCTCGTGGAGCGCACGATGGCACAGGTCGGCGAGCGCCTCGGCATCGTTGGGGACGTCGCGGGGGACGGCGGCCTGCGCCTGTCCGCGTGACCGCCGTGCTCGAACGCGCGGCAGGCTCTGCTTCCGCGCGGGTCGATGGCGCGCGCGAAATCCCGTCTCGGTCGGAAGGTCTCCATAACCATGACGGGGCCAATCCTGAGGATAAGCTTACGATGTGCGCGTGGGTGAAGGTGCGCTGAGAGACTCGTCTGCCAAAGAAACGGAATGGGACACTTCGAACGCTTCAGGCAGGGGGAACGGTTTCGGCGCGACCAGGGCGGCGGCGTCCTCCTGCTCTTCGCCCTCTCGATGCCGATCCTGATGGGACTCAGCGCCGCTGCGCTCGAATATGCCGGGCTGGTCAAGCGGCGCGCCGAACTGCAGCGCGCGGCCGATGCGGCCAGCATCGCGGGCGTCAACCAGTTCAAGCTCGCCAACGCGGACGATGCCGCCGCCATCAACGTCGCCCGGTCGATGGTCCTGGCGCAGGCCCGCAGCGCCGGCGGGGGCGTCCCGCAGGTGACCGCCACCGTCCTCGGCAACCACTCGGCCGTGCAGGTCGCGGTGTCCGAGACCGTGCCGCTGAGCTTCGGCAAGCTCATCAACATGGCGAGCGTCGACATCGCCGTCCGCTCGACGGCCAAGCTGACCGGGACGACCCGCCTCTGCCTCCTGGCCCTCGATCCGCTCGCTCCGGGCGCCTTCCATCTCGAGAGCGCCGCGCGGATCACCGCCAGCGACTGCTCGCTCTACTCGAACTCCGTCAGCACGGCCGGCATCCAGGGCGAGAACGCAGCCGTGGCCAAAGCCCTCTCGACCTGTTCGGCGGGCGGCTTCTCCGGCCCGAGCGCCAACTTCCTTCCCCCGCCGGCCACCAATTGCCCGCCCTTGCGCGATCCGCTGATCGACAAGCAGGGGCCGCCGCCGGGCTCGTGCATCGACCTCGGCATCCTGTTCGACCCCAAGAAGCTGATCGGGCTGGCCGACAACCTTCTCTACGGCGCGAACGTTGTCAGCGGACCCGCGACCCTCAACCCCGGCACCTATTGCGGCGGCCTCCACATCACCAAGGGTGCGCAGGTCACCCTGCGGCCGGGGATCTACATCATCAAGGACGGCCCGCTCGTGGTCGACAAGAACGCCAGCCTCACCGGAACCGGAACCGGCTTCTACTTCACGGGGGTTCGGGGCGGGTTGCTGTTCGACGAGAAGAGCACGATCAGCCTGACCGCTCCGCGCGACGGGATCATGGCCGGCCTGCTGCTTTTCGAGGATCGCTATGCGCCGCCGGGGCTTCTGTCCCTGCTGCCCCTGGACGGGAAAGGCAAAGCCAAGGCGGCGCCCAACGGCGTCGCGGCGCGGCGTGAGTACCGCATCATCAGCGACAACGCGCGCATACTCCTGGGCACGATCTATCTGCCCGTCGGCCGCCTCATCATCGATTCCAAGCGGCCGGTGGCGGACGAATCCGCCTACACGGTCATCATCGCTCGCATGATCAACCTCTATGACGGGCCGAACCTGATGCTGAACGCTCGCTACGGCTCCACCGACATTCCCGTCCCGAACGGCGTCGGACCGAGCTCCGCCGACACGCAGCTGACGCAGTAGCCTCGGGCGGCGAGGCCAAACCCGCTCGGTGGGCGCGAGCCGGGACCGTCAGCGGGCCGGCTCGATATCCGCCCGCGACGGCTCGTAGGTGCACCAGTTGCAGTACCCCTTCTCCGCCGCCTTCGGCGCGTTGCGCTGCGAGCAGTGCGGGCAGATGAGCAGCGACAACCGCGCTCCGTTCAAGCGCGCGTGGCCGCGGCCCCGGAAGGTGACGTCCTTCGGCTCGGCGGTGCCAGAATTCTGGGTCTGGCTCATGGGTCTGTCCTTGATACTCGGCACGTTGACCAACGAGCGAGGCGGCGAGAGGTTCGCGGCCAAGCTGGGCAATATGCAACTTCCGCACTCCGTATGGGATGAAGACGCGGCGATGATCCGTCTACCCTTCACCTCCTGAAGCTTGGAGGCCGTCACCTTCCCCCGCCCGGCTCCGGCCGCGGCGGATCTTTTTTTCGCGGCCGACGCGAAGAATCGCGGGCGCAACCGGACGGCATCGGGGCTTCGCGCCCCGGCGCGTCACCGGCCGCGGTCGTCGTCCAGTTGCTGCAGGAGTTCGGCCAGGCGCGGGTCGAGGGGCTCGTCGATCACCGGCTCGTAGAGGGCCTGTAACTGGCGACCCAGGCGCAGGCGTGTCGCCTCGCTCAGGACCGGCCCGATGGGCTCGTCCGGAAACGCGCGGGACTCGTGCGGGTGATCGCTGGCCATGGGCCATAACTGGAGGGGAAAGCCGATCCGGCAATGGGGCCGTGGCGATGATGCGCCGGGCTGATCGGTCCGGAATGCCCAGCGTTCTCCACACCATGGATCGAAGGCCGGGCGTTGTGTTCGATCTCGCGCCGAAGCTTTCTGATCGATGCGCAAGACTTCGGCAGGCAATAATTCGGCAATCAAGACTTCGGCGATCACGCGCCGCGAGCGTTTCCTCACAACGCGAGCACGCGATACTGACCGTTGCCGACCGGTTGCGCCCCGGCGATGCCGGTGCACGTCCAGGCATCGACGTGGATGCGCTCTCGTCGGTCTCCGTCTGCTGACCGCGACCGCCGCAGCACAGGGAACGCATCGAACCCTGAGGGACTTGTCATTCCGAGTAACGGGAGTACGTGGATGACGCTTTTTCAGGTGAAGCAACGCTCGACCGGCGTCCTCCTCTGGGTCGGCCCGGCCGACAGCGAAGGACATGCGCTGGACGTCATGGCCCGCGAAGCGGGCTTTCGCGATGCGGCTCACCTGCCGGTTCATGTCCGCTACGGCGGCTTCCGGACGGCGCGCGTGGTTTCCTGAAGGACGGCGGGCGGCGCGACCGCTGACCCGATCGGAGCCGAACCGGCGGCGGGTGACTGGAAATCGGAGCGCCGTGCGCGCACAAGGCGGGCGACATCGCTGTCCCCGCCAGAGCCGTATGGAGCGTCCCGGATGGATCTCGCCGACCTTGCCCCGCACGCCCACCAGGTTCTGCGCGAGGCGACGCTGCCCGAACTGCCGAACCATTACCGGGGCAAGGTCCGAGACAATTACGACCTGCCCGACGGCCGGCGCATCCTCATCACCTCCGATCGGATCAGCGCCTTCGACGTCGCGCTGGCCGCCATCCCGTTCAAGGGACAGGTCCTGACCCAGACCGCGCGGTTCTGGTTCGAGCGCACCGCCGATCTCTGCCCCAACCATGTCCTGGCCTATCCCGACCCGAACGTCGTTGTGGGCCGCCGCCTCGACATCCTGCCCGTCGAGATCGTCGTGCGGGGCTACCTCGCGGGTACCACCTCGACCTCGATCCTGACTCGCTACCGAGCCGGCGAGCGCACGATGTACGGCCACACGTTCCCGGACGGGATGCGGCCGAACCAGCGCCTCGACCAAGCCATCATCACGCCGACCACCAAGGCCTTCGACGGCGGCCACGACGAGCCCCTGACCGAGGCCGACATCTTAGCCCAGGGCCTTCTTACTCCGGAGCAGTGGGCTACCGTCTCCAGGGCGGCCCTCGCGCTGTTCGGCCGGGGCCAGGAGATCGCCGCGACCCGCGGCCTGATCCTGGCCGACACCAAGTACGAGTTCGGCACGGATGCGGACGGGCGCATCGTGCTCGCCGACGAGATTCATACCCCCGACAGCAGCCGTTACTGGTTCGCGGAAAGCTACGACGCGCGCCTGGCCGCCGGCACGGCGCCCGAGAGCTTCGACAAGGACTTCGTGCGCAACTGGGTGGTGGCCCGCTGCGACCCATACCGCGACGCGATCCCGGAGATTCCGGCCGAAGTCGTGCTGGAGACGGCGGCCGTCTACATCCGGGCCTACGAGACCATCACGGGCGAGCGCTTCGTGCTGCCCGACGCGAGCGAGGTGCCACTGGCGCGGATCCGCCGCAATCTCGCGGCCTATCTGGGCACCGATCCGGCCCCGTAGCCGGCGCGTCCGATTGCCGACGCAGCGACGCTGCTTCGTATCGTCGCCTCGCCGGGAGCGACGCGTCCGCTACCCTCGATCACCTGACGGCGCGGGGGATTCATGATTGCGGCGCAACTCCTCGGACTGACCGCCCTGGCCTTCCTGGCGCCGCTTCCGGCCGAGCGCTACCAGCCGCCGGAGCCGCCCCGCGGCGTCGGCTGGGCGGTCTTCGCGGTGGCGGCGCTGTTGCTCGTGGTGACGGTGGTGCCGCTCAGCCTCGCGCTCGCCGACAAGTGGGCGATGGATGCCCATGCCGCGGAGTGCCGGGCCTCCGGCGGCCGCTTCGCCGCGAGCCCGTCGGCGACGGGGCGCGGCGGCTACCGCTGCGATCGTCCCGACCGGTAGCCCGCGCGCCTCAGAAATCCGCGTGGATGCGCGTCGCGAAGAAGTCCGCCGGTCCGCGATCGCGGTTGTAGGCCGGGTTCTCGACGTGCTGATAGTTGAACGACACCGTCAGGGCGTTGCCGAGGCTGAGCGCGTAATAAGCCTCGATGGCCCGCTCGGGGGCGTAGTTCAGGCGTCCGTCGCCGATGAGGAGGCCGATGCCGCCATTGGCGAAGAAGGCCCGGTGGCTCGGCGAGATCCCGTTCAGCGAGGTGCCGAGGCCCACCGTGTCGGCGGGCCTGCCCCAGGCGGTGCCCTTCAGGGAGACGCCGCCCGAGACGGACTGGTCGATGTCGGTGAAGGACAGGCTCTCGCTCCGGCCGTTGTTGGCGCTCACCCGGGCGAAGACCCCGAGATCCGGCGTCACCGCCTGTTCGAGGTTGAGATAGAAGCCGGTCTTGCGCCGGGCCGCGCGGGTGGCGGCGGCCGCGTCGTTGATGTCGCCGAACACGCCGGCCTGTGTCAGGCCCACGACCTGCCGATAATCGGCGGTGTTGCCGACGTTCGAGAAGAACCCGATGCGCAGCCTGCCGGGCTGGTCGAGCACGGGCAGCACGTGGCGTTCCTCGAATTCGACCGTGGTGCCGGCCCGGCGGAACACGCGTGGGTCCAGCACGTCGCTCGACGGCTCTTTCGGCACCTGCGTGTAGGCGGCGCGGATCGCGAATTCGGCGCGGTTGTACTCGACCATCACGCCTTGCGTGAAACCGGGCAGGTTGGCGGGGAAGTCGTAGGCGCCGGACGCCCAGATGCCCCAGTTCATGAAATCGACGCGCGGATCGTGAGCGTAGATGTTGCCGTCGAAGTAGTCGCCCAGGGCGAATTTGCCCGCCACCACGGTGATCCGCTCGATATCGCGCCGGGTCGCGACCTGGTTCGGCCCGTCGGGCACGTCCTCGGTTTCGCCGCCGAGCCCGAAGGTCTGGCGCACGAAGTAGCGGTTGGAGCGCAGCTTCGGGAACGGTGCGCCCGCCTTCTGCGCCTCGCCGTTGACGAAGCCGGCCACGCCCAGGGTACGGCTGAGGCCGAAGCCCTGCGAGAATTCCGGGTTGTAGTAGAGTTCGGTGCCCTCCAGCAGCTTGAGCCCCAGGAAGGCGGTGGCGGTGGTGGTCGACTGGACCTGACGGCCGATCAGGCTCGCCGGGCCGGTATAGGGCGCGCGGAACCCCGTTACGCCTTGAGCCACAAAGGTCGTCTGGCCGTGCAGCGAGAAGCGCTGATCGAGAGCGTTGCCGCCGGATTCCTCGCCCGCCGGGGGCAGCACGAGGCCACCCGGGTGCCAGGACAGCCGCGCCATCATCTGGTTCGCGGTGTAGGCGGCCCGCGTCGCGACGGGGCCACCACCAGGCCCGGGCACCGTGCCGAGATCGAAGCGGCCGCTACCGCCGAGATCGAGGTAGCGGTAGTCGATCCCGAGGGAAAACTGCTCGCTCAAGGCGAACTGCACGCCCGCCCCGAGGGTGAAGCCGAGATACGAGAGGTCGCGGCGCGCGGTGGCGGTGCTGCCTCCGGCAAGGTCCGGATACGTCGCCAGCACGCGGACATTGGCCCCGGCCAGACCGAAGCTCGCATAGACCAGCGCCCGGTCGAAGGCGTAGCCGAAGCGCCCGCGCAGGGTGCCGTAGACATCCGTCTTGACGCGGATCAGGCCGAAGGCGGGGTCGATGTCCTCGTAGCCGAAACCGGGCGCGCTCGACGCCACGGGTCGCTTGAGGTTGGCCGCCGAGACATCGGCCTCGAGGCCGTAGAGCCAGGGACCGGTCTGCCAGTTATAGCCGCCGAATAGGCCACCCACCGCCGTCGTGGCGTTGCGGGCGAGGTCTGTCCGACCCGTGGCATCGCCGGTCTTGAACGCCGGCACCGCGCGTGCGCCTATGGTCGTGTCGCGGAAGTTGAAGGCGCCGTAGGAATTGCCTCCACTGCCCTGAAGGCCGAGATAGCCACCTGACCAGTCGACGAAGGCAGGGACGGTGCCGGTGGCGCGCGGCGCTGCCGGATCGGCCGCGAAGGCGCCGGTCGCACCCGCGAGGCCGAGGGCGCAGCCGGCGAGCCGCGCGCCGCTGGCGCCTCCGAAGCGTTGCCCTCGTCCCATGCTGCCCCCTTCCGGTCTCCCCTCGATATAGACGATGCTATAACTGTGACAACAAGGTTTAATCCTTGCGTCATCGGATTGGGGTGGATGTTGCCCGATCGCCTCACCGCGCCGAATGGCGAGCCTCGACGGATCTCCTAGACGCCCGACATGACGCCCCCTTGACGGGTGGCGCGATCCGCCGAGCCCGTTTCGGGACACCGATCGCGCGGGAGGCCTTTCCTCAAGCGTTGCCCGTCTCGATCTGCTCGATCAGGCCGGTCAGTTCCTGGATCCGCAGGCGCAGGCCCTCCATTGCGCTCGCATCGGTGTCGCGCAGGGCATAGCCATCCGCGAATTGCCGGCCCTCCGGATGGCCCGCGTCGCGCATCGCCTCCAGTTCCCGGATCAGACGGTCGCGCTCGGCGACGTAGCGGCTCCGGTCCGCCTCGACATTGGGCATGGTAGCTCTCCTGGGGTTGAGCGTGGGGTGCCCGAGGGTGGGGGCCTTACCGTTCTCCCTGGCATCGCCGGACCAATCCTTCAGGGCGGGCCGAGGTTCAAACCCCGTCCGACTGGCGGGGCCGAGTTGGCGCGTTTTCGCTGCCCCATCGCCCCCGTGGAACTCTGCTCTCAGGCGTTCGTTGACCCCGCGACCCAAGTTCGATGACCTGAACAACCCGCCCGGCCCAGCCGAGGCGGGTTCTTTTTGGTTTTTCGAAGGGGAGGCGTCGATCGCGCCTCAGGCAGACGCCGGCCGGAAACATGAAATAGAAATGTGATTGGCAATATTTCTCGCGTGGCACGAAGGACTCGGTGCGTACGTGCAGGAAACAGCAGCAGGCCATGGCTATCGGGCATGCTCTCTGCAAGAAAAACAGCCAAGCGGAAAATTTTAGCCTGGGCTTAAAACCTGTGCGACTACCGAGACTGCTTACCGTCTCGGAGAACGAACGTGGGCCTTCTCGCGCGCTTCAGCATCATTGCCAAATTGATGAGTGTGGTCGTTCTGATCGGCGCCATCGTCAGCGGGTGCCTCTGGTACGCCACGACCCGCATGGCCGCCATCGACGGCGCCTACACGCAGTTCCTCAATCGGGACACCAAGGCGATCGCCGACCTGCGCACGGTCAACCGGCTGATCTTCACGCTGAGCTACTTCAACTTCCGCAACATCGCCGAGACGAACGCCGCCGACATGCAGCGGACCGATCGCGGCTTCGAGGAAGCGAGCGAACGTCTCAACAAGGTTCTGGGCGAACTGCGCGATGAGGCGCCGAGCTTCGCGGGACGGCTCGACCTCCTGAAGCAGAAGATCAACGGGTTCGTCGCCGATTCCTCCGAGGCCCGGACCCTGGCGAGCAGCGGCCTGAAGACCGAGGCGCTCGCGTTGCTGCACCAGAGCGTCGATCCGACCTTTGATGCGATGGTTGCGGAGGGCTCGGCTCTCGGCCGGGACATCCGGGCCTTCGTCGACGCGGGCGCCCGCAACCTCGCGGAGACGACGGACAGGACTCGCCTGAACACGCTGCTGCTGGGCGGCTTCGGTCTCTTCGCCGGCCTCCTGGCCGCCGGTCTGGTGTCGGTGTTCGGCATCACACGGCCGATCGGTCGCTTGGTCGAGGCCCTGCGGCGCATGGCGGCCGGCGACAGCGCGGCCGTTGTCGCCGGGCGCGAGCGGCGCGACGAGGTCGGCGCGGTGGGGCGCGCCGTGGAGGAGATCCGGACCCTCGTCGCCCGCAAGGCCACCGAGGAGGCCGAGCGCCAGCAGATCGCAGACGCGGCCGCGTCCGCCGAGCGCCGGCGCACGATGCACGCTCTGGCCGACGGTTTCGAATCGGCGGTCGGCTCGATCATCGCGACGGTGTCCGCCTCCGCCGGCGCCCTGCAGGGGACGGCCGAGGCCATGAGCGCGACGGCGACACAGACCTCTCGGCAATCCGGCACCGTGGCCAGCGCGGCCGACGAGGCCGCCGCGAATGTGGGCACCGTGGCGGCGGCGGCCGAGGAACTCGGCTCCTCCGTGCAGGAGATCGGCCGACAGGTCGACGGCTCGGCCGAACTGGCGCGGCGGGCGGTGGAGGAGGCGTCCCAGACCGGCGCCCTCGTGCAGGATCTCAGCGTCGCGGCCGGCCGGATCGGCGACGTCGTGGCGCTGATCACCTCCATCGCGAGCCAGACCAACCTGCTGGCGCTCAACGCCACCATCGAGGCGGCGCGGGCCGGCGAGGCGGGCCGGGGCTTCGCGGTGGTCGCCGCTGAGGTCAAGGAGCTCGCCAACCAGACCACGCGGGCCACGCACGAGATCGAGGAGCAGATCGGGCGAATCCAGGCGTCGACCGGTCATGCGGTCGGGGCGATCCGCACCATCTCCGGGCGGATCGGCGAGATCGCCGCGGTGACGACGAGCATCGCGGCGGCGGTGGAGGAGCAGGGCGCTGCCACCCAGGAGATCGTGCGCAACGTCGGTCAGGCCGCGAGCGGCACCAGCGACGTCACCGCCAACATCCTCGGGGTTGCCCAGGCCGCCGAGCAAACCGGCGCCGCCGCATCCCGGGTCCTGGTCTCGGCCGTCGAACTCTCGACCCAATCCGAGCACCTCAACGGACAGGTCACCCGCTTCCTGCAGACGGTTCGGGCGGCGTGAGGCCACCCGTGGCGTAGCGGGACGGCGGACGGCTGAGATAGCGCGAGCCGGCGAGCAGGAAGCGCCAGGGCGTTTCCACCGCCCGCGAGATGCCGATGCGCCGGTCGGCGATCGCGCCCGGGGCGGTATCCGGAGCCGCGAGGCGGAAGGGCGCCGTGTCGAGGGCGGCGCCATCCAGGGCTCCGGTTATGCCGAGCGCCTGGCAGAGGCGGCCGGGGCCGGCGCAGAGCCGACGCGGATCGGCAAGCCCGCGCCGCGCGGCCATCTCGGCCAAGCCGTGGCGCGGTTCCAGCGCCCGGATCAGGACGGCGCTGCCGGGCGCGCAGACGAAGTTCAGGCACCAGTGCAGCCCGTAGGAACGGTAGACGTAGGCCCGGCCGGGCGATCCGAACATGCTGGCATTGCGCCGGGTCGGCCCGTTGACGCTGTGCGACGCCGGATCGGACGCGTCGTAGGCCTCCGTCTCCACGATGATGCCGCCGATGCCCTCCACCAGGAGGCCGCAGCCGATCAGCGCGGCAGCGACGATCTCGGCGGGCCGCGCGAAATAGTCGGCCGGGAGGGCGGCGGCAGAGCCATCGCTCATGAAGCGGGGTCGGGCTCCGTGGCTTTCGGGGCTGCGGACCCGCGCGCCTCGTCCCGCGCCCGCTCAAACGCCTTCGGCCCGAGATCGAGGGCGAGGCGCACTGCCCGCTCCACATAGGCCTGCGGCGTCAGTCCGGCACCCTTGGCGGCGCGCGAGACCTCCAGGCCGAGCCCAAGATCCAGGGGAATCGAGGTCGTGCGCGGCGGCGCCCGCTCGACCACGGCCGCCGCCGTGGCGAGGGCCGCCGGCGCCGTGGCGAGGGCCGCCGGCGCCGCGGCGGCGCGCAGGGCGGCGGTGCCAGTCAGGGGCGCAGGGCCGCCCTCCGGTCGGGACGGCAGCCCGAGGGCCTCGCGTCGGCCCTGGGCGGCGAGCCGGTCTGCGCGCTCGTTGCCGACCTCGCCCGTATGGCCCCGCACCCAGGTCCAGCGCACGTCGCGGCGCGCGGCCAGGGCGTCGAGCTCCTGCATCAGCTCGACGTTCTTCACCGGTCCGGTGGCGGTGCGCCAGCCCTTGGCCTTCCAGCCGCGCATCCACTCGGTCACGGACTTGATGACGTACTGGCTGTCGCAGCGCATCTCGATCTGCGCGCCTTCGGGGAAGTGCCGCAGGGCGTTGATCGCCGCCGTCAGCTCCATGCGGTTGTTGGTGGTGGCGCGATCCCCGCCGCAGAGTTCGATCCGGCCGCTCTCGGCCTCGATCACGACGCCCCAGCCGCCCGGGCCGGGATTGGGGTCACATCCGCCGTCCGCATACACGATCGTCCGCATCAAACTCGTTTCGACCTTCTCGCGGCGGCCCGTCACGCGAGCGGGCGGCGCCGGGGTTTCCGGGCTCACGCCATAGCACGGGCCGGCCCCCCGGCGGTACCCGGGATCAGGTGCGGGCGGGGTCGATGCGGTAGCGGATCGGCTTGAAGCTGCCGTTGTTGGATTGCAGGGCCGAGCAGGCGGTCAGCCCGATCACGAGGTCACATTCCGCCTCGAAGGTGACGTGGTCGCCGGCCTGGCTCAAGGGCGGCTCGACCTTCAGTTCGCCGGTGCCGCCGTCCACCGTCACGTTCATGAAGACGTTGAAGGCGACCGGAATCCGGTCCGGCGCGACGCCGTAGGGGGCGAGCGCCGCCGCGAGGTTGCCGAAGCAGCCCCGGTGCGGGTGGGCGTCGCCGTAGATGATCCGGAATGTGTCGGCCGAGCACGGTGTGAGCAGGAAGTCGTGGCGGCCCACAGTGTCCGCGACGATGCGCAGGAGCACGTTCGAGCGGTTGGAATAGATCGGGTCGCCGGTGGTGAGGTAGATCCGGCTGGCATAGTCCAGGGTCCGGCCCGACGAGATGACCTCGTCGAGGTCGCCCCGCACGAAGGCCAGGAGGTCGGCGACCTGCTCGCCCTGCGGGTCGATCACGGTCAGGCGCTCGCCCTTGTCCAGGGTGAAGGCGGTGCCGGAGCGCGGCGCGATCTCGTGCACAGAGGCCTCAGGCGGCATCGCGGCTCTCCGTCTCGCGGCCCCGGAACGGACAGACCCAATCGGCATCCACGGCGCGGCCACTGTACTGGCGCGCCTCCGAGGCGTCGCCGTGCCGGGCCAGCATCGGGTTGATCGAGCCGGCCAGCGCCTCGTCGCGCGACAGGATCGCGCTGCGCAGCTTCTCGTAGCGGCCCTCCGCACGCAGCTGCTCGAACTGGGCGCGCAGGTTGAACACCAGGACGGGGTGCGAGAAGCGCCGGGCCGGACGCCTCGCGCCGGGATGCATTCCGACGACGAAGAACGCCTCGCCCCCGAAGGAGAGCGAGAAGTGCGGATCGTTCGGATCGGCCTCGACGCGGGCGTCGTAGCGCTGGCCGAGGAACGCGTCCTTGTCCGACAGGGACTGCACGCGGTTCCAGAGGTGACGCTCGAACACCTCCTCGGGGAAGGCTGTCTCGTCCGCGAAGATGACGGCGAAGCTCTGGAACAGGTCGGGCTTGGCGCGGTAGCGGCAGATGAAGGCGAGGAGCGCCGGATAGAGCCGGGGATCGTCCCAGCTCGAGGCAATGCTGCGCGCCACGACGATCTTCATCTGGCCCTTCGAGAGCGCGGATTTCGCGCCGACGCAGGGGAAGGGCTGACTTCTGATGAAATCCTCGAAGGCCACGGCCAGGGGATGGCCGCTGTCGTCTGTGGGAAGATGCATGGAAACTCGACGCTGACGGTACGCGGAACACGTAGGGTGCCGACGTGAACCGGCCCTCGCCGGCCGTGTTCCGTTCGCGCGACGGCATGGCACGGCGCATCCACAGCTGCGTGAGACCCCGTGCGTCGCGCGATACCGAACCTTTGCCGGCGCCGGGCATTGACCCGCGATGCCGGGACCAGCCGATGATGACGCAACCATGAGCCGTTCCGGGGCCTCCCGCCTCGCCAGGGTCGCCCTGCGGGCCTTACGCCTGTTCGCCAAGCCGGTCCGCCGGTCTCAGGGCAGGGCCGGCACGGTGGTGGAGACCTATCGCGGCTACGGCTCGCGCGATGAGGTTTTTCTGATCGGCCGGGTCTTCCGCCAGTCGCAACGGGCGGCGAGCGCCGCCGACGCGGGCTGGGCGGCGGAACTGCGCGACATCCGGCGGCGCATCACTCGCCGCAAGGTGGCGGGCGCGGTGCTCACCGCGCGGTTCTTCGGCTGCGAGGAACAGGTCGTCACCGACCGCGACGGCTACTTCCGCGTCCATCTGCGGCCGAACCTGCCCGCCCCGCCGGAAGCGTCCTGGCACCTGATGGAACTCGATCTGGCCGGGCCCGAGCCGGTGCGGGCGAAGGGACAGGTCTTCATCCCCTCCGCCGCCTGCCGCCGGGTGGTCATCAGCGACATCGACGACACGATCATGCGCACGGGCGTGGCCAACAAGGCCAAGATGCTCTGGCGCCTGTTCGTGGAGGATGCGGAGAACCGCGTCGCCTTCCCGGGCGCCGCCGCCCTCTATCGCGCGCTCTACGCGGGGCCGTGCGGCGCCGAGGGCAACCCGATGCTCTACGTCTCGCGGGCGCCGTGGGGCATCTACGACATGCTGAGCGAGTTCTTCCTCATGCACCGGATTCCCGTCGGACCGGTGCTGTTCCTGCGCGAATGGGGATTGTCCTGGAGCAGCCCGCTGCCGCGCCGGGCCGAGGACCACAAGCGCGAGCTGATCGAGCGCATGCTCGCCCTCTACCACGACCTGCCCTTCGTGCTGATCGGCGACAGCGGCCAGCACGACCCGGAGGTCTATGCGGAGATCGTGGCCGCCCATCCGGGCCGGGTGGCGGCGGTCTACATCCGCAACGTCTCGCAGGGCTCGGGACGCCTCGACGAGATCGCCCGCCTCGCCGAAGCGGTGGAGGCGGACGGCAGCAGCCTGGTGCTGGCCGCCGACAGCCTCGCCATGGCCGAGCATGCCGTCGAGCGCGGGCTGATCCATGCCGACGCGATCGCGGACGTGGCGCGGGAGTGGAACGCGGACGGCGCGGTTCCGGAAACGCGCCGGCGCGCGGGCCGAACCCGGGCTCGCGCCCTGCGCAAGGTCCTCGGGGACGCCGGCGCGACGCCTCCGAACGTGGTCGTCGAGCCGGCGCGATCGGACCCGCCAGGTGGATAGGAACGGGCTGCACCCGCGATGGGAATGAGACCGGCCGCATTGCCGATGGTGCTCGCGGCCCTCGTCCTGCCCGTCGCGGCCGAGGTGGAGCAAGCCGAGTCCATCCTGGGCGAATGGCAGCAGATCGCCACCAATGCGGGCGCCTGTCCGACCTGTCGGATCGCGTTCCGGACCGGAGATCGGGGCATCGTCGTCAGCGCCAACAACGGATGGACCGCGACCCTCGCGCGGACCGGCCCTACCGATCTCATGGGCGACGGCCGGTGGGACCTGCAGGGACGTGGCTGGCCGACGGGACGGGCCTTCACGATCCGCTTCCGCCAGGACGGCGATCGGCTCGTCATGACGATGGTGGTCGATACCGGCTCCGGCCAATGGCCCACCGTCCACGCGACCTACGTCAGACCCTGGCAGGGTGTCTGACCGAGGCTCCACCGGCCGCGGGAAGTTCCACGACACCGGATGGCCCGGACCGTTCAACCGGCGCGGCATCCGCGCGATATGTCGGGCTCAACGCCGAAGTCGAGGAGAGCCGATGGCCCCCGTTACCCCCGCCGCCAACGTCTTCGCCGACCTGCCCGATGCATCGGCGGGCGAGGTGTTCACAGACCTCCTCGCGCGGCCCGGATGCCGGATCGAGCGCATCGTCTCCCGGGGGCAGATCACGCCGGTCGACCGGCCCTATCGGCAGGCCCATGACGAGTGGGTACTGCTCCTCGCTGGCGCGGCGCGGCTGGAAATGGGCGGCGTCGAGACGGCCTTGGCGCCGGGCGACCACCGCATGATTCCGGCCGGCATGACCCACCGGGTCACCTTCACCGACCCGGACCGGCCGACGATCTGGCTCGCGATCCACCTTGGGGAGACGGACCGGCCGGTGCAGATTTCGGCCGATCCGGGTTAGGTCTCAGATGGCCGCGGCCGGGTCGCCGCCGAGGGGGTTGCCCGATCCTCGTTGCGTTCGTCCGCCGCGTGGCGTGCCCGGCGCGCACGTCCGCCCCGGTCGAGGAGCGAACGGCCCAGCGCCCGGAAGGGCGCGGTGAGGCGACGGGCGTCGTCGGCGCGCTCCATGAAACGCTCGCCGTTGCGGATCTCCTTGTCGAGGCGCGCCATGGTCCGGGCCAGCGCCGGGTCGTCGTCGTCGAGCCAGACCTCGACCGTGCGGGCGAAGGCGATGACCACGCCCTGGAGCTTGAGGCGGCCGAGCGGCCCCTCGGTGTTGATGCCAGCGGCGGCGAGCATGTAGCGATGCGAGTTCAAGGCGACGCCGTTCAGCGCTAGCATCGAGAGCGGGTCGCCGCGCAGGGCGTAGGAGATCCGGCGGAGTGCGTCCTTATAGGGCGTCATCGCATCGAGGCGCCGCATCAGCACGTCGAACAGGCGCTCGCGGGTCGGCTCGTCGGCGAGGTCCGCATTGTCGCCCTCCAGGACCTTGCGGTCGATGATGCGCGAGAGGCCCCCGAGCACCGCCCCCTTGGACGGGAACAGGTCGCGCAGTTCGGCGAGGCTCAGGCCGGCTTCCCGGGCGATGTCACCCACCTCGATGTCGTTCCACGGCTGCTCGGCCGCGAGCCGCATCAGGGCCTCGACGGCCGCTTCGCGCGGGGACGGCTTCGTCCCGCCCGCCGCCACCTCGGTGCTGACGGCGTTCGTGGCGGTCTCGTGGGTCTCGGGCTTGGGAGAGCCGGGGCGTTTGGCCATGGTCGTGCGATCCTCGTCCAATTCGCTCCCCATGTAGTGTCGCGATGGCGGAACGTTAGGTCCGGCTCAGCCCGACAGAGCGCCGGCGCGGCGCCGCGCCGCGTCCACGGCCTCGCGCATCAGGTCCGGCAGGCCGCCGCTGCGCATCAGCACCGCCAGCGCCTCCGCCGTGGTCCCGCCCGGCGAGGTCACGTCCTGGCGCAAGAGCCCGGCCTCGCGGGGATTGGCCTCCAGGAGGGCGGCGGCGCCCGAGACCGTGGAGCGGGCGAGGCGCGCGGCCATGTCGGCGGGCAGGCCGGCGGCGGTGCCCGCCTGCGCCATCACCTCGGCAAGGAGGAACACGTAGGCCGGGCCGGAGCCCGAGACGGCGGTGAGGGCGTCGATCAGGCCCTCGTCGTCGAGCCATTCCACCGAGCCGACGCTCGCGAGGAGCGCGTCCGCCTGGGCCCGCTGTCGGGCCTCGACCTCCGCGCTTGCGACGGCCCCGGTCGCCCCCCGGCCGATGCTGGCGGGGAGGTTGGGCATCGCCCGCACGATGGCACGGGCGCCGGGCAGGCGGTCGCGGAGGTTGGCGATGGTCTTGCCCGCCAGGATGGAGATCACGAGCGTGTCCGGTCCGATCAGGGACGCGAGCCCCGGGGCGGCGGCCTCGAGGCCCTGCGGCTTCATCGCCAGCACCAGAACCTCCGACACGGACGGCTCGGCCGGGTTGAGCGCGATCCCGCGCGTCGCGCAGAGCGCTTGCATCTCGGGGGAGGGCTGCGGGTCGAGGACCGTGGTGCGGCCGGCATCCAGCCCGGCCGAGAGCCAGCCGGAGAGCATGGCGCCCCCCATCTTGCCGGCGCCGACGAGGGTGAGGGAGGCGGGGAGGGCGCCTGAGGCCGGGGCGGACGCGCTCACGCCTCGCCTTCGGTCTCGAAGAGCACGGCGTCGAGGGACTCGCGGGCAGACTTGCCGGCCCAGAGCACGAACTGGAACGCCTGATAGTAGCGCTCGCAGGCATCGACCGCCGATTTCAGCATCATCGTGCACTGGCCCTGCGTCGGCGCGGCCCCGCCCGTCAGGAGCAGCGAGTGGCGGAACATCACCACGTTGTCCGTCGACCACAGGTCGAAATGTCCGACCCACAATTGCTCGTTGACCAGGGAGACCAGCGTCAGGATCTCGGTGCGCCGGCGCTCAGGAACCTTCAGGTCGAACGCGCAGGCCACGTGCAGCGCCTCCACGTCCTCGATCCAGGTGAACGCGACGTGGTAATCGGCCCAGCGCCCGGCGACGGAAACCGACATCTCGTCGGTCTCGGCCCGGTCGAAGATCCAGTCGCGCAGCGACGCGAGGCGCTCGACGATGTCGAGGGGATGCTCGTGCCGGTCGTGATCTTCGATGTGGAGTTGGGTCATGGCGGTCCAGTTTGTCGATCCGTGACGGATCGGCGAAGTCGTTGCGAGCGTCGGACGGACGACCGGAGCCACCATGATCCGGATCTGTGCCAGTCACGCCCGCGAGGATGGGCGAAACACGGCGATTCTGTTCGGTGCAGGGCGGCTCGGGTCGAAGGCGAATCAGGTCATGACCCACTATAGACCGCGCCGGACTCCTGTTTCAAAGCGGGTCGGTGAGCCGGTGAACAGGAAAGCGACCGTCCACCGTTCCTTCCTGTGCACAAGCGCGGCGGCCTTGGAGCCCCGCGAATCGGCCAGGGAATCGGCCAGAAAAGGGGCCCGGATCAGACCGCTTCGCTCGCGCCCGCCTGCGCGTCCGCGCCGAGCTTGGCCTCGAGCGCCGTGACCCGGGCTGCCAGGGTGTCGTTCTGGGTGCGGAGCGCCGAGACGAGGTCGCGCAGCACGTCGAGCTCCTCGCGGGAGGCGATGTCCATGTCGCGGATCAGGCGCTCGACCTGGGCCTTGAACACCGTCTCGGCCTCGCGGCGCACGCCCTGGGCGGCCCCGGCGGCGTCGGTCATCAGGCGGGCGAAATCGTCGAACAGCCGGTTCGAACCATGCATCTTGGAGCCTTCCATCGTCGTCTCCCGAAGGAATTCGGCCGCCATCCGTGACGGTCACGAGACCGGCGCCATCGCACCGACATAAGAATCGGCGCGTCCCCCGGCAATCCGTGCCGGCGGATTGCCGGGGCCGGGCTCGTGTGTTTCGGGCCGTTTCCGATGCGGCGCGCTCGAAACAGCCGTTTACAAATCGTTGCGGGAGCGGCCCTTCGCCCCGGGGTCGGGAGGGCGCATAATCGTCCGTCGACCAATCCGCGCCGGGGTTTCCCGGATGCGCGAGGAGCCGCGATGCTCGGGACCATGCCGCAGACGAGTACGACCCACCCCCATATCCTACTCGTCGAGGACGACCGCGAGATCAGCGCCCTCGTGGCGCGCTACCTGCGGGCGAACGAGTGCCGCGTCAGCCTCGCGGGGGACGGCGTCGCCATGGACCGGATCCTGGCCGATGCTCGGGTCGATCTCGTCGTGCTCGACCTGATGCTTCCCGGCGAGGACGGCCTCAGCCTCTGCCGGCGCCTGCGCGCCGCCTCCCGCATCCCGATCCTCATGCTCACCGCCAAGGCGGAGGAGATCGACCGGATCATCGGCCTGGAGATCGGAGCCGACGATTACCTCGGGAAGCCGTTCAACCCGCGCGAACTCCTGGCCCGTATCCGCGCCATCCTGCGGCGGGGTTCGGGCACGGAGGCGGAGGCAGAGGAGGGCGTGCGCCGCCTGCACTTCCTCGGTTGGACCCTCGACGTGTCCCTGCGCCAGCTCCTCAGCCCGGAGGCGGCGCGCATCGCCATCACGGGGGCCGAATTCGACCTGCTGCACGCCCTCTGCCTCAGGCCCGGCCGGGTGCTCTCCCGCGACCAGCTCCTCGACCTGACGCAGGGGCGGGCCGCCGGGCCGTTCGAGCGCAGTATCGACGTCCTGATCAGCCGCATCCGCCAGAAGATCGAGCAGGACCCGCGCAACCCCGAGATCATCCGCACCATCCGGTCCGGCGGCTACCTGTTCACGCCCGAGGTCTCCCGCGCATGAGGGCCCGCTGGAACCGCCTGCGCGCCCTCGGTCCGTCGAGCGTCGCCGGGCAGATCGCCCTCCTCATCGTGGCGGCGGTCGTGGTGGCCCACGCGCTCGCCACCCTCGCGTTCTTCACCCTGCGCGAGCCCTGGCGGCCCGACGACCATCCCGGCGTCGCCGCCACGCGCATCGCCACCGTCACGCGCCTCCTCGACGGCGCCAGTCCGGCCGACCGGCCCGCCCTGCTGGCCAATGCGGCGCGGATGCTGCCGACCCTTCGCCTGGAAGCGTGGGACGGCAAGCCCGCCGACACCGCGGCGCCGGAGGCCGGGGATCGCATCTCCGACCATCCGATGGTCCAGCGCCTGCGCGACGGTTTCGCCCGGCCCCTGGCGATCACCGACCTCAGGGGGGGATCGCGCACGGCGGAGGCGCCCGTCGGTGTCAAGGTCGGGATCGAGACGCCCGGCGGCGCGCGGCTCTCGGCCCTGGTGCCGGACGACGACAGGCCCCCGATGCGGCAGGGCGCCATCATCTTCACCTTCGTGTTCCTGGCCGTCGTCGTATCGGTGATCTCCCTTTACGCGACCCGGGCGCTCACGGCGCCGCTGGCCCGGCTGGCCGAGGCCGCCGACGTGTTCGGTACCCGCATGAACCTCGTCGACCTGCCCGAGAACGGCCCGCGTGAGGTCGTCGCGGTGTCGCGGGCCCTCGACCGGATGCGCGCCCGCGTGCGCCGCCTCATCGACGACCGCACCCAGATGCTGGCCGCCATCAGCCACGACCTGCGCACCCCGATCACCCGCCTGCGTCTGCGGGCGGAGTTCATCGAGGACGAGCATGCCCGGTCGATGACCCTGCGCGACCTCGACCAGATGAACGGCCTCGTGGAAGCGGCCCTGTCCTTCGTGCGCGACGGGCAGGCCCCCGAGGGAGGCGTCAAGACCCTGGTCGACCTCGCCTCCGTCGTGCAGACGGTGGCCGACGAGTTCGCCGATATCGGCGCCGACGTCCGGGTGGCGGAAACGCGCCACGTGCTGGTTCAGGCACGTCCGGACGAGTTGCAGCGGGCGATCGTCAACCTCGTGGACAACGCCGTGAAGTACGGCGGCGGCGCCCGCCTCTCGGTGACCCAGACGGAACGCGGCGTCGCCGTCGAGGTCAGCGACGACGGACCCGGCATTCCGGAGGGGGAGCGCGACGCCATGCTCCAGCCCTTCGTGCGCGGGGACCGGGCGCGCAACCTCGATACAGCGAGCGGCTTCGGCCTCGGCCTGTCGATCGTGCTCGCCATCGTGGAATCGCACGAGGGCCGGCTCACCCTGCGCAACCGCACGCCACGGGGCCTGAGCGCGCGGATCGAAATGCCGCGCGCCGCAGCCGTGGCGGGCGCCCCGGCGAGCCCCGCCGTCGACCCGGGCACCCGCGCCGCCGCCTGACCGTCGAGCCCCCGGCAGCGCGGATCAGAACTCCATGTCGAGTTCCTCGATCTCGTCGGGTTCGCGACGGGCCTCGGCCGCCCATTCCTCCATCAGCGGCCAGGCCAGGATGGTGTCGCGGTAGAGGGCGGTCTTGCGCGAGAGCGCGACATCGTAGGTGCGGAAGCGCGTGCAGACGGGCGCGTACATCGCGTCGGCGAGGCTCGGCGTCTCGCCGAACAGGAAGGGGCCGTCGTAGCGCGACAAGCACTCGTCCACGATGGTGATGACCCGCTCGATGTCGCCCCGCGCGCCGTTGAAGATCTTGAAGTTGGTGTGGCGCGCCTTGAGGTTCATCGGCAGGGCCGAGCGCAGGTTGATGAAGCCGCCATGCATCTCCCCCGCGATCGAGCGGCAATGGGCGCGGGCGACGGCGTTGCGGGGCAGGAACCCGGCCTCCGGCCGGATCTCGTTGAGGTACTGCGCGATCGCCAGGGTATCCCAGACGATGATCTCGCCGTGGACGAGGCGGGGCACGAGGAAGGAGGGCGAAAGGTGCAGCAGCTCCGCCCGGGTGGAGGCGTCGTTGCCGGAGAGCAGCTCGGTCTCGAAGTCGAGGCCCGCCATCCGGCAGACCAGCCAGCCGCGCAGCGACCAGGACGAATAGTTTCGGCTGGAGATGGTCAGTGTCGCCGCAGGCATGGTCCCCCCTGATGGTCTTCACATTCGAGCGATCGAGGCCTGCTCGCGCGGCCAGATCGCGATCCAAGACTCATGCCGCGCCGACTCATGCCACGCGCGAGCCTGCAAAATGATTCCGGTGCTCGGTAATCCGCATCGCGGCCCCAAGGGATCTTTTCTCAGGCGCGGCGGGTTGAACAGTCCCTTCCGCGCTCGGGAACTCCGGATCCCGCGCGTCATCCGGCCGACGGTGTGTTCCTGTCCTTGTGATGTATCCGCACAACAGCCGCAGGATATCACTTGTTAGGCCCGTTGCGTCAGGCGCCGCCCTGCCGCAGCGTAGCGCCCCGTCGTCGGCCCAGCCGGCGCACCCGTCCGTCGCGGACGTTTTTCTGGTTCGACCGTTCGCGTAGGAGTTCGGGCTGCATGCTCTATCGTGCTTTCGATGCCCAGTCGGATCTGGCTGCCCAGACCCGAGCCTGGGGACGTCTCGTCCATGACGCGGTCTCGCCCTGGACTGCCGCCGGCTACCGGGAGCCGCTGAACTGGTGGTCGGCCGGCGCCCGGATGATGATGCGTGCGGGCCTCACCTTCGCGCGTCCGGCCTACGGCATCGACAGCGTCACGGTGGGGAACCGCGAGGTGCCGGTGACCGAGGAGGCGGCTTTCGCCACGCCGTTCGGCACCCTGCTGCGCTTCAAGAAGGACGTCGACACCGTGCAGCCGCGCGTCCTCGTGGTCGCGCCCCTCTCGGGCCACTTCGCGACCCTGCTGCGCGGTACGGTGCGCACGCTGCTGCCCGACCACGACGTCTACATCACCGACTGGCACAACGCCCGCGACGTGCCCTTGAGCGCCGGGCCGTTCGGGTTCGACGACTATGTCGACCACCTCGTGCAGTTCCTCGGCGTGATCGGGGAGGGCGCGCATCTCGTCGCCGTGTGCCAGCCGGCCGTGCAGGCTCTCGCCGCCGCGGCCGTCATGGCGCATTCCAAGGACGCGGCCCACCCGCGCAGCATGACGCTGATGGCCGGCCCGGTGGATTGCCGGATCTCGCCGACCTCGGTGAACCACCTCGCCACCTCGAAGCCGATCGCCTGGTTCGAGAAGAACCTGATCGCCACCGTGCCGGACCGCCACAAGGGCGCAGGGCGGCGGGTCTATCCGGGCTTCATGCAAGTTTCGGCCTTCGTCTCCATGAACGCCAAGCGGCATATGCAGGGCCATGCCGACCTGTTCTGGCACCTCGCCAATGGCGAGACCGAGAAGGCGCAGCAGATCGAGGGCTTCTACGACGAGTACTTCGCCGTCCTCGACCTCGCGGCGGAATTCTACATCGAGACGGTCAAGACCGTGTTCCAGGACTACACCCTGGCCAAGAACGAGCTGACCTACCGGGGCAATCCCATCGACATGGGGGCCATTCGCAAGACCGCGCTGATGACTGTCGAGGGCGAGCGGGACGACATCTGCGCGGTGGGCCAGACCATGGCGGCGCATGACCTCTGCACGAGCCTGCCCCATCACATGAAGAGCCACCACCTCCAGGCCGGTGTCGGCCATTACGGGGTCTTCTCGGGCCGCAAGTGGGAGAGCCAGACCTACCCGCTGGTGCGCAACTTCATCCAGTCGCACAACTGAAGCGGCGCTCGGATCTCGGGCTACCCCGAGATCCGCCAGGTCAAGGGCAGGCCCCTCCGGGCCGCGACGTGCTCGGCGCGTCAGGCCGCCGCGAGCGCCATCGACATGGATTCCTTCTTCATCAGCTCGCGGTAGAAGCCGTCGAGATGGGTCAGCTTGTCCGGCGAGCCGTCCTGGATGATCAGGCCGCCCTCCAGCACCACGATCCGGTCGAAATCCTTCAGGGTCGAGAGCCGGTGCGCGATGGCGATCACGGTGCGGCCCTTCATCAGGTTGGCCAGCGCGTGGCGGATCGCCTCCTCGGACTCGGCGTCGAGGGCCGAGGTCGCCTCGTCGAGGAGCAGGATCGGCGAATCCTTTAGGATGGCCCGCGCGATGGCGATGCGCTGGCGCTGACCGCCGGAGAGCTTCACGCCACGGTCGCCCACGATCGTGTCGAAACCTTCCGGCAGAGCCTCGATGAAGTCGGTGCAATGGGCCGCCGCGGCCGCCTTCCAGACGTCCTCATCCGAGGCGTCGGGTCGGCCGTAGCGGATGTTCTCCCGCAGGGTGCGGTGGAACATCGAGACGTCCTGCGGCACCACCGTGATGGCCTCGCGCAGGGATTCCTGCGTCACCCGCTGGATGTCCTGGCCGTTGATCAGGATGCGGCCGCCCTGCGCGTCGTAGAAGCGCTGCAGCAGGGAGAACAGGGTCGACTTGCCGCCTCCCGACTTGCCCACGAGGCCGACGCGCTGGCCGGGCTGGATGACGAGGTCGAAATCCGTGAAGACGCCGCGCCCGTCCGGGTAGGCGAAGGCGACGTGGTCGAAGGTGATCTCGGCGCCCGTGCTGCCGGAGAGGGGCTCTGCCTCCGGGTGGTCGATGAGATCGTGCGGTTGCAGCAGGGTGTGCAGCGCCTCCGAGAGGCGGGCGGTGTGCTGGGTCGCGTCGACCAGCGCCACGGCGAGATCGCGGGTCGCGGCGAGGATGCGGATGCCCAAGGTGCAGACCAGCACCACCTGGCCGTTGGTGGCCTGTCCGGCCTCCCACATGGTGATGGCCCAGTAGAGCAGGCCGAGCACCGCCAGCACC
>NZ_BPQL01000023.1 GCF_022179225.1 Methylobacterium goesingense
GACCGCCGGCCCGAGGACGGCCCGGTGAGGCTGCCGCAGGAACTCATCCGGACCAAGCGCGACGGCGGCGAGGTCGCGCCCGCGGACATCGCGGCTTTCGTTGCGGGCTTGACCGAGGGCAGCGTCACCGAGGGGCAGGCTGCGGCCTTCGCCATGGCGGTGTTCTTCCGGGGCCTCTCGCTCGGCGAACGCGTGGCGCTGACCCGCGCCATGACCGATTCCGGCACCGTTCTGGCCTGGGACCTGCCCGGCCCCGTCCTCGACAAGCATTCCTCCGGCGGGGTCGGCGACGCGGTCAGCCTCGCGCTCGCCCCCATGGTGGCGGCCTGCGGCGGCTACGTGCCGATGATCTCGGGGCGCGGCCTCGGCCATACCGGCGGCACCCTGGACAAGCTCGGCAGCATCCCGGGCTACGACGCGACGCCGGATCTCGATCGGTTCCGGCGCGTCACGGCGCAAGTCGGCTGTGCCATCATCGGACAGACCGCCGACCTCGCCCCGGCCGACCGGCGCCTCTACGCGATCCGCGACGTCACCGGCACGGTGGAGAGCCTCGACCTCATCACCGCCTCGATCCTTTCGAAGAAGCTCGCCGCCGGCCTCGACGGCCTGGTCATGGACGTGAAGACAGGCTCCGGCGCCTTCATGGCGCGGCGCGCGCAGGCGCGGGACCTCGCCACCAGTATCGTCGGCGTGGCGCAAGGCGCGGGCCTGCGCACGGTGGCGCTGGTCACCGACATGGATTCCCCCCTCGCCTCGGCGGCCGGCAACGCCGTCGAGGTGGCCTACACCCTCGACTACCTCACGGGCCGCGCCCGCGAGCCGGCCTTCCACGCCGTCACCCTGGCGCTCGGCGCCGAAATGCTGGTGGTGGGGGGGCTCTGCGCCGATACCGCCGAAGCGGGCGCGCGCCTCGAAGCCGCGCTGGACTCCGGCCGGGCCACGGAGGTGTTCGCCCGGATGGTGGCGGCCCTCGGCGGGCCGACCGACATCCTGGAGCGGTCCGGCCATCATCTGCCGGCGGCGCCCGTCATCCGTTCTGTGCCTGCGGAAGCAGACGGCTTCGTCGCGTCCGTGGCGACGCGGGACCTCGGGCTCGCGGTGATCGGTCTCGGTGGCGGGCGCACCCGCCCGCAGGACGCCATCGACCCGGCGGTCGGCCTTACCGGCCTGCGCCGGGCCGGCGCCCGAATCGAGCGGGGCCAGCCACTCGCCACGATCCACGCGCGCGATGGGGATGCCGCCGACCGGGCAGAGGCGGCCGTGCGGGCGGCCTACCGGATCGATGGGGTCGCGCCGGCCGACATGCCCGCGATCCTGGAGCGGATCGCGGGATAAGCGATCGGCCCGTCAGTAGTCGTGGTGGCCGTGGCCGCGATGGTGGTGACCGTGATCACGGTGGCCCCATCCATGGTCGCGATGGCCCCAGCCGCCATGGTGCCGGTGACCCCAGCCGTGGTCGCGTCCGTGGCCGTGGTGGCGGTGACCGTAGCCCCGGTCGTGGTGGTGATGGCGGTCATAGCCCCAGCCGCCACGATCGCCCCAGTACTGCACGGGGGTGGCGCCGGCCCGGTCGGAGAACGTGGTCTGCGCGAAGGCCGGGGCAGCTTCTGCGATTGGGGCGGCGCCGACGCTGCCGGTGATCGCCAGGGCGGCGACCAGGGCGCGGAAGCCCCGTACCGATCCGATCCGTGACGTGGTCATGAGAACCTCCCTGTCCATGCGCGCGGGCGCCAGGGCGCCCTTGTTCTTGGATGTAAGGCAGGTCCACTGAACGCGATCTGAGATCGTCCTTCATCTCAGGTTCGGGTTTGGCCTCAGGGCCGGCGATAGACCCAGACCCGGGCGGGCGGCAGGTTCAGCCAGACCCGGTTCGAGCGGCTGGCCGTGTAGGTGCCCGCATCGCAGCGGGCCGGGATCGGCGGCACCACCGCGTAGGTGAACTGCACGAACGGCGCGCTCGGATGCATCATCGTGTGGGCGGTGTTGAGGAGGTCGAGCCGCTGCTCCAGCGGCTTGGTGAAGAGCGGCAGGCTCGACACCATGGCGGCTGCCTT
This sequence comes from Methylobacterium goesingense, assembly GCF_022179225.1. GTDB lineage: Bacteria > Pseudomonadota > Alphaproteobacteria > Rhizobiales > Beijerinckiaceae > Methylobacterium > Methylobacterium goesingense. The sequence goes on from NZ_BPQL01000023.1 coordinate 2,058, forward strand.
CTCGGCGAGCATGGTGCCGAGGGTCTCGCGGATGTTGTAGGCGTCGCCGCGCACGATGGTGGCGCGCGGGAAGCGCTTCTGCAGCAGCTTGCAGAAATCCGGGTTGTACTCGACCAGGATCAGCCGCTCCTGCTCGACGCCGCGCCGAACCAGAGCCTCCGTCACCGGGCCTGTGCCGGGGCCGAGCTCGATTACCGGGCCGCTCACGCGCGGGTCGACGTACGAGGCCATGGTGCGGGCCAGCATACGGCCGGATGGCGTGACAGCGCCGGTGACGAGCGGGCGCTCAAACCAGGAACGCAGGAAGCGCGCCTCGTCCTCCAGCGGGTCCCGTCGCGTACGGCTGGCACCGGCTGCGAGGTCGTCTTTGGCGCTGGAGCGGCGTAGCGGCGGCAAGACCCTATGTCCTCAGATCACGGGTTGGGAAGGAAAGGCTAGACGACGAACCTCTTCGGCAGTCAAGCTTGCATCCATCGGACGCAGCCGACCGGCCGGCGAGATCGAGCGAGCGGTGCCGGACCGCCACATCATAGAACCGGCTCGGCCTTGTTTTGATCCCCGGGCCCATCGATGCTCGTGCGGGAACGCCGTCACGTGCGCGCGGTGCCGCCGAAGGCCTCGAAGAAGTCCTTGACCTTCGAGAAGAAGCCGGCGCTCTCCGGGTGGTTCTCGTCGGAAGCCGACTGGTCGAATTCCTGCAGGAGTTCGCGCTGCCGCTTCGAGAGATTCTGCGGCGTCTCGACGAAGACCTGGATGTAGAGATCGCCGACGTCACGCGAGCGCAGGACCGGCATGCCCTTGCCCTTGATGCGGAACTGCTTGGCGGTCTGCGTCCCGGCTGGGATGCGGACCTGCGTCTGCGAGCCGTCGATCACCGGCACGGTGATCTCGCCCGAGAGCGCCGCCGTCACCATGGAGATCGGCACGCGGCAGAACAGATCGGCGCCGTCGCGCTGGAAAAACTCGTGCGGCCGGATCGAGAGGAAGACATAGAGGTCACCCGCCGGCCCGCCGCGCAGGCCGGTCTCGCCCTCACCGGCCAAGCGGATGCGCAGGCCGTCATCGACGCCCGCCGGCACGTTGATCGAGAGGGTACGCTCGCGGGTGACCCGGCCGGCGCCGCTGCAGGCGCCGCAGGGGTCGTCGATCATCTCGCCGCGCCCGTGGCAGTTCGGGCAGGTGCGCTCGATGGCGAAGAACCCTTGCGCCGCCCGTACCCGGCCGTAGCCGCCACAGGTCTGGCAGGGGCGCGGCTTCGAACCGGCCTTGGCGCCCGAGCCCGCGCACACTTCGCAGGTGACCGAGGTCGCCATCTTGATGGTCTCGGCCTTGCCGGCGAACGCCTCCTCCAGGGAGATCTCGAGGTTGTAGCGCAGATCCGCGCCACGCTCACGGCTCGGCCCGCCGCGCGCGCCGCCCCGTCCGCCGCCGGGAGCGGCCCGGCCGTCGCCGAAGAAGTTGTCGAAGATGTCCGACATGAAGTCGCCGAACTCGTTGCCGAAGCCCGGTCCGCCCCCCCCGCCCTGCTGGAAGGCGGCGTGGCCGAAGCGGTCGTAGGCGGCGCGCTTCTGGCCATCGGAGAGGCACTGATAGGCCTCGTTGATTTCCTTGAACTTGAGTTCGGCCTCCGCGTTCCCCGGATTGCGGTCCGGGTGGTAGCTCATGGCGAGCTTGCGGAAGGCGACCTTCATCTCGCCGTCGGTCGCGGTCTTGGAGACGCCCAGGATCTCGTAATAGTCCCGCTTCGACATTCCCGTCCTCAAAGTCCCCCGGCGTCCCGTTTCGTCGCGGTGGCGCCGTCCCCGATCAAACCCAGCGGTCCTGGCTCATTCGCCAAGGACCGATCCCACCGTGTCGCCGGCAGGCGCGAGACATGACGCGGGGCCGGATCGCTCCGGCCCCGCGCTCAGATGAAGGCGTTATGCGCGCTTCTTCTGGTCTTTGTCATCGACTTCCTGGAAGTCGGCGTCGATGACGTCGTCCTTCTTGGCCTCGCCGGTACCCGGTGCGGCGTCCGCCTCACCGGCCTGGTTTGCAGCGTACATGGCCTCTCCGAGCTTCATCGAGGCCTGCATCACGTCGGTGGTGCGCGCCTTGATGACCTCCACGTCGTCCCCGTCCAGTGCCGTGCGGAGCGCCGTGATCGCGGTCTCGATGGCGCCCTTGTCATCGGCCGAGACCTTGTCGCCGTACTCCTTGACCGACTTCTCGGTGGCGTGGACGAGGCTCTCGCCCTGGTTCTTCACCTCGACGAGCTCGCGGCGCTTCTTGTCCGCCTCGGCATTGGCCTCGGCATCCTTGACCATCTTCTCGATGTCGGCGTCGGACAGACCGCCCGAAGCCTGGATGCGGATCTGGTGCTCCTTGTTCGTCGCCTTGTCCTTGGCCGTCACGTTGACGATGCCGTTGGCGTCGATGTCGAAGGTCACCTCGATCTGCGGCATGCCGCGCGGAGCCGGCGGAATGCCCATCAGGTCGAACTGGCCGAGCATCTTGTTGTCGGCCGCCATCTCGCGCTCACCCTGGAAGACCCGGATGGTGACCGCGTTCTGGTTGTCCTCGGCCGTCGAGAAGGTCTGGCTCTTCTTGGTCGGGATCGTGGTGTTGCGGTCGATCAGGCGGGTGAACACGCCACCGAGGGTCTCGATGCCGAGCGACAGCGGGGTCACGTCGAGGAGCAGCACGTCCTTGACGTCGCCCTGGAGCACGCCGGCCTGGACCGCCGCGCCGATGGCCACGACCTCATCCGGGTTGACGCCCTTGTGGGGCTCCTTGCCGAAGAAGGACTTCACCACTTCCTGGATCTTCGGCATGCGGATCATGCCACCGACCAGCACGACCTCGTCGATCTCGGAGGCCGAGACGCCGGCATCCTTGAGCGCCTTGCGGCAGGGCTCGATCGTGCGCTGCACGAGATCGTCCACGAGGGACTCGAACTTGGCGCGGCTGAGCTTGAGGGCGAGGTGCTTCGGGCCCGTGGCGTCGGCCGTGATGTAGGGCAGGTTGATCTCGGTCTGGGTCGCCGAAGACAGCTCGATCTTGGCCTTCTCGGCAGCTTCCTTGAGGCGCTGCAGGGCGAGCTTGTCCTTCGTCAGGTCGATGCCCTGCTCGCGCTTGAACTCGGAGGTCAGGTACTCGACCACCCGGTTGTCGAAGTCCTCGCCGCCCAGGAAGGTATCGCCGTTCGTCGACTTCACCTCGAACACGCCGTCGCCGATCTCAAGGATCGAGACGTCGAAGGTGCCGCCGCCGAGGTCGTAGACCGCGATGGTGCCGGCCTTCTTCTTGTCGAGGCCGTAGGCGAGCGCCGCCGCGGTGGGCTCGTTGATGATGCGCAGGACCTCAAGGCCGGCGATCTTGCCCGCATCCTTGGTGGCTTGGCGTTGGGCGTCGTTGAAGTAGGCGGGCACGGTGATGACGGCCTGCGTCACGGGCTGGCCGAGATGCGCCTCAGCGGTCTCCTTCATCTTCTGCAGGGTGAAGGCGGAGATCTGCGAGGGCGAATACTTCTTGCCGTCCGCCTCGACCCAGGCATCGCCGTTGTCGCCGCGTACGATCGAATAGGGCACGAGGCCCTTGTCCTTCTGCGTCATCGGGTCGTCGTAGGTGCGACCGACGAGACGCTTGATGGCGAAGAAGGTGCGCTCGGGGTTCGTGACCGCCTGGCGCTTGGCCGGCTGGCCGACGAGCCGCTCGCCCTCGTCCGTGAAGGCGACGATGGACGGCGTGGTGCGCGCGCCTTCCGAATTCTCGACGACCTTGGGCTGCGTGCCTTCCATGACGGCCACGCAGGAATTGGTGGTGCCGAGGTCGATACCGATGACTTTACCCATGGTGGGATCCCTCTGTTGTCGTTTGGTCAAGCAGACCGCCGAGCCCCGAAGCAGCTCGGCCCATGGCTGTGCAAAACTGAGTGTGTGAGAACGGGGTTGGGCACCGGTTCGTACCCCGGATCGGTACGGAGCCGGGTCTTAATCCCGCGTCTCGGCCGATATAAGAAGGGTGTCGCGAGGCCGCAAGGCGATGGCGTGCGGCGCGGCGCATCCGATCGTTCGGACCGGCGTTGATGCTCTTGTGCGAGCGCGGGGTCGCTCAGGGGCGCGGCACGCGCTCCCGGCGGAGCCACGCCAGAGAGCCGTGGACGAAGCGTTCGAGCGGGGCGTTCGCCTATTCGTGCCATGGCGCGGCTGTGCACACATGGTAAGTGTGTGGTGAAAGTGCTTGGCTGCGCATCCGTCCGCCTCCCCCGCCATAGGCCTGAAAGTCTCGATGCGTCTGTCCCGCGTGTTTCTTCTGCCACTCCTGCTCTCGCCGGTTCTGGCATCCGTCCCACAGTCGGCCGTCGCGCAGTCGTTCTTCGAGGAATTGTTCGGGATCGGGCGGGCCGCCAAGCCCCCGGTGCCCCCGCGCGGCGTGCCGAGCGCACCCGTGGCGCCCCCTCCGGGCGAGGCCATGCCCCCGGCGGCGGAGGTCCCGAAGTCGCCGCCGGTGCCGCGCCAGCCCGTGGTGCTGAAGGCGCCCTCGGAAGACAACGTGATGGGCCAGGACCTGCAGCTGAACGGGCTCACGGGGAGCCTGAAGCTGGAGAAGTCCGGCTCCGGCACCACCGCCCGGATCACGCTGCCGGGCAACAAGATCTCGCAGCCCGTGGAGGCCTGCAAGGTTCCCCTTAACGGCGGCGCGCCGGTGGCCGTGTCCTCGGAGGGTCGGCCCGAGGGTGTCGGCCGCTTCGAGGTGGCGGGCGGCGAGTGCCCCTTGCGCTTGGACGTGCTCGACGGGGCCGTACTGGTGCGGGCGCTCTCGGGCTCCGTCTGCACCTTCGCGGCGGCCGATTGCGCCACGACGCCGACCGGCTTGTGGGGACCGCCCGCCGCAAGCCTGATTCCGCGTGCCGGCGAGTTCGAAGGCGCGCGCGGCGGTGCCGACCGGGCGGTGCGCGAGAACTACAAGTTGATGAGCCAGCGCCTGAAGGGACAGGACCTACGTCCCGTGGTGACCGAGCAGGCGGCGTTCTCGTCCGACCGCGAGCAGCTCTGCCGGACCTATGCCCGCGAGGGCGCCCACGGGTTCTGCAACTTGCGCTTTACCGAGGCGCGGGCCCTGGCGCTCGCCACCCGCCTCGGCGTCAACACCAGCACGGCGGCGCCGACCGCAACGGCAACGACGCCGCGCCCGCGCCGCAAGCCGCCGGTGGAGGGCATGAACCCGGATGCCGGCGGTTCGCCCTTCGTGGAGCAGTAGCGCCCTTGAGACGAATCTCGGCGCGCGGCCCTCAGCTGTGCCCGGCGCTCACCGACAGCATGGCCAGATCGATGCCGTTGTTACGCAGCGTGCGCTCGTACTTGGCGTCCAGGGCCGTGTGGAAGATCATCTCCGGGTCGGCCGGGCAGATCAGCCAGCCATTGGCCAGGATCTCGTTCTCGAGCTGGCCCGCCTGCCAGCCGGCGTAGCCCAACGCCAGCACCGCGCTGGCGGGCCCGTCGCCGGAGGCGATGGCGCGCAGGATGTCCACGGTCGCGGTCAGGCAGATGCCGTCGTCGATGATCAGCGTGGACTGGTCGATGTGGAAGTCATCGGTGTGGAGCACGAAGCCCCGCTTGGCGTCCACCGGCCCGCCCATCAGCACCGGCATGTGGCCGACCCGCTCGCGCAGGCGGATCGCGTCCGTCTCGCTGGCGATGTCGAGCTGGATCAGCAGGTCCGGCATGTTGAGGTCCGAGACCGGCTTGTTCAGGATGATGCCCATCGCCCCATCCGCCGAGTGGGCGCAGAGGTAGATCACCGAGCGGGCGAAGCGGGAATCCGTGAGCCCCGGCATCGCCACCAGGAACTGACCGTCGAAATAGGCGGGATCACCCCTATGAGGTCGGGAGGCTTCAGGCCGGGAAGCTCGGGGCCGGGAGGTCTGCATCCCCGCATGCTACGCGGGCCGGCGGCGTTGTCCAGGGCGCCGCGATGCGAGGGCCCCTCACCCATTCGGGCAAACTCGACAGGTCCGGCCCCGCGAGCTAGACGCAACCGCACGAGGCCGCCCCACAGAGCGGGTGCCGGGCGCGCCGGCGAGCGTTTCAGGAGACGACGGATGACGATCCAGGTTGGCGACCACCTTCCCCAGGTGACCTTCCGCGTGAGCGGCGCGAGCGGGCCCGAGGCCAAGACCACCGACGACCTCTTCAAGGGGCGCCGCGTCGTCCTCGTCGGCGTGCCCGGCGCTTTCACGCCGAGCTGCCACCGCAATCACCTCCCCGGCTTCGTGGAGAAGCTGGCCGAGATCAAGGCGCGCGGCGTCGACGCCGTGGCGGTGACCTCCGTCAACGACGTCTTCGTGCTCGACGCCTGGCAGAAGGCCAGCGGCGCCGAGGGCATCGAATTCCTGGCCGACGGCAACGCCGAGTTCGCCAAGGCCGTCGGCCTCGACATGGACGGCGCCGGCTTCGGCCTCGGCCCGCGCTCGAAGCGCTACGCCATGCTGGTCGAGGACGGCGTGGTGCGGGTGCTCAACGTCGAGGATTCCCCGGCCAAGACCGAGGTCTCCGGGGCGGAAGCTCTGCTGAAGGTAATCTGAGCGAGGATCGCACCTACGTTCGCGCATCGCTCGGTGCGCGTCCCCTCGCCCCGCACGCGGGGAGAGGGTTTCGCCGACCCTGCCGTTGGCGGAGCGAGGCGGCAGCCGAAGGTCAGGGGGCTAATCCGGGAGGGTCTCGATCGGATCCGTCCCCTCACCCTCGCTTCGCTCATCGCAGGCACGACAAGGTGCCTGCGATCCTCTCCCCGCGTGCGGGGCAAGGGAAATGTGCTCCCCGGTTCGTGCTCCCTGGACCGGACCCGGTGAGGCCGAGCCTCCCTATACGCCCCAGCCATAATCGACCGCTTGCATCGCCGTGCGGTGGAACGTCAGCCGGCGGTCGTATTCCAGCGGGTCCTTGGGCTGCACCAGGGCGCCGGGCGGCACGTCGAGCCAGTCCACGAGGCGGGTCAGCAGGAAGCGCAGGGCCGCGCCCCGGCATAGGATCGGCAGGGCCTCCACCTCGGCCGCGGTCAGGCGGCGCACCGCTTCGTAGCCCGCGATGAGGGCCGCGCCCTTGTCCCGGTCGAAGGTGCCGTCGGCCTCGAAGCACCAGGCGTTGAGGCAGATCGCCAGATCGTACGCGAAGGCGTCGGTGCAGGCGAAGTAGAAGTCGATCAGCCCCGACAGGGCGTCGCCGATGAAGAACACGTTGTCGGTGAAGAGGTCGGCGTGGATCACGCCCGTGGGCAGGCCGGCGGGCCAGCCGGCCTGGAGCACGGCGAGATCCCCGCGCACGCGATCCGCGAGGCCGGGCGAGACCGTGTCGGCCTGGGCCTCGGCTCCGGCGAACAGCGGTCCCCAGGATTCCACCGAGAGATTGTTGTCCCGGCGCATGCCGAAATCGGCGCCCGCCGCGTGCAGGCCCGCGAGCGCGCCTCCCAGCGCCCAGCAATGGTCGATCCCGGGGCGCTTAACCGAGACGCCCTCCAGGAAGCTGACGATGACGGCCGGGCGGCCGCAGAGTTCACTCAAGGACACGCCGGCCCGGTTGCGGATCGGCTGCGGACAGGCGAGCCCGCGCGCGGCGAGATGCTCCATCAGGTTGAGGAAGAACGGCAGGTCCCCGACCCGCACCCGCTTCTCGTAGAGCGTGAGGATGTAGGAGCCGGCGGTGGTGTGCAGGAAGAAGTTGGTGTTCTCGACGCCCTCGGCGATGCCCTTGTACGAGAGCAGCGTGCCGATCTCGTAGGCGGAGAGGAAGGCGGTCAGGGCCTCGTCGGAGACCTCGGTGTAGACGGCCACGGCGCTTCGCTTAACATCTCGGGGGCGGAAAAGGACAAGGGCGCCGAACGGCGCCCCTGCGGATGGTTTCGGCCGTGGGAACGGCCGTTATTCGGCGGCTTCGCTGCGCAGTTCGCGCGGCAGCGGGAAGGACATGTCCTCCACCACCGTCGACACCGTATCCACCGTCACGGTGTAGCGGGCGGCGAACGCGTCGATGATCTCTTCCACCAGCACCTCGGGCGCCGAGGCGCCGGCCGTGAGGCCGAGCTTGCGGATGCCCTCGAAGGCCGGCCAGTCGATCTCCTCGGCGCGCAGCACGAGGCGCGTGATCGGGCAGCCGACGCGCTCGGCGACCTCGCGCAGACGCTGCGAGTTCGAGGAGTTCGAGGAGCCGACCACGATGACCGCGTCGACCAGCGGTGCCACCTGCTTCACCGCTTCCTGGCGGTTGGTGGTGGCGTAGCAGATGTCGTCCTTGTGCGGCCCCGTGATGGTCGGGAACTTCTCTTTCAGCGCCGCCACGATGTGTCGGGTGTCGTCCACCGACAGGGTGGTTTGCGTCACCCAGGCGAGGTTGTCGCGGTTCTCCGGCTCCAGGGCGGCGATCTGCTCCAGGTCCTCGACCAGGGTGATCGAGCCCTTGGGCAGCTGGCCCATGGTGCCGACGACCTCGGGGTGGCCGGAATGGCCGACGAGCAGCACGTGGCGGCCGCGCTTGTGGTGGATCTCGGCCTCGCGGTGGACCTTGGTCACCAGCGGGCAGGTCGCGTCGATGGTGGTGAGGCCGCGCGAATCGGCGTTGTGCGGCACCGTCTTGGCGACGCCGTGAGCGGAGAAGATCACCGGGGCGGAGCCGTCCGGAACCTCGTCGAGCTCGCGCACGAACACGGCGCCCTTCCGCTTCAGGCTCTCGACCACGTACTTGTTGTGGACGATCTCGTGACGGACGTAGACCGGGGGTCCGTAGATGGCCAGCGCACGTTCCACCACGTCGATGGCCCGCACGACGCCGGCGCAGAAGCCGCGCGGCGCACAGAGCAGGATCTCCAGGGGGGGCTTGACCGAGGGCAGCTCGGCCACATCGCTGGAGACGGGGGAGGTCGTCGGATTCGCGTCGCTCATGATAGCCGGGATGTGGCGAGGCGGGGACGCCCCTGTCAACCTGTCATAGCGGAAAACTCCGGCACAGGCACCCTTGGGTCCGCGAAACCGGGTCCGCGTGACACGCAGGACCCGGCCGCTCTCCCGTAAATTCGCGTCGGGCCGCTTCGAGCGGACCTCAAGGCGCGGCCGAGGCCGCGCATTCGGCCAACGCGGCCTCCAGCATCGGGATCATGCGCGGATCGGTGCATTGGGCCACGTTGAAGCGCAGGAAGCTGTCGCCGAGCGACGAGGGGCTGAAGGCCCCCCCGGGGGCGAGCACGAGCCCGCGGGCCAGGGCGCGCCGGGCGACGTCCGCCGAATCCACGCCCGCGGGCAGGCGCATCCACAGGAAGAAGCCGCCGGCCGGCTCCAGCCAGGCCGTCAGCCCGCAGGCCTCCAGCCGGCGCAAGGCCGGCGCCATGGCGCGCGCGAGCTTTTCGCGGACCTCCCCGAGGTGGCGGCGATAGGTGCCGTCCGTGAGAAGGCCGTGCATCAGGCTCGCCGACAGGTGGCTGTTGCCGAGGCTCATGGCGAGCTTGAGGTCGATGAGCGGTTCCACCCAGTCCTCCCGCAGGGCGACGAACCCGCAGCGGACGGCCGCCGAGAGCGTCTTCGAGAAGCTGCCGACCTGGATCACCCGTTCCAGACCGTCGAAGCCGGCCAGGCGCGGCGAGGGCTCGACCTCGAAATCCCCGAAGATGTCGTCCTCGATGATCAGGGTGTCGTGGGCCTCCGCGAGCTTGAGCACGCGATGCGCGGTCGCCGGGGCCAGGGTCGAGCCCGTGGGATTCTGGAGCGCGGAATTGATGAGGTAGAAGCGGGGCCGGTGCTCGGCCATGAGGGCGTCGAGGGCGGCGAGGTCCGGGCCGGATCGCGTCAGCGGCACCCCCACGATCCGCGCGCGGTGGGCGCGCAGCAGGGCGTGGTAGTTGAAGTAGCAGGGGTCATCCAGCAGAACAGCGTCACCCGGTTCGAGCAGGAAGCGGCAGAGCAGATCCACCGCCTGCGTCGCCGAATCCACCAGCACGACCTGATCCGCGCCCGCCTCGACGCCCTTCTCGGCCAGGCGCCGGGCGATCTGCGCCCGCAGGGGCGGGAAGCCGAGGGGCTGGTCGTGCGCGACGAGGTTGGCTTCCCCGCCGCGTGCCAACTGCCGCAGGCCCCGCCGGATCGCCGCGTCCGGCATCCAGGCCGCCGGGAGCCAGCCGGAGCCAGGCATCACGAGGTCCGGCCCCGCCTGCATGGACTGGCGGGTGATCCAGAGCGGATCCACCGCCCGGTCGAGCTGCGGCCCCACCGTCTTCAGGCACAAGGGGCGCGTCTTGCCGGCCACGTAGAAGCCCGAGCCCCGGCGCGCCACGATGGCCCCCTCGGCCCCGAGCCGGTCATAGGCTTCGACCACGGTCGATTTCGACACGCCCATCGCCTCCGCGAAGGCGCGTACGGACGGCAGGCGCGCGCCCGGCATGAGGTGGCGCCCCGCGATCCGCTCGGTGATCGAGGCCGCCACGGTCTCGACAAGGGTGGGGGCGGACAGGGGGGAGGCCTTCATCTGTCCTGCTCCTCGTACCGGACAATTCAACCGAACCGTACTGAATTGTCCCTGTCGCGGCCAGTCCCCGGCCCGCATGGTTTCGGGATCGGCGCCCCTTGAGAGCGGGCGCCGGCCAGGGACCTGCATCATGGACGGCATCACCACTCCGAGAATTACCGCCACCTGCCGGCACTCAGGCGCACCCACAGGCGCCAAGGCGCGCCTCTTGGCCGGGACTTGGTTCGCCAGGGCCTGGTTCGTCGGGTTGATGGCCCATGTGGCCGAGGGCGTGTCGCGGGCCGCCATTAACCGCCGCGTGATCGGTCAGCTTTCGCGGATGTCCGACCGCGAACTCCGGGATATCGGCCTCGTGCGGCAGGACGTGCGCGACTCCGAGCTCCTGCTCCGGGAGGGCGACGCGTCGAGCTTCCTCGTGGGCCGCCGGAACGAGCGGTGGGGCGCGCGCCGTCGCAACGGGCGAGGCGCATAGATCGGACGCGGGAGGCCGACGTGCCGATTCGCACGGTGGAGCGCGAGTGACGGGACTGCAAAGGGCTGTGCCGACGTGACGGGCGGCCCCCCGGTGGTTAAGACGGGCGGCCCGGCACTCTTGGATCGATCGCGATCGAGTCGGTCCTTATCCAGCGCGAGTACCCGAGCTCCGGAGTCCCATGGCGAGCGCCGCGACCCACGTCAGCTTCCTGCCGCCCGTGCTGACGTTCCTGTCGGCGGCGGTGATCGGCGTGCCGATCTTCCGCCTTATCGGACAGAGCGCCGTGCTCGGCTACCTCGTGGCGGGCGTGGTGATCGGGCCGTTCGGTTTCTCGCTGATCGCCGAGCCCGAAACGGCGGCGAGCGTCGCCGAACTCGGCGTCGTGCTGCTGCTCTTCATCGTCGGCCTCGAACTCCAGATCTCCCGTCTCGTCTCCATGCGGCGCGACATCTTCGGGCTCGGCACCGCCCAGCTCTTCGTCTGCTCGGCCGCGCTCGCCGGCGTCGGCATCCTGATGGGCGCCAAGCCCGCGGCGAGCCTCGTCATCGGCATCGCGCTGGCGCTCTCGGCCACGGCGGTCGCCCTGCAGCTGCTGGAAGAGCGCGGCGACATGGGCACGCCCTATGGCGGGCGCGCCTTCGCGGTGCTGCTGTTCCAGGACATCTCCGTAGTGGCGATCCTGGCCCTGATGCCCCTCTTCGCCGCGTCCGGCCCGAGCGGCGGCGACGGCTGGCTGCTCGCCGCCCTGCAATCCACCGGCACGGTGGGCGCGGCGATCCTCGCCGTGGTTCTGGTCGGGCGCTACGGCCTCAACCCGTTCTTCGGCTTGCTCGCCGCCAGCGGCGCCCGCGAGGTGATGACGGCGGCCGCTCTCCTGGTGGTGCTCGGCACCGCGATGCTGATGGAGCATGTCGGCCTGTCGATGGCGATGGGCGCCTTCCTGGCCGGCGTTCTGCTGGCCGAATCGAACTTCCGCCACCAGCTCGAGGCCGATATCGAGCCGTTCCGCGGCATGCTGCTCGGTCTGTTCTTCATGAGCGTCGGCATGTCGATCGACGGCGGCCTGCTCAAGGCCGAGTGGCCGACCCTGCTGGGCGCGACGGCCGGCGCGATCCTGCTCAAGGTCGCGCTGGTCGCCGGCCTGTTCCGCCTGTTCGGCTCGCCCTGGCTCGACGCGGTGCGCGGCGGCGCCATCCTGGCTCCGGCGGGCGAGTTCGCCTTCGTGCTGCTGCCGGCCGGCGGCGAGCTCGGCCTCGTCGATCCGGCGGGCACGCGCTTCGCCGTGGCGCTGGCGGCCCTGACCATGCTGGTCGGGCCCGTGGCCGCCAAGGCCCTCGACACCGTGCTGGCCCGGCGTCCCGAGGGGCCGGAGACCACGCCGGAGGCGATCGAGAGCACCGAGGCCCGCGTCCTCGTGATCGGCTTCGGGCGCTTCGGGCAGATCCTGACCCAGGTGCTGCTCGCGGAGGGCATCAGCGTCACGGTGATCGACAAGGACGTGGAGCAGATCCGAAGCGCCTCCCGCTTCGGTTTCCGCATCTATTACGGCGACGGCACCCGCCTCGACGTGCTGCGTGCCGCCGGCATCGGCCGGGCCGAACTCCTCTGCGTCTGCGTCGACGATGGCGAGGCGGCCCTCAAGATCGTCGACATCGTGCATGAGGAATTCGCCAGCGTGCGCACCTACGTCCGGGCCTACGACCGCATGCACGCCGTCGAACTCATGAACCGCGACGTGGATTTCCAGCTGCGCGAAACGGTCGAATCCGCCCTCGCCTTCGGGCGCGCCACCCTGGAGGGCCTCGGCCTCAGCGCCGAGGCGGCCACTGCCACCGCCGAGGACGTGCGCAAGCGCGACATCGCCCGCCTCGTGCTGCAGCAGGCCGGCGCCGCGCCGGACGCCACGTTTTGGACGCGCGGTGTCTCGGAGATCAAGCCGGAGCCGTTGACGGAGCCGCAGCGGCCCTCCCGCGCCCTCAACGCCGAGACCCGCGGCATCATCGGTTCGAAGACGCGCGAGGCGGCCACGCGCACCCTCGAAGCGCCGGTCACCCAAACTCCGGCGCATGCCGCCCAGGACGCGCATTCGGATGCCTGAGGCGACCCGAGATTCCGCCCGCTTCGTCCAAGGCTCGATCCTGCGTCACGTGGTGACGATGAGCGCCACCGGCTCGGTGGGGCTGATGGCGATCTTCGTCGTCGACTTCCTCTCGCTGCTCTACGTCTCGAAGCTCGGCGACCCCAGCCTGACCGCGGCGGTGGGCTTCGCCACCATCGTCCAGTTCTTCGCCATCGCCATCAACATCGGCCTGATGATCGCGGCCGGTGCCCTGGTCTCGCGGGCGATCGGCGCCGGGGACGAGGCGGGTGCGCGGCGCCTCGCCACCTCCGGAACCATCCACGGCCTCGTGATCTCGGGCGCCCTGATCCTGATGATGCTGCCCTTCCTGCCGCATGTTCTGGGCTGGATCGGCGCGGATGCCGAGACCATGCCGGTGGCGATCCGCTTCCTCTGGATCACCCTGCCCTCCAATCTCCTGATGGGGCCGGGCATGATGTTCTCCGGCCTGCTGCGCGCCGTCGGTGCCGCGCGACAGGCCATGTACGTCACCCTCGGTGGGGCCATCGTCACCGCCGGCCTCGACCCGCTGCTGATCTTCGGGGCGGGGCTCGGCGTGGACGGGGCCGCCATCACCACCTGCGTGGCCCGCGCCACCTTCGCGCTGGTGGGCCTCTGGGGCGTGCGCCAGCACCGCCTCCTCGCGCGTCCCAGCCTCGCCCACATAGTCGCGGACGCCCCCGTGATGATGCGCATCGCCCTGCCCGCCGTACTCACCAACCTCGCGCCCTCCGTGGCCAGCGCCTTCATCGCGCACGCGCTCGCCAAGTTCGGCGCCGTGGCGGTGGCGGGCAACGTGGTGGTCGACCGCCTCACCCCCGTGGCCTTCGGGGGCCTGTTCGCGATGTCGGGCTCGATCGGCCCGATCCTCGGACAGAACTGGGGCGCGGGTCGCTTCGACCGGATGCGCGGCGTGCTGCGTGACGGCACCCTGGTCACGGCCGTCTACGTCCTTGTGGTCTGGGTCGCCCTGGCCCTCGGGGCCGCGCCACTGACGCGCCTGTTCGCCCTTCAGGGCCTGGCGGCCGAGCTGTTCACGTTCTTCTGCCTCGTCAGCGGCGGCGTCTGGTTCTTCACCGGACTGCTGTTCCTGGCCAATGCCTCCTTCAACAACCTCGGCTTCCCGTTCTACTCCACCGCCCTGAACTGGGGCCGCGCCACCCTGGGGACGGTGCCGCCCGCCCTCCTCGGCGCCCATCTCTACGGGCCGAAGGGCGTCATCGCGGGCGTCGGCCTCGGCTCGGTCCTGTTCGGTCTGGCCGGCATCGTCCTGGCCTTCCGCACCATCGCTACCCTGGAGCGCCGCGCCGCGCCTCCGGTGGTGGAGCGCGACGCCGGCGAGACCCCCAACCCGGGTCCCGACGCCACCCGGGCCGCCGCGCCGGCGCAATCCGGCGCCCTGGTCTGATCCACCGGGCGCATTCCGCGCCCGCCAGGTTCCTAAAGGGTCGCGGGGGCCGAGCTTGACGCGACCCCCGGTTTCGGCCGAGGCCTCGCGGCCACGCCGCGTCCGGAGCCTCACCTTGATGTCCGCGAGCCCCTGGGTTCACCTCGACAGCGCGCCCATCCCCGGGACGGGCACCATTCTCCACCTCCTGCGGCAGGACGAGGCCTTCTCGATCCAGGTGGGCAAGGCGGAGCTGATGACGAACCTGGACCGGCGCTCCGAGCAGGCGCTCGCGACGATGGCCTGCGCCCGCCTGCGCGACCGTCCGCATGCCCGCATTCTGATCGGCGGCCTGGGCATGGGCTTCACCCTGCGCGCCGCCCTCGACGCGCTGGGGCCCGACGCCCGCGTGGTGGTCGCCGAACTCGTCCCGGCCGTGGTGGCCTGGGCACGCGGCCCCCTCGCGCACCTGTTCGGAGACAGCCTGGACGATCCGCGCGTCGAGATCGTCCAGGACGACGTGAACCGCGTGATCCAGTCGGGGCCCGAGCGATTCGACGCGATCCTGCTCGACGTCGACAACGGTCCCTCGGGCATGACCCGGCGGGAGAACGACCGGCTCTACGACCGCTGGGGCCTGCGGCGCGCGCATTACGCGCTGACGCGCGGCGGCGTTCTGGGGGTCTGGTCGGGCAAGCCCGACCGGCGCTTCAAGGCACGCCTGCGCCTGCACGGCTTCACCGTCGACGAGGCGCGCATCTATGCGAACGGGGGCCCCCTCGGCCCCCGTCACGTGCTCTGGTTCGCGGTCCGTCCCGAGGCCGCGATCGGGGCCTGACGCCGCCCCACGGGAAGGTCCCGCCGGCGGCGCCCGGTCGTCAGTAGCTGTAGCTGCGGCGGCCGGCGCCCTGGCCCGGGCCGTAGCCGGTGTCGCGGGGCTGGACGCGCGAGCCGTAATCGATCTCGCGCTGGCGCCGAGCCTGGCGATTGGCGAGGTAGCGGCCGCCGAGGCAGCCCGCCACGGCACCGACGACCCCGCGCTCGGCCAGGTAATGGCCGGCGATGCCACCGATGATGGCGCCCTTGATGCAGCCCTTGGCCTCCGCCGCTCCCACGCTCCCGAAGGTGAGGAGCGCGAGCGCCGATGCCGTTGCAGTGATCCGCATGATGTTCTCCCAGCCGATGCCGGGAGGAAAACAGTGTCCCGCCCGCCCCGTTCCATCCCCGGCCCGCCCTGCGTCATCACCCGGACCGGGACGGCTGAAGCGGAAGGACCCGCCGCCCCTGCACTCCGGCGGAATGCCGGGGCGTTCGAAATTAATCCCCGGTCTTCATCATTTTCGGGCGCTGTGCCATCCAAGGTGCAGGCAAGCTTCGCAACCACGTCTCTAAGACGTTGCGGGGCGGTCGGTTCTTCCAGGACCGGTCGGCAGCGGCAGGGTGGCGTTTCATGTCTTCGAGTTGCATCGGGTGGCTTGCCGCTCACCTTGTCCCCGTGGCCGTGCTATCCCTCGCGATACTGGCGTTCCAGAGCGAGGACCCGGCCCGGGCCGGACAGGACGATGCGCCGGGCAAGCAGGGCGCGTCCGCCTCGGGCGACAAGGGGCAGAGTTCCGCCAAGGACGTGGACACCGAGCACCTGTTCGGCTTCACGGAGGGGGCGGATGCCGGCGAGAAGGGCGAGCAGGAGGTCGTGCTCGACACCATATCCCGCTTCGGCAAGCGCGCCGCCGGCCCCGGCGGATCGCGCTACCGCGTCCTCGACACCAAGCTCGGCTACCAGTTCAACCCCATCGACAAGCTGAGCATCGAGCTCGGCGCCTTCGGCAACCTGCGCACGTCCCGCAACATCGTGGGCCTCGACGACAAGTCGTACGGCACGTTCGACGGCATTTCCGTGGAGGTGAAGTACCAGTTCCTGAAAGGCTCGGCGGAGCAGCCCCTGGGGCTCGCGGTCGAGCTGCGTCCGCGCTTCAGCCGCGTCCTGCCCATCGAGGGCAATGGCGCCGATATCTTCGACATGGAGAGCGTGCTTCAGCTCGATGTCCAGATCGTGCCGAACAAGCTCTGGTACGGCGGCAATCTGAGCTTCGAGCCGGCGGCCGGGCGCCAGCTGGGCAACGGCCCGGGCTACCGTTCCTCTACCCTGCTCTGGTCGAACGCCCTCGTCGCGCGGATCGGCGAGAACACCTATCTGGGACCCGAACTGCGCTACCTGCGCGGCTACGCGGGCACGTTCCTGAACAAGCTGGAGAGCGAGGCCCTCTTCCTGGGGCCCGCCCTGCACCACCGCTTCACCGAGAAGACCTGGCTGACCGTGGCCTATGCCGGGCAGGTCCGGGGCCGGGACACCGGCCCCGACCTCACCGGGCGTAGGCTCGGCCTCGACCAGTTCGAGCGCCAGAACCTGCGCGTCAAATTCGGTATGGAGTTTTGAGGGCCGGCGCGCTCAGGAGGCGATTCGCTCCAGCGAAGCCTTAGGCTTCGCCGCTGTGCCGGGCTCCGCCGGGGCCGGCGCGGATTCGGGCTCCGGCCTGCCGGGCCGGCGTCCTTCCCGTTCGGCCCGCAACTCCCGCTCGGCCATCAGCCAGAGCTCGATGCTGAACCCCTCCGGGCGATGATGGCGCTCCCACAAATCGTAGGCGCGCTCTCGGATCTCCTCGAAGGTGATCTCACGAGAGGTGATGTCGGGGGGAGATGGCATGGACAAGGACCCTGGCGGGCCGACGTTCTGGAGGGTGATCCGATCCGCGTCCCGTGACGAGGCCCTCGCGACGGTCGGCGCGGAGCCATCGCACGGGGGATGCGAAGGTTCCTTTACACAGAGCAATTCCCGCCCGATTCGTGCGACATGCGCCCATGCGAAACAACCGGCGCGGATTCTCAGCGCCACGCCTTGTTTTCGACGCCAACCTTCATCAATGCGTCAGAGATCGACGCTACGCCCGGGCGTCAAACTCCTCCTGGAGCCCTTCGGCCGCACGGCATCGAACTGGATTGCGGCCGTGCGCCGCGGTCCCACCGGTGTCGTCCGCGGCTGCGGCTGGGCACGAGATCCGTCGCATGAGTGAACACGCCTCTCCGCTGGCTCCGGTCTCCGGTTTCCGGAAGCGCACGCAGGTCGCGATCCTGACGGGCGCGGTCCTGGTCATCGCCGGCGCCCTCTGGCTTCCCGGAACCCTCGCCGGAACCCCCGCCGGAACCCAGGCCGGGGCGGCGCCGACCAACGCGGCCAATTCGAGCCCGGCACCCAATGCCGATTTCGTCCTCACGCCGGACCAGCTCGCCGCCGTCACCGTGGCGTCGGTGGAGCAGCACCTGTTTTCCGAGGAGATCAACACCGAGGGCAAGATCGGCGTCGACGAGTACCAGGCCACGCCGGTCTTCTCGCCCTATCCGGGGCGCGTGGTCTCCATTTTCGCCCGTACCGGCGAGCGCGTGAAGAAGGGCCAGCGCCTGTTTTCCCTTCAGGCCAACGAGATGGTCCAGGCGCAGAACGACTACCTCGCCGCCTTGAACGTCCTGAACAAGGCCCGCTCGCAGCTCGCCCTGTCGCAGGCGGCCGAGAAGCGCCTGCGCGACCTCTACGAGTCCCGCGTCACCACCTTGCGCGAACTCCAGAACGCCCAGAACGACCTGACCTCGACCACGAACGACGCCCGTACCGCGGAGGTGGGCCTGGAGGCGGTGCGCAGCCGCCTGCGCATCCTCGGCCTGCGCGACGACGAGGTCGCCAATCTGCAGAAGGGCTCGATCAACCCCGAGACGGCGATCAACGCGCCCCTCGATGGCACCATCATCCAGCGCAAGATCGGCCCGGGCCAGTATGTCGGCAGCGGCGGCGGCGATCCCTCCTACATCATCGGCGACCTCTCCAAGGTCTGGCTCATCGCGCAGCTGCGCGAGCCGGACGCGGCGCGGGTGGATCTCGGCGACCGCATCAAGTTCCGCGTGCTCGCCTTTCCCGAGCGGGTCTTCGACGGCCAGATCAACTTCATCGGCGCCTCCGTCGATCCGGCGACCCGCCGCATCACCGTGCGGGCCGACATCGACAACACCGAGAACCTCCTGAAGCCGGAGATGTACGCCAGCGTGCGCATCATCAACGAGCGCGAGACCGTGTCGCCCTCGGTGCCCCGCAGCGCGGTGGTGCTGGAAGGCCCCAAGGCGAGCGTCTGGGTCCTGGGCGCCGGCAACGTGGTGCAGAGCCGCCGGGTCAGGCCCGGCATCATCGACGGCGGGAACATCGAGATCCTGCAGGGGCTCGCGGTGGGCGAGCGGGTGATCTCGCGCGGCTCGCTGTTCATCGACCGCATGCTGACGCGAAGCTGATCCGTCAGCGCTCCACCGCGGGGAAACACCCTTCATGAACGGTCTCGTCGCTCTCGCGCTGCGCCAGCGTGCGCTGGTGGTGCTCGCCTTCGTGCTCCTGCTCGTCTGCGGGCTGGTGGCGTTCCGCACCCTCAACATCGAGGCCTATCCCGACCCGACCCCGCCGATGATCGACGTGATCACCCAGGCGAACGGGCTCTCGGGCGAGGAGATCGAGCGCTACGTCACCGTGCCGATCGAGGTCATCACCTCCGGCCTGCCCAACCTGAAGCAGGTGCGCTCCGTCTCCCTCTACGGCCTCTCGGACGTGAAGCTGCAGTTCGGGTTCGAGTTCAGCTATCGCGAGGCCGAGCAGCAGGTGCTCAATCGCCTCGCCCAGCTCGACGCCCTGCCCAATGGGGCCAAGCCCACCATCTCGCCCGTGAGTCCGATCGGCGAGATCTTCCGCTACAAGCTCACCGCTCCGGAGGGCTACAGCGTCCTCGACCTCAAATCGCTCCAGGACTGGGTGCTGCGCCGGCGCTTTCGCGCCGTGCCGGGCGTGATCGACGTGATCGGCTGGGGCGGCAAGACCAAGACCTTCGACATCTCCGTCGATCTCGAGCGCCTCACCGCCTACGGGCTGACCCTCTCGGGCATCGTCAAGACCCTCAACGACAGCAATCTCAACGTCGGCGGTAACCGGATCAACCTCGGGACCCAGTCCGCCGTGGTGCGCGGCGTCGGCCTGATCCGCTCGACCGACGACATCGGCGATACCGTACTGACGCAGTCGGGCGGCGCACCGGTGCTGGTCAAGGACGTCGCCACCGTTACCATCGGACACCAGCCACGCCTCGGCATCGCGGGCATGAACGACGACGACGACATCGTGCAGGGCATCGTGCTGATGCGGCGCGGCGAGGAGAGCACGCCCACGATCGAGGCCGTGCAGGCGGAAGTGTCGCGCATCGAGACCATGGGCCTGCTGCCGCCCGGCGTGCGGATCGAGCGGATCTACGACCGGGCCGACCTCATCGCGGTGACCACCCACACGGTCCTGCACAACATGCTGGTCGGCATCGTGCTGATCCTCATCGTGCAGTGGCTCTTCCTCGGCAACCTGCGCAGCGCCCTCATCGTGGTGGCGACGATTCCCTTCGCGCTGTTCTTCGCCGTCATCATCCTGGTGGTGCGGGGTGAATCGGCCAACCTCCTCTCGGTGGGCGCCCTCGATTTCGGTCTGATCGTCGACGGCACCGTCATCATGGTGGAGGCGATCTTCCGTCGCCTGTCCGGCCACGGCGATCCGCCCGGCTATCGGTCTCCCCCCGGCCTGAAGGGCAAGCTCGCCCGGATCGTGGGAGCGTCGAGCGACGTCAGCCGCTCCATCGTGTTCGCCGCCATCATCATCGTGACGGGCTTCCTGCCGCTCTTCACGCTCACGGGCGTCGAGGGTCACATCTTCGGGCCGATGGCGCAGACCTACGCCTACGCCCTGCTCGGCGGACTCATCGCCACCTTCACGGTGACGCCCGTCCTCTCGGCCTACCTGCTGCCGGACCACGTCGAGGAGGTCGAGACCATCCTGGTGCGGACCCTGGAGCGGCTCTACCGGCCGGCGATTCGAGCTGCCCTCGGCAACCGCCTCCTCACCCTCGGCCTGGCGGCGATCCTGACCGTCGGCGTCGGCCTCGCCGGGCGCCAGCTCGGTCTCGAATTCCTGCCCAAGCTCGAGGAGGGCAACCTCTGGCTGCGCGCCACCATGCCGGCGACGATCTCGCTGGAAGAGGGCAACCTCTACGTCAACCGCATCCGCCGCATCATCGCGGCGGTGCCGGAGGTGGAGAGCGTGGTCTCGCAGCACGGCCGCCCGGACGACGGCACGGACGCCGCCGGCTTCTTCAACGGCGAATTCTTCGCCCCCCTCAGGCCGACGGAGAAGTGGCGCCCCGGGGTGACCAAGGAGCGGATGCTCGGCGACCTTCTCGACAAGCTGCGCGTGGAGTTCCCCGGCGTCGAGTTCAACGTCTCTCAGTACCTCCAGGACAACGTCGCGGAGGCGGTCTCGGGCATCAAGGGCGAGAACTCCTTCAAGGTGTTCGGGCCCGACCTCGAAACCCTGACGGAGGTCGCCAACCGCGTGGAGGCGAGTCTTCGAAAGGTGCCCGGCGTCACCGATCTCGGCGTCTTCACCTCGCTCGGACAGCCGACGGTGCAGATCGACGTCGACCGCGTCCGCGCGGCCCGCTACGGCCTCACCCCAGGCGACATCAACGCGACGGTCCGCACCGCCATCGGCGGCGACAGCGCCGGAGACCTCTACGACAGCGGCTCGGACCGCCACTACCCCATCGTCATCCGCCTCGCCGAGCAGTTCCGGCAGAGCATGGCCTCGATCCGTGGCCTGCGCATCTCGGGGCAAGGCCCGGGCGGTGTCCTGATGCAGGTGCCTCTCAGCGAGGTCGCCCAGGTCGCCCTGGTCTCCGGGCCGGCCTACATCTACCGGGAGGGGCAGGAGCGCTACTTGCCGGTGAAGTTCAGCGTGCGCGACCGCGACCTCGGCAGCGCGATCCTGGAGGCGCGCGCGCGCGTGGCCAACGAGGTCAGCCTGCCGCGCGGCTACCGCCTCGAACTCGTGGGCGAGTTCAACAACATGCAGGGTGCGCTGGCGCGCCTCTCCGTGACGGTGCCGATCGCGATCGGCCTCATCGCGATCCTGCTCTTCGTGAATTTCGGCTCCATCACCGACATGCTGCTGGCGCTGAGCGTCATTCCCATGGCGGTGGCGGGCGGCGTGCTCGCCCTCGTCCTCACCGAGACGCCTTTCAGCGTCTCCGCCGCCATCGGCTTCATCGCGCTCCTCGGCATCGCGGTGATGGACGGGATCATCGTGCTCTCGCACTACAACGGCCTCATCGCCGAGGGCGAGGAGCGCATGCGCGCGATGATGCGCACCTGCCTGACCCAGATGCGCCCGGTGGTGATGACCTGCGTGGTGGCCGGCGTGGGCCTGTTGCCGGCGGCCTTCTCCAACGGCGTCGGCTCGCAGGTGCAGAAGCCGCTGGCGCTGGTGGTCGTCGGTGGAATGAGCCTGGCGCCGCTGCTCATCCTCCTCATCCTGCCGGTCCTGATCGTCACCCTGTCCCGGCGTCGCCCGGAGCCGCTGGCGGACGGGGACGGCGCCGTCGAGGCGCATGCGCCGGTGCAGGCAACGGTCTGAGGACGTTCAGGCCCGCGCGTCGTCGAGCACCGCCTCCCACAGGATGGCGGCCCGATCCCAGGTCAGCGCCGTGCGTTGCAGGAGCGCCCCGGCGCTGAGAGCGGACCAGACCGCGTCATTGCCGGCCACCTGAACGATCGCCTCGGCCAGATCGCGGTCGGTCGGGGCGATCAGGCCGTTGACCCCGTGCTGCACGCGCTCGGACAGGGCGCCGATGCCGGCGGTGATGACCGGCAGGCCCATCGCCTGCGCCTCGGCCGCCGCGAGGCAGAAAGTCTCGTCCACCGAGCCCGGGCAGACCATCGCGCGCGCCCGGGCGTAGAAGGCCGCCAGCGCGGCGGCGCCGACGCGGGGATGGAAGACCACTGGCCCTCCGGTGTCGGTCGAGGCCGGGTAATCCGAGCCGAAGACGTGCAGCCGCGCCCCGGTCGCGGCGATCGCCGGCACCGTGCGCCAGAGTGTCAGGACGCGCTCCAGCCCGCGTTGGGGCTGAGAGGCGTAGACGAAGTCGCGGCCGGTCCCGCGCGTCGGTTCGGGCTCCCGGAAGGCCGGCGCGATCCCGTGCGGAATCACCCGGCGGCGGCGATAGGCGAAGACCGGGGACATGGATGCGGCCGCGATGCTGCCGACGAAGACCGCGTCCGGGCGCAGGGCCAGGATCGGCAGCAGGTAGCGCTTCCGGAAGGCCTTCTCCAGGTTGATCGGGTTGTGCACCCAGACGATCCGGCGCGCATCGGGGAAGTCGCGCAGCGGCCGTGGGTCGTTGCTGGTCACGACCGCATCGGCGGGGTGCCGCCCCGCCTCGGCCAGGGGGACGTTCAGGACCCCGTCCCGCTCCACGCTGCCCGTGCGGCGGGTGGCGAGGGTGACAGCCCAGCCCCGCCGCGCGAGGGCGCGGGCCAGGGCAATGTTGGTGCTCTCGATGCCGCCGAGCCCGACCGTGGCCGGCGTGTCGATGCCGAATTCCACGCGGGTCGCGCAGATGAACGTGGCCCGGCGCATCCGGCTCCTCCTGGCGTTCCGCTCGACTTGATGAGGTCCCGGCTCAGACGCCGAGTTCCCGGCGGCGCTGCCCGAGCCAGGACGCGGGCGCGGGCGGCGCGCTCTGGCCGATCGACCAGAGCTTGCCGCGCCAGGCATGGACCGCCACCGTCTCGGCGGTGATCCGGGCACGGGCCTGGGCGTCGTCCGGTTGCGTCAGCAGATGGGCCTCGTCGTCGTCGAGGGGATAGAAAGCCGGTTTGGCCCGCGCGTGCTGCGTCAGGCCGAGCCGGCGGATGAAGTAGGTCAGCGCCCGGGGACCGATCGCCAGCCGTTCGGGCTGGATCGGGAAACGCCGGCCGGCCAGGATCTCGAGGCTCCGCTTCACGCGGATATGCCCCGTGGCCCAGGGCGTCCGGATCGGCACGCGGGTGATCGCGTCCCAGTAGCGCGCGAGCAGCTCCGACTGCGCTGGCGCGTGCAGGATGGCGTTGTTGATCCGGTTCGGGTTGAGCCAGCCGAAGACGTAGTCGCCCCCCTCCGTATCGGTCCGCAGCGGCTGGCGGAAGACGAAGTCGAGGTCCGACCAGATGCCGCGCCCGTTCCGTAGCAGGGCGAGCCGCACGTAGTCCGTGTAGAATGCGTAGGACCGGCGGGCGCGGTACAGGTCCGCCATCGGGTTGGGGCCGAGGATTTCGCGGACGTCATGCACGCTGCCGGGCAGGCCCTGCCCGCGCAGGTCGGAGACGGTGTGGGTATAGATCCGCAACTCGTGGCCGGCGGCGGCGATGGAGGCCGCGCTGAGCCGTTCGAGCCAGCTGACCGGCCCCTCCCAGTACGTCACGATGGGCGACAGCGGCGCGGGCGGGCGATGCGGGGGGGCGTGCATGTCGGGGGGCCGGGCCACGGGAACGCTGCGTGCGAGCGCTCCTCTATCGCGCGCCCCGCGGAGTGGCCACCGCTAAATCCCCGCCGCCCCGCCCCGCCCGTCGCGCCAGCGCTTCGCGGGGGCTCACGCCAGCAGGCGGGCGCGGCGTCCGAGCCGGAGTGTCGCGGCGGCGCCCGCGAACATCGCGAGGCCGAACACCCAGCCGGAGACCGCGCCGGCCATGATGCCGGAGAGCAGCGTGCCGACGCTGCATCCGAGCCCCGTCATGGCGCCCCAGCCCAGCAGGATGCCGCCCACGACGCCGCGCAGGGCCTGGCCCCGCGTCGGGCGGGAAGGCCGGAACTGACCGGCCGCGAGGGCGGCGGCGAACGCGGCCAGCACGAGGCCGCCGATGAAAAGGCCGTTGGGCGTCAGCAGGGCGTCGCGCACGGCCGTGGCGCAGCCCCGGAAGCCGTCGAGACCTTCGAGCCGGTCCGGCAGCAGGCCGAGGCCTGCCGCCGCCTGCCGGGTCCGCCCGCCGATCTCCGCCGTGACCCCGAGTGGCCCGATCCGCAGATAGGCCAGCATCGCGAGGGCGCCGACGGCGAGGCCACCGAGCCAGACCGGCCAGCGGTCGACGAAGACGGCCTGCCAGGGCGTGACGGAGGCCGGCGCCGGGGCACGGGCGGGCAGGCGGCGCAGGAGCGCCAGGGCGAGGACGCCAAGGAGCGCGAGGGCGACGAAGAGGCTTCCGCCATAGCCGAGATGGCGCGGGAGCCAGAGGACTGGCGCCTCCGAGACGCTCGCGAGGTAGAGCGGGTTCCAGGTGGCGAACCCAAGCGCGAAGCCGAAGCCCGTGCCGAGGAGAGCGAAGGGCGCGGTCGGCGAGCCCTCGCCGAGGCGGTAGAGATGCGCGCTGATGCACGAGCCGGACACAGCCATGCCGCCCCCGAACACGGCGCCCGCGAGGGCCAGCACCGGCCCGACCGGTCCGATATGGGCATCCGGCGGCAGCCGCGCCCCAGACGGGTCGGGCATCCAGGCCCCGAGGATCATGGCGTAACCCGCCATACCCGCCGCCAGGGCGGCGAGGATGCCGAGCATCCCGCGTGGATCGCCCCCGACCAGGAAGTCCCGCCACTGGCAGTAGAAGCAGAACCGGCTGCGCTGGAGCACGAAGCCGAACAGCGCCCCGAAGATCAGCGACAGGGACAGGCGGGCGCCGTTCGGCTCCTCGGCGAGGCGATGCGCCGCCCAGGCCAGTCCCGCCGTGACGGCGAGCGCCGCGCCCAAGCGCGCCGGAAGGCCCCAGCGTTCCCGCATTCGCACAGGCACCGGCATGCGCGTGGCCGCCGTGCTCACCGCTGTACAGCCGGACGGCTGGCCGCGGGTGCCGGGTTCACCGACGTCCTGCACCTCTGCGCGCCCACTCGTATCCAGCTCACTTGCCGCCCCAGACGGTGCCGGCGAGGTTCACCACCGGCACGCCCACCGTGTTGCCGTATTCCGTCCAGGAGCCGTCGTAGTTGCGCACCGGATAGCCGAGGATGCGGCTGAGCACGAACCAGGAATGGCTGGAGCGCTCGCCGATTCGGCAGGAGGTGATGACGGGCTTCGACCCGTCGATGCCGGCGGCCGCGTAGAGGGCCTTCAACTCGGCTGGCGACTTGATCGTCCCGTCCGGGTTCACCGCCTTGCCCCACGGCACGTTGACCGATCCGGGGATGTGGCCGGCGCGGATCGCCAGCTCGGGCACGCCGGCCGGCGCGATCACCTTGCCGCTGAACTCATCGGGCGAGCGGATGTCGAGGATCTGCTCGTCCTGCTCCTTGCGGGCGACGGCCAGTACGTCCGAGAGGCGGGCGCGCAGGGCCGGCGAGGCCGGGGACGCCTCGAAGCGCGAGGCCGCCACCTCCGTGCTCCGCGTGTCGAGGGGGCGCTTCTCGGCCTCCCACTTCCTGCGCCCGCCATCCAGCAGCTTGACGTTGTCCACGAGGCCGTACTGCGCGAACACCCAGGCGCCCCAAGCCGCGAACCAGTTGTTGTTGTCGCCGTAGAGCACCACGGTGGTGTCGCGGTCGATGCCGAGGCGCCGCACCAGGGCCGCGAACTTGTCCGGCCCGGCGATGTCGCGGCTGACGGTCTCCACGAGGTCGGTGTGCCATGCGACGTTCTGGGCTCCGGGGATGTGCCCGCGCTCGAACTGACCCGGCTCGACGCTGACCTCGACGATGCGTAACCCCCTGGCATCGAGGTTCTTCTCTAGCCACGCGGTGCTGACGAGGGGGCCGGCCGCCGCCTGGCGCGCCGCGACGGGCTCCTGCGCGCGAACGGCGGCGGGCGTGAGCACGGCGAGGGCAAGGGCGAGCAAGCGGATCGATGTTTTCGGCACGGGGACACTCCGGTCGTGCGGGCGCGATCCCGGGCGCGGCCAAGCGTGCACGGACAGATCACCCCGGGGGATGCAGGCGGTTCGGCGCGCCTCGACACCGGCCCGGCAGCGCCCCATCGAAGGGGCGCTGCCGGGCGTCGCGAAAGCGGCGCGCCGGGAGCGATTGTTCTGTGGGCCAGGCCATCAAGTCAATGAAACGCCATTCCGTATTGGTCTCGACTTGTAAAACGGCGTTCCGCCGCGAGACCTGATAGGATGGAGGATTATCTTATGCTTTCCGAACGTGGCGGCCGCCGACGCGGATGCGTCAGCCGTCCCGGCGGAATCGCCAGACGGCCAGGGGGGCGCCGGGGTCGGACAGCCGGTCGAGCCATTCGGGTGGGGCCGCGCCCGTCAAGAGTTGCCGTGCGAACGCCCGTCCCTCCGGCGACTCGCCCTCTGTGCCCGCACAGAGGGCGAGGTAGTCGGCCCCGGATGCCGCGAGGGCGCGCTTCAGGGCGGCCTCGTCGCCGTGCAGGCCCTCTTCCGACGCGGTTAGACCCGCGATGGCGCGGTGATAGGGCGCGGCCACGACGCCGTGGCGGGTCCGGAGCAGGATCGCGGGGCCAAGGTCGACAGGCGCCAGGATGGTGCCGGGCGGCAGGGTATCGAGGGCGGACAGGACCCCGCCGGCATCGCAGGTCTGCGTGCCCGCATGCCCGGTCCGCGTCGCCGCGCCGCTCGCACCCACCGGGAACGCGCCGCCGGGATCAAGGGGCATGAGCAGGGCCGCCCAGGATCGGGGCATCAGCGCGAGGGCCAGGGCGAGGATTGCGACCTTGCGGCTCGCCCGGACGGGCCGTCCCAGCAGGGTGATCGCGTGGTCCAGCAGCGGGCCGGCCACCAGGGCGACGAAGATGCCGGCCATGTAGACGCCACGCAGCTGGAACTGCGCGAGCACGAATCCCGTGAGAAGGAACGCGGCGGTCAGGGCCGCGGCCCGGCGCAGCGGGGGCCGCCCGCGCAGGGCCGCGTGGACGGCGACCAGACCGGCCAGCAGCGGCGGTACGCCGAACGCGAGGGCCGCCCCCGGCATCGTCAGGACGAGGCGGTGGAAGGGCTGCATCTCCAGGACGCGCTCCAGCCACTCGGCGCGGACCACGGCCGGTAGATCCTGGAACGGTCCCGACAGGCAGCGCGGCGCGAGGAGCACGAACCCCGCCACCGTGACGGCTCCGCAGGCGGCGGCGAAACCCGCGCGGCGGCCCGGCGTGGCGAGGAATCCGCCGAGCCAGCCCGCGACCGGCGCGACGGCGCCGGCCGCGACGGCGAGCCAGAGCCAGGGCGGCGAGAGCGCGTCGCAGCGCGTCACGCGCCAGAGCGCCGGGTCGGTCTGCACCGCGAACAGCGCGAGGCCGGTGCCGGCCAGCGCGAGGGCGAACCCCCACAGGGCCGGCAGGGCCGTCCTGCCCCGCAGGACCCAGTCGCCCATGAGGAACACGCCCGCGATCGCGATGAAGGGCAGCGCTTCGAGGCCGACGGCCAGGGAGGTCGCGGCGGCGATGCCGCCGAGGGCCGCCCGGTGGAACGTCGGCACTGGAGCGGCGAGGCAGAGGGCCAGGGTGAGGACGAGCAGCGCCTGAACGTTGTGATGGTCGATCCGCCCGAAGGCGAAGAGGCCGCCGAAATTCGCGGTCTGCGTCGCGGTGAAGAGCGCCAGCAGGGCGGCGCGGAAGCCGTACCGGGGACGGACGGCGCGGTACACGAGCGCGAGGCAGAGGCCGAACAGGGCCGGCGGCCAGAGGGCCACCACGAGCCCCTCCGCCATTGGGCGGCCGAGCCAGGGCGTGGCAAGGCCGATCAGACCGGCCAGGGGCGCATCGACAAGGCGGGACCAGTGCATGCTGGCGCCGTCCGTCGGCATCAGCCGGTGCTGGACCATGTCGAACCAGCCCTGCCCCGCCAGGAGGTCGCGGACCTGGACGAGGCGCATGGCGTCGTCGGTGTCGGGAAGGACGAGGCCACCCACCACGTCCCGGAATCCCGAGACGGGGTACAGCATCCAGAGGCCGAGCCCCACGAGCAGCCAGAGGACCGCCGGGTTGTCGAAGGCCGAGCGATCGGACGGGGCGGATGACGCCGTGATGCTGTTCGCCGTGCTCACCGGCTTCCCTATCCCCCGGTGCGCCCAGGGCGGCGCCCCTTCGACCCATCGGGATTGTCGCAGCAGAAGGTTAAGGGGGCGGTGCGGCCGCCGGCGGCGCGCCCGAAGCCCGTCGCCGCGCGTTGAGGCCGGGCATGGCAGACGTGTCGCTCGCCTGCCGTTCCGATCGTTGCCCGAGCCGAGGTGAAGACGCATGACGACCAGCGCTGTGGTGATCGGTGCCTCCGGCGGCATCGGCCGCGCCCTCGTCGATGCCCTCGTGGCGCGGGGCGCTCACGGCACGGTGTTCGCCCTGTCGCGATCCGGCGTGCCCGCCCCGGCGCCCGCCTGCGCGGGTATCATCGACGTGACCGACGAGGCCTCGGTGGCGGCCGCCGCCGAGGACGTGGCCCGCGACGGTCCGGTGGGGCTGGTGATCGTGGCGAGCGGGCTCCTACACGGGGACGGCGTCGCGCCCGAGAAGGCGATCCGGAGCCTCGATCCGGTGGCCATGGCGACCGTGTTCGCGGTGAACACGATCGGCCCGGCCCTGGTCGCCAAACATTTCCTTCCCCTGATGCCGCGCGCGGAGCGGTGCTGCTTCGCCGCCCTTTCGGCGCGGGTCGGATCGATCGAGGACAACCGGCTCGGCGGTTGGTACGCCTACCGGGCCTCGAAGGCCGCCCTGAACCAGATCCTGCGCACCCTCGCCGTGGAGGCCAGGCGCACCCATCCGGGCGCGATCGTGGTTGGCCTCCACCCCGGAACCGTGACGACGGCCCTGTCCCGACCCTTCCGGCCGGACACGGACGCCCCTGGTCTGTTCAGCCCGGCGGTGAGCGCCGCTCACCTGCTGAAGGTCCTCGATGGTCTCGGGCCGGAGGATACCGGCCATGTCTTCGCCTGGGACGGGGCACGGATTCCCGCCTGACATACGGCAACGGATCGGCCGGAAATGCCGCCCGCTCCCGCGATCAGGTCGGGAATAGATCCGGAATGGCCCCGTTCGTGTCGCGGTGATTGAAGGCGCTGCGGCAGGAAGACGGCCGTCTCAGCCTATTTCCCCAACGGAGCATTCTCATTCGAGGAAGACGACACCAAGCATATGCTTCGTCTTGCGAACGACCGCACATGGGCGGCTATAGTTCTTGGAGATGATCCTCAGAATCAGCAGCTCCGGTATGCCTTCCGTCGATGTGACCTGGAGCAAGGCGCCATGAACGGAGCTGTTGTGCACCAGGCAATGAACGGGCGGATCGCCGACGCCGACCGAAATCTCACCGGTCTGGAATCTGTCCCGGCGAACGGCATCCCTGCGCTCCAAGCTCGTCATGCCATTTCCATCCAGCCGCTGGCGTTGATGGATAGTCTGATCGCTCAGCCGATTACTGCACCGTTAAGAAAGCATGATCGGCGGGGATCGGCCACACAGATCTGCGCACACCGCGACGACGCGATGGACACTCGGCGGCTGTTCGTCCGGCCGAGATGGACGTCTCGATTGAGAGCGTCGCGTCCGACTGGCCCCACTCGGACCTGAGGGTCAACGCAATGCGTCAACGCCTGATTTTGACCAGAGGCGCTGAGCCGAACTGCTGCTAATGGGGAGCTTGAAGATGGGCCGGATTTCGCTG
Source organism: Methylobacterium goesingense (assembly GCF_022179225.1). Taxonomy (GTDB): domain Bacteria; phylum Pseudomonadota; class Alphaproteobacteria; order Rhizobiales; family Beijerinckiaceae; genus Methylobacterium; species Methylobacterium goesingense. The sequence goes on from NZ_BPQL01000023.1 coordinate 32,057, forward strand.
TGCGCCGTGCGCTGCGAACCTGCTCCGAACCGGTCCCAGGTTGGTTGAACCCAAGGTAGTCTCCGGCTTATCCAACCCGTCTTGGACAAGGTCCAATGACATGAACAGGCTGGATGGTGGGCGCGACAGGGATCGAACCTGTGACCCCTACCATGTCAAGGTAGTGCTCTCCCGCTGAGCTACGCGCCCTCACCGGTGCCGTCCGGCGCCGATGAAGGGGGCTATAGCCGGAGGTCCGGGGGGGCGCAAGGCCCCTCGCGCATCGAAGATGCGTCGGGCACGAAAGGGTGCTTGGCATCGCGGATGCGCGGGGTTCGGATGCCGCTGCACTGCGATGAAAAATGCGCTAAGGCCGGCACGGCGGCCCGCATGGCCTGCGCGCGACGCGCGGCTGGACGTCGCCGATCCGGTCGTGTCGGGTCCGCCGCGCAGCAGGCGTCGGTTGAGGCAAAAATCGGTTGAGGAATGCGATTCTACGTCGACCATGATCTCGGAGCGCTGATCCGGTGCTGGGTCGCGCCGGACAATCCGGTGGCGATCAGCCGGATTTACGTCGCCCTGGAGGGACGCCGGGTCGCGGAACTCGACGCCTGGCTCGTCGACGACGTGATCCGGCTGCAGGGATGGCATTCCACCGGCCAGTGCGTGTTCGAGATCACCGACGCCCAGGCCCCGGGGATCAGCCAGGCTCGGCGCGTAGAACTCTACGACGCGGACACCAACGTGCTGATCTACCGGCGCTCGCCGCGGACCGACCTGATCCGGGCCAAGGTCGTTCTGGTCGACACCAGCATCACCGGCGACAGCGCGATCCAGTCCGTGCTGTTCGACCATTTCCAGCAGAGCTACTTCGGGGTCGGCACCCTCTCGGACGAGGTCCTGCGGGTGCTGTTCGAGAGCCCGTGGATGACGTCGTCGTTCTTCTCGGGCCTCATCCTGATGCCGCGCTACGAAGGGTCCTTCGTGGGCGACGAGATCCTCACCACGACCCTGATCCACGACCCCTACGTGGAGATGGCGACCCGCCTGCTCTGGCTGAAGGCGCGCGCCGCCATCACGGCCGATCCGGCTCAGGCCTGGCGCGCGGGGCAGCTGAAGGAGGCGGTCCAGGCGGTCAACGACTATGACTTCTCGGACAACCGGAGCCTGAAGCGCTTCTTCCGCATGCTGCCGGAATCGGCCTACCGCATGCTCTACAACCCCCTCACCCGGCAGTTCAGCACCAAGCTGCCGGACGACCGTCTGATGCCGGGCCATTCTATCGTGGCCATCGAGGTCCTGGCCCGCATGGGCATCGTCGGCCACCGCGACTACTTCGAAGCCTTCGCCGCCACCCTCCTCGATCGCCTCGGCATTGACGCGCAGGTGCCGGTTCCGGCCCCGATCCCCGCCGAGGTGCTGGAACTCGCCGGCCGCCTGCGGACCATGAAGGCCGCCGAGGAGATGCTGGTGTTCGACGTTGCCATGGCGGACGCGGTGCGCGACGCGGTCTCGAAGGGCTGGAACGCCTGAGCATGGACGCCGCCCCGGTGGCCACCTTTCCGCGGCGGGGCGGCGCTCCGCGCGCGCGTGCCTTCGTGGCCGAGGGCGGCGGCCTGACCCTCGACGTGTCGGATGCCGGCCTCGGCGGCGCCTGGGCGACGATCCGCTTCCGCGACGCGGGCAGTGCCGGCGTCGCCCGCCTGGTGCTCGCTGCGCTCGTCGCGGGGCCGGACGGCACGCCCGAGCCGATCGCCCTCGCGGAGGCGCCGGCGGGGGGCGACGATTTCGTCTGGACGGGCCGGTTCCCCGAGGGCGTGCGCTCCTTGCGCCTGTCACCCCTGTCCCGCGAGGTGCCGTTCCGGCTCACCGCCTTCGCGGTCCGGCGCCGCGGCCGGATCGCCCTGGTGGCGGGGGCCCTGCGCCGGGACCCGGCCCTGGCGGCGCGGGCGGTGTACTGGCGCGCCCTCGGCCTCAAGGTCCGGGGTCGCGCCCTGCTCCTGCGCGCCCTCGAATACCGGGCCGAGACGGGCTATGCGGCCTGGATCGCCCGGTTCGACACCCTGTCGGACCCGGATCGCCGGCGCATGCGGGACGAGGTCGCGGCCTGGGCCGGGACCGCGCCGCTGATCTCGGTGGTGATGCCGGTCCACGACCCCGACCCGCGCGTCCTGGAGGCGGCGATCCGGTCGGTGCGCGGCCAGATCTATCCGCATTGGGAACTCCGCATCGTCGACGACGCCTCCACCGACCCGGCGATCTCGCGGCTGCTCGTCCGGCATGCCGGCGCGGAGCCGCGCATCCACGTGCAGCGCCGGGCGCAGAACGGCCATATCGCCCGCGCGACGAACGATGCGCTGGCCGAAGCGCGGGGGCGCTTCGTGGCCTTCCTCGACCATGACGACGTCCTGGCCGAGGGCGCGCTCTACCACGTCGCCGCCGCGATCCGCTCGGACCCGGACCTCGTCCTGATCTACAGCGATGAGGACAAGATCGATGGCCGCGGGCGCCGCTTCGAGCCGCATTTCAAGTCCGATTTCGACCGCGAACTCCTCTACGGGCAGAACTACGTCAACCACCTCACGGTGGTACGCGCCGAGGCCGTGCGCGCGGTCGGCGGCCTGCGCCCCGGCTTCGAGGGCAGCCAGGACCACGATCTGCTGCTGCGGCTCACCGCCGGCCTCGACGCGCGCCGCGTCCGCCACATCCCGCGGGTGCTCTATCACTGGCGCGCGGCGGGCGGTTCCGGCACCTTCTCGGACCGGGCCCTGGCACGCACCGAGGATGCCCGGTTGCGGGCCCTGGCGGACATCGCCGCGCCCTCCGGCGCGCGGGCGGAGCGGGGGCCGCTCGGCTTCAACCGGCTGGTGCGGCCCCTGCCCGATCCGGCGCCCCTGGTCTCGGTGATCATCCCGACGCGAGACCGCGCGGACCTGCTGGGCCTGGCCCTCGCGGGCTTGCTCTCGGGAACCGATTACCCGGCGATCGAGGTCGTCGTCATCGACAACGACAGCCGCGAGGCGGCGACCCGCGCGCTGTTCGCCCGCCACGCGGCGGACCCTCGGGTCCACGTCGTTTCGGTGCCGGGGCCCTTCAACTTCTCCGCCCTCTCGAACCGGGGCGCCGCGTCGGCACGGGGGAGCGTCCTCCTCTTCCTCAACAACGACGTCGAGGTGATCGCGCCGGGCTGGCTGCGGGAAATGGTCTCGATCGCCCTCGATCCCAGGATCGGGGCCGTGGGCGCCAAGCTCCTCTACCCCGACCGGACACTTCAGCACGGGGGCATCATCCTGGGCATCGGCGGGGTCGCGGGCCACAGCCATCCCGGCATCCCCGAATCCGAGCCCGGCTATTTCGCCCGCATGGTGCTGACGCAGGAGGTCTCGGCCGTGACCGGGGCGTGCCTCGCGGTGCGAGCGGCGCTGTTCACCGCCTGCGGCGGCTTCGACGCGGACCATCTCGCGGTCGCCTTCAACGACGTCGATCTCTGTCTGCGCCTGCGCGCGGCCGGATACCGCAACGTCTGGACCCCGCACGCGGTGCTGGTCCACCACGAATCGAAGAGTCGCGGGCCGGAGGACACGCCCGAGAAGCGCGCGCGGTTCGAGGGCGAGGTGCGCGTCATGAAGACCCGCTGGGAGAGCCAGTTGAGGTCGGACCCGTACTACAACCCCAACCTTTCACGGGCATCCGGCCGGTTTCGGCTCTGATGGTGCAGTGCGGCATCGATCGTCCGCACCGCAAAGTCGCCGCATTCACGGGCTTTATCGAGAGCGGCCCATCCGCGATGCCGGGCGCATCCACCATGGCAGCGCGTTCGAGCAGGCTTCCCGGGTGGGGACGTTCAAGTCTCGCGTGTCCGGTCCCGGCCGCGACGAGGCATACGTTGCCGATAGTCTTGGCCGCACATCGGCCACTACGGTCGGCGATGGGATTATTAAAGGAAAATTTGGGTGTATTCGCGCAGAATGTGGCCCTGGCGCGGATAGTCTTGGGCGTTCGACTGGTGAATACGTGCAACAGGGGCGGTGCATTCTGCCGATATCCTGTTGGGCGCGCCCTCCCCGGTTGGACACCGACTTGGAGCCATACTAAGGATCGCATGGATCACTCCGGTGGCGCCAGTCGATCTGTCCCCCGTTCAAGAGCGCGTGCGAATCGAACGTGACACAACGTACAGACATCGCGATCGTCGGCCGCGCCTGCCGGCTGCCCGGTGCATCGAGCGTCGAAGGGCTCTGGCAGCTCCTCACGGAGGCACGCTGCGCCGTCGGGCGCATCCCGGATGATCGCTGGTCGCTGGAACGGTTCGGGCATCCGCGGGCCCAGGAGCGCGGCAAGAGCTACACCTGGTCGGCGGGTGTCCTCGACGACATCTGGTCCTTCGATCCCGGCGTGTTCGGCATCTCGCCCCGCGAGGCCGAGCAGATGGATCCGCAGCAGCGCCTGCTGCTGGAACTCACCTGGGAGGCCCTGGAGGATGCGGGCCTGCGTCCCTCGGACGTGGCCGGCAGCCAGATCGGTGTCTTCGTCGGCGCCTCCTCTCTCGATTACGGCAACCTGCGCGTCCTCGACACCTCGTCGGGCGACGCCTACGCGGCCACCGGCAACACGCTCTCGATCCTGTCGAACCGCATCTCGTACATCTACGACCTCAAGGGCCCGAGCTTCACCGTCGACACAGCTTGCTCGTCCTCCCTCGTCGCCCTCGACGCCGCCGTCGCGGCGATTTCCAGCGGACGGATCGACACGGCCGTGGTGGCCGGCGTCAACCTGCTGGCGAGCCCCTTCAACTTCATCTGCTTCTCCAACGCGCAGATGCTCTCCCGCACGGGCCTGTGCCAGGCCTTCTCGTCGAGCGCCGACGGCTACGTGCGCTCCGAGGGCGGCGTCGTCCTCGTGCTGAAATCGGCGCGCGCGGCGATGCGCGACGGCAGCACCGTGCGCGGCGTGATCGCGGCGAGCGGCGTCAACTCGGACGGGCGCACCACCGGCATCTCGCTGCCCTCCGGCTACGCGCAGGGCGCCCTGCTGGAGCAGGTCTACCGCGAGGCCGAGATCGACCTCGACTCCGTGGTCTTCGTCGAGGCCCACGGCACCGGCACCCCCGTCGGCGACCCGATCGAGGCCAGCGCCATCGGCGGCAAGCTCGGACGGCCCCGCAAAGCGCCGCTGCCCATCGGCTCCATCAAGAGCAACATCGGCCACACCGAGCCGGTCTCCGGCCTCGCGGGCCTGCTCAAGGCGAGCCTGGCCCTCGAACACGACCTGTTCCCGACCTCACTGCACGCGGCCGAGCTGAACCCGGACATCCCGTTCCGCGAGCTCAATCTCTCCGTCACGAACAAGCCCCTGCCGCTGCCGCGCACCGGTAAGCCGCGATTCGCCGGCGTGAACTCCTTCGGCTTCGGCGGCACCAACGCGCACATCGTTCTCACGGACGGCGCGGCCGCCGCCGTGCAGGCCCCCGCCTCCGGGGCGGGCCGCACGCCCGAGGTGTTGCTGCTCTCCGCCCAGAGCCGTGCGGCGCTGAACGAACTCGCCCTCGACTATGCCGAGCGCCTCGAAGGTGCCGACGCGGGCCAAGTCGCCCGCATCGCGGGGGCCGCCGCCCATCGCCGCGAGCGCCTGTCCTCGCGCCTCGCCGTGTCCCTCGATGCCGACCTGCCCGGGGTGCTGCGCGCCGTGGGCGAAGCGGAGGACGCCCCGGCCGCCCTCCTCGGCACCGCCGTCGACCGCGCGGCCGAGGTCGCCTTCGTGTATTCGGGCAACGGTAGCCAGTGGGCCGGCATGGGCCGCGAGGCCTATGAGGAGAACGCCGCGTTCCGCACGGCCTTCGACCGGATCGACGCGCTGTTCCTGAAGCTCTCCGACTGGTCGCTGAAGGAGGCCCTCTTCGCCGACGACCTCGAGACGCGCCTCGCGCTGACCCGGGTCTCTCAGCCGCTGATCTTCGCGATCTCCAGTGCCTCGACCACCGCACTGCGGGCGCATGGTCTCAAGCCGAGCTACGTGCTGGGCCACAGCGTCGGCGAGATCGCGGCGGCCGAGGCAGCCGGCATCCTCAGCCTCGAACAGGCCGTGAAGGTCATCTTCTACCGCAGCAAGCACCAGGAGACGACGCGCGGCTTCGGCACCATGGCGGTGCTGCTGGCGCCGGCCGACGAGATCGCGGTCTTCCTGCAGGATTATCCGAGCCTCGACATCGCCGCCTACAACAGCCCCAAGGCCGTCACGGTGGCGGGTCCCGTCGAGGACATCGACGCGGCCATGAAGGCGCTGTCGCGCAAGCGCCGGCGCGGGCGCAAGCTCGACCTGGAATACCCCTTCCACGGTCGCCTGATGAACCCGACCGAGAAGCCCCTGCTGCGGGATCTCGCGGGGCTCAAGCCGCGCGCCGCCACCACCGCCATGATCTCCACGGTCACCGGCACGGTGCTGGCCGGCGAGCAGTTCGGTGCCGGTTACTGGTGGCGCAACATCCGCGAGCCCGTGCGTTTCTGCGAAGCCGTGCAGGAGGCGACCCGCCAGGGCGCCCGCGTCTTCGTCGAGGTCGGTCCGCGCGCCACCCTACTCTCGCATATCGGCGACGCCATCGAGCCGCTGGGCATCGAGAACGCCACCATCGGCGTGCTCCACCGCAAGCCGGCCGGTGCAGACCCGATCGCCCGCGCCGTCGCGGCCGCCCTCGTCCAGGGTGCCGCCGTGGACGAAGACACCGTGTTCGGCGCCAATCCGGCGGGCGACGTGCCGCTGCCGCTCTATCCCTGGCAGCGCCGCCCGTTCCGTCTGGCCGAGACCACCGAGGGCGTCGGCGCCGCGACACCGCGCCCTTACCACCCGCTCTACGGCTCCCGGCTCTCGCCCGACGGCCTCGAGTGGCACGGCCACGTCGACATCGCGACGGTGCCGGACCTCGACGACCACCGCATCGACGGGCAGGCCATCCTGCCGGGCGCGGCCTTCATCGAGATGGCGCTCGGCGTGGCCCGCGAGGCGATGAAGAGCGACACCGTGGTGCTCGCCGAGTTCGAGATCCAGTCGCCGATGGTGTTCGGCGAGGATTCCCTGCGCGAGGTCGCGGTCCGCATCGCCGGCTCCGGCAACGCCATCCAGGTCCTCAGCCGTCCGCGCCTGACCCAGGCCGCCTGGCAGATCCACGCGGCGGCCAAGATCATCGACGGCAGCTTCGATGCGCCCGCCCCGGTCGACATCCACGTGCCCGAGGAGCACGCGGTCGAGGGGGCGGCCCTGTACCGCCTCGCCGCCGCTTCCGGCCTCGGCTTCGGCCCGAGCTTCCGCCAGGTGGCCCTGAGCGCGCGCCTGGACGAGACCACTATCGTCTCCGAGCTGGTGCCGGCCGAGCCCGATGCCCGCTTCGGCCTCGTGCCCGCGCGCCTGGATTCCTGTTTCCACGGCCTGATCCTGCTCTTCGCCGGCCTGATGGGCGAGGGCTCGACCAAGGCCTACGTTCCCGTCCGCTTCGGCGAAATCCGCCTCGTCAAGCCCGGCGCGGTCATCGCGCGGGCGATGATCCGGACCCGGCGCGCCAACGAGCGCAGCATCCTGGCCGATTTCACCCTCGTGGATGAAGAGGGCGAGGTCATCGCTACCCTGCGCGAGGGCCGGTTCCAGGCCCTGCGCGCCAAGAACGGCAGCGATCTGGCCGCCTATGCCATCGCCCAGCGTCCCGAACTTGCCACCGAGCCGACCGCGATCCCCCTGACGCGCGGCGCCCGCATCGCCGATGCGATCCGGCCGGCGGTGAAGGCGGCCTTCGCGGCCTCCGAGGCGCCCCTGGCGCCCGGCCACCTCCTCCTCGAGGGCTGGGCCACCTCGATGGCCTACCGCCTCGCGGAAGGGCTCCAGCGCGCCGGCACCGTCGCCATCGACGAGCGAGTTCCGGAGGCGATGCGTCCCTGGCTCCTGAACGCCCTCCTGGCGCTCGAGAGCAGCGACCTGGCCACCGTCGACGGCGAGCGCTGGATTCTGCGCAAGGACGTCACCCTGCCGGCGCCCGACGAGATCATGCGCTGGATCGCGGCCGACCATCCCGAACTCTCGGCTGAATTGGTGCTCACCGCCGATATCGGCGCCGTCATCGCCCGTCTGCTCGACGGCGGCCTCACCGTCGCCCCGACCCTGTCGCAGAACGCCCTCGACGCGTTCATCCTGCGCAGCGCCACGGCGCGCGCCTCCGCCGACCTCCTGGCCGCCCTGGTCGAATCCGGCCGGAGCGCCCTGCCCCGCGACCGGGCCCTGCGCGTGCTCCAGGTCGGCTTCGGTCCGCTCTCGGCGCAGGCCGCGGGCTTCACCGACGCCGTCGAGGCGCAGCTCACGGTGTTCGAGGCCGACCGGCGCCTGGCCGAGCGCGCCCGCCTCGCCCTGCCGCGCGGCGTCACGATCATCGAGGATCCGGCCGAACTCACGGCGGGGGGCTTCGACGCCATCCTGGCGAGCAACGTCCTGCACCGCTCCGACCGGGCCCTCTTGAACCAGGTCTCCGACGCGCTCGCCACGGGCGGTTTCCTCCTCGCGGTGGAGCCCGGGGCCTCCCTGTTCCGCGACCTCGTCTTCGGCCTCACCCCGGACTGGTTCGACGGCGCCGGCGACCTTCCGGTCGGACGTCTCGACGACATCACCGGCTGGCAGCGCTCCTTGAGCGACACTGGCCTCGTACGGGTGGCGGTGGACCGGGCTGCCTCGGCCAACGGCGACGACCTCCTGTTCATCGCCGAGGCCCCGCCGCGCACGAAGCCCGCCGCCGGGCAGACCTTCGCCTTCGTGATCGGCTCGCACGACGCCGTCGCGGCGGAGACCGCCTCCTCCCTCGCCACCCTGCTGGTGGCCAGCGGCGTCCATGTCTCGATCATCCTCGATTCGGAGCAGTCCCTGCTCGAACTGGAGCGCGAGACGCCGGACACGGTGGTGTTCCTGGCCGGTGCCTTCAACCACGCGGGCTCGGCTGCCGACCGCCTGCGCGAGCGCTGCCTCAGCCTGAAGCGCTGCGTCGAGCATCTCGGCAGCCGCCAGACCCGGCTCTGGGTCGTCTGCCCCGGCGCCACCCGCGACGGGGGCGACGCCACCGGCTCGGTGGAGGCCGGCGTCTGGGCCTTCAGCCGGACTTTGGCCAACGAGGTCGCCAACCTCGACGTGCGCCGGATCGACCTCGCCGAGGCACTCTCGACAAAGGCCGCTGCCGAGCGCCTGCGCGACCTCATCCTCTCCGGCACGGCCGAGACCGAGATCATTCTCGACGCCGACGGCACCCGCGTGATCCGGTTCGCGCCGGGCCAGCGCGCCCGCCGCCCCGCCGCCGACGCGGTGCCGGCCGTCGCCGCCCGCCTGGAGCGCAGCAACACCGGCGGTCTCAACGAGATGGCCTGGGGGCCGGCGGAGCGCCGCGCGCCGGGTCACGGCGAGGTGGAGATCGCGGTCGAGGCCACCGGCCTCAACTTCCGCGACGTGCTCTGGGCGCTCTCCATGCTGCCCGAGGAGATCCTGGAGGACGGCTTCGCCGGCCCCCGCCTCGGTCTCGAAGTCGCCGGGCGCGTGCTCTCGGTGGGCAAGGGCGTTGCAGCCTTCAAGCCGGGCGACCGCGTCGTCGCCTTCGCACAGTCCGGCTTCGCCACGCACGTGGTCGTGCCCGAGCTCGTGGTGGCGCCGAGCCCGCCCGGACTCGACGCGCAGGCCGCCGCCACCGTGCCGGTGGCCTTCCTGACCGCCTATTACGGCCTCGTCAGCTGCGCCCGCCTGCGCCGGGGCGAGTGGGTGCTGGTGCATGGCGGCGCCGGCGGCGTCGGCCTCGCGGCACTCCAGATCGCCAAGCTCAAGGGCGCGCGCGTCATCGCCACCGCCGGGTCGCGGGAGAAGCGCGCCCTGGTCAAGGCGCTGGGGGCCGAGCACGTGCTCGACTCGCGTTCGCTGGCCTTCGTGGACGAGGTCCGCCGCATCACCGGCGACGGTGTCGGCGTAGTGCTCAACAGCCTGTTCGGCGAGGCGATGGAGCGCAGCCTCAACGTCCTCAAGCCGTTCGGCCGCTTCATCGAGCTGGGCAAGCGCGATTACGTCGCCAACACCCATATCGGCCTGCGCCCCTTCCGCCGGAACCTCTCCTATTTCGGCGTCGACCTCGATCAGGTGCTCCAGCACCAGGGTGAGGACGGCGCCCGGCTGTTCCGCGAGGTCATGGCGCTGTTCAAGGAGGGCGGCCTGAAGCCCCTGCCCTTCCAGCCCTTCACGGCGGACGAGGTCTCGGACGCCTTCCGGCTGATGCAGCAATCGGGTCACGTCGGAAAGATCGTCATCGCGCCGCCGAAGCCCGGCAGCGTGATGCAGGCCGAGACATCCGCCTTCTCGATCTCGCCGGAGGGGGTCCACCTCGTCACCGGCGGCCTCGGCGGCTTCGGCATCGAGGCGGCCCGCTGGCTGGCCGACCGGGGCGCGAAGCACATCGTCCTCGTCGGCCGCAACGGGGCGGCAAGCCCCGAGGCCAAGCAGGTGGTGGCCGATCTCGGCGGACGCGGCGTCAACGTCGCGGCGATGGCCTGCGACATCACCAGCCGCAAGGCGGTGGACGGCCTCGTGGCCGAAGTGGAGCGCAACGGCCGGCGCCTCGCCGGCGTGATCCACGGCGCGATGGTGCTGCAGGACGGCCTCATCGCCAACATCGATGCCGCCGCCCTCGACGCGGTCATCCGCCCGAAGGTGATCGGCGCCGAGAACCTCGACGCGGCGACACGGGGACGCGCCCTCGATTACTTCGTGATGTTCTCCTCGGCCACGACCTTCATCGGCAACCCCGGCCAGGGCGCCTACGTCGCGGCCAACGGCTTCATGGAGGGCCTCGCCCGCCGCCGCCGCAAGGCCGGCCTGCCGGCGCTCGCCGTCGCCTGGGGCGCCATCGGCGATGTCGGGGTGCTGGCCCGCAACCGCGCGGTCATGGAGACCTTGGCGGGCCGCGTCGGCGTCACGCCGATGGATGCCCGCCACTGCCTCGACCTCATGGCCGACGCTCTGCAGGGCCAGGGCAGCAGCCCGGACGACGCCGTGATCGCCATCGCCTCCATGCACTGGGGCAAGGCGCGCGAGCGCCTCGCCACCATGAAGAGCCCGAGCTACGCCGAGCTCGGCTCCGATCAGCAGATGGAAGCCGGCACGGTGGCGGCCATCAATATCGGGATGCTCCTGAAGACCCAGGACATCGACGCGGTTCGCAAGACGGTGGCCGACGCCATCGTGGAGGACATCGCCCGCATCCTGCGCCTGCCCAAGGACGACATCAGCCGCGTGCGCCAGCTCTCCGAAATCGGCCTCGATTCGCTGATGGGCGTGGAACTCGGCGCTAGCCTGCAGGAGCGCTTCGCCCTCGAGGCGCCCCCCTCCGGCATCTCGTCGGGGCTGACCGTCAACGAGCTGACCGAGACCCTGATCCAGTCGATCTCGGCCCCGGTCGACGAGGCGGCGGCGGCGGTGATGAGCCTGGCTCAGCGCCACGCCAGCGAGGGCGTCGACGTGCGCACCCTCGAGCCCTTCCACGCCCTGGTGGAAGAGAACAGCCTCGTGATCAAAGAAATCCTGCCTTGAGCGCAGCTTCGAAAGTACCCGCATGAGCAACCCCGCGAGACCGGACGGCGGACGCGCGGCCCTGGCGGGCTTCGTCACGAACCGCATGGGGCGCAGCGCCAGCCGGCCGGCTCCGGCCCGGACGGCCCAGCGTCCCTCGAGCGATCCGTCCGTCCAGAACTTCGAATCCCTGCCGGGCTATCGGGAATTGCGCCTCCAGCGCTCGGCGGCCGACCTGATCGGCCTCGGCAATCCGTTCTTCCGGGTGCACGAGACCCGGGCCAGCGCCACGACCCGCATCGACGGCAAGTCGTTCATCAATTTCTCGTCCTACGACTACCTCGGGCTCAACGGGCATCCGGACGTGAACGCGGCGGCGGCCCGTGCCATCGAGATCTACGGCACCTCGGCCTCCGCGAGCCGGATCGTGGCCGGCGAGCGCCCGGGCCACCTCTCCCTGGAGAAGGCGCTCGCCGAGCACTACGACACCGAGGCCTGCGTGGTGATGGTGAGCGGGCACGCCACCAACGTCACCACGATCGGCGCCCTGCTCGAACCCGGCGACGTGATATTCCACGATGCGCTAAGCCACAACAGCATCGTCACGGGGGCGCAGCTCTCCGGTGCGCAGCGCCGCTCGTTCTCGCACAACGACCTCGACGCCCTGGAGACCCTGCTGGGCGCCACGCGCCATGAGCACCGCCGGGCGCTCATCGTGGTCGAGGGCCTCTACAGCATGGACGGCGACGCACCGGATCTGGCCGCCCTCATCAGCCTGAAGCAGCGCTACGATTGCTGGCTCATGGTCGACGACGCCCACGGCCTCGGCGTCCTCGGACGCACGGGCATCGGTCTCGCGGAGCATTGCGACGTCGATCCGCGCGGGGTCGACATCTGGATGGGCACGCTCTCGAAGACGCTGTCCACCTGCGGCGGCTACATCGCCGGCCCGGCGCCGCTGATCGAATACCTGAAATGCACCGCCGGCGGCTTCATCTTCAGCGTCGGCATCTCGCCGCCGCTCGCCGCCGCCGCAGAGGCCGCCCTCGAAATCATGCATGCCGAACCGCACCGGGTGGAACGCCTGCGTCAGAACGGCCACCTGTTCCTGTCCTGCGCCAAGAAGCACGGCCTCGATACGGGCACGAGCCTCGGCCTCGCGGTCATCCCGGTCATCATCGGTGATTCCCTGAAGTCGGTGACCCTGTCGGACCGCCTGTTCAAGCGCGGCATCAACGTGCAGCCGATCATCCACCCGGCGGTGCCGGAGCGCTCGTCGCGCCTGCGCTTCTTCATGACCTCGGAGCATACGCCGGAGCAGATCCGCGAGACCGTGGATGCGGTCGCCGAGGAACTCGCGGCGATCGAGAAGGGCGGCTCGCTCATCGAGCAGCTGATGGCCAAGCGCGGCAAGCCGTAGGCTCTCGGTGCGGCGCCCGCCCAGCATGCGTTAAATTTTAAGCATCGGCGCCCGGCGCCGGTGCTTTTTTACGCGTGTCGCCCGCGTGCGGCGGATTGCCCTCGGGCCCTGAACAGGAGACGATCCCCTCGCCATCTCATGTCTCAGTCGCCTCCGGAACCCGGCCCGGGATGCGGCGTTCGTCCCAAGCCCGTCGGTCAGGAGCCCATGATGAGACAATCGACTGCCGCTTCCATCGTGCGTCGCCTGATCAAAACCGTCGCCGAGGCCAGCCGGTCGTTCATCGGTTCGGTGGTCGAGGGTGCGATGCCGGCGCCGCAGCCGGTTCCCGTGCGGGTCCGCGCCGGGCGCCAGCGCCGCTGAGGCGCCTCGGTCGCGCGTCGTCGCGGCCTCGACGGATCGTGACGGGCGTCAGGCGCCCGTTATCGTATCAAACAGAAGCTTCACGTTCAGCGCGACGATGATGGTCGCGATCGCCCAGGCCAGGACCTTGAGCCAGCCCGGAATCACGTGAGGGCCCATCTTGCCCTTGTTCGAGACGAAGCCGACGAGCGGGATCACCGCGAACGGCAGCTGCATCGACAGCACCACCTGACTGAGCACCAGCAGACGCGCCGTGCCCTGCTCTCCGTAGAGGGCGGTCACCCCCACCACCGGCACGATGGCGATGCCCCGGGTGATGAGGCGGCGGGCCCAGTCGGGAATGCGCAGACGCAGGAAACCTTCCATTACGATCTGTCCGGCGAGCGTCGCCGTCACCGTGGAGTTGAGGCCCGAGGCCAGCAGCGCCACCGCGAACAGCGTCGAGGCGATCCCGGCGCCGAGGAGCGGCGAGAGCAACTCGTAGGCCTGCTCGATCTCCTGTACGTCGGTGCGTCCTTGCGCGTGGAACACCGAGGCCGCCATGATCAGGATCGCGGCGTTGACGAAGAGGGCCAGCATCAACGCGATGGTGGAATCCGTCACCGCGAAGCGGATCGCGCCCCGGCGCCCGGCCTCGTCGCGCGGATAAGCGCGCGTCTGCACGATCGAGGAGTGCAGGTAGAGATTGTGCGGCATCACCGTGGCGCCGATGATTCCGATGGCGATGTAGAGCGCCGCCGGGTTCGTCACGATCTCGGCGGTTGGCAGGAAGCCCCCGAGGATCGCCTGGATCGGCGGCGCCGCGAGCGCGATCTGGACGCCGAAACACACGAAGATGACCGCCAGCAGCGCGATCACGAAGGCTTCCAGAGCCCGGAAGCCGCGCCGCATCAGCAGCAGGATCAAGAACACGTCGAGGGCCGTGATGGTCGCGCCGAGGACCAGGGGAATCCCGAACAGCAGTTTCAGCGCGATGGCGGTGCCGATGACTTCGGCAAGGTCGCAGGCGATGATCGCGGCCTCGCAGGCGATCCAGAGCAGCAGGCTGACCGGGCGCGGATAATGGTCGCGGCAGGCCTGCGCGAGGTCGCGGCCGGTGGCGATGCCGAGGCGCGCGGCGAGCGCCTGCAGCACGATCGCCATCAGGTTCGAGAGCAGGATGACGGCGAGAAGGGTGTAGCCGAACTGCGCGCCCCCCGCGATGTCGGTGGCCCAGTTGCCCGGGTCCATGTAGCCGACCGAGACCATGTAGCCCGGGCCGATGAAGGCGAGGAGCCGGCGCAGCCAGGAGCCCCCCGCCCGCACCGGCACGCTGGCATTCATGCGCCCGAGACTGGGCTGCGCGCCCGTCGCGTCGTCGAACCTCCAGGAGGCCCGCGGCTCCGCCACGGTCTCTGGGGTCGTCACCTGTTCGTTGAAAGCCATGCCCACGCTTGCCGTTCGCCGAGACGGGATCGAGCGCGCCGAGCGGTCGAATGGTCACGGTCCGAGGCGTTATAGCAGAGGCTATACTAAGAGCAACGGGCTAAGTGGCGCGCACGAAACGCCCGCCGCTCCGTCGCGCGCGGGACGAAAATCGACCGCAGCCGGGAGGTTTCGTGAGGCGTCGGCCGCCCGGCGCCGTCACGAGGCCAGCGTCTGCAGATTCCGATCGATGGCCGCGACTCCGTGCGCTGCGGTCTGCATGCTCATGGAGATCTCGCACGTCACCGCGCTCTGTTCCTCGACCGCCGAGGCGACGCCGGTCACGAAGCCCCGGACCGCGTCGATGGACTGGCCGATGGCGGTCAGCGCTCCGACCACGTCGCCGGAGATCGACTGCATCGCCTTGATGTCCTCCGCGATGCGGGCGGTGGCGCTCGTCACCTGGTTGGAGAGGTTCTTCACCTCACCGGCGACCACCGCGAAGCCGCGCCCGGCTTCACCCGCGCGGGCCGCCTCGATGGTGGCATTCAGCGCCAGGAGGTTGATCTGCCCGCCGACACCCTGGATGAGCTGAACGATACCATTCATCGAGCTTGCCGCGTCCGCGAGCTGGCCCGTCGCGTGGTCGGCGGTCTTGGCGCGGTCGTCCATGTCGTCGACCTCCTGGCGGGACCGCGCAAGGCTGCTGGCGATCTCGCTGATCGAGGCGTTCAGCTCCTCGGCCGCCGCCGCGACGGTCTGGACGTTGGTCAGGGTCTGCCCCGAGGCGTGAGCCGCATCGATCTGCGAGCGCATCCGTCCGGTGATGTCGGTGGCGAACTTCACCACCTTGAACGGGCGGCCGGCGAGGTCGAAGATCGGGTTGTAGGAGGCCTGGATCCAGATGTCCCGGCCGCCCTGGCCGACGCGCTGGAAGATGCCGGACTGGAACTCACCCCGGCCCAGGGCGGCCCAGAAGTCACCGTAGGCGGCCGAGGCCGCGTAGGCCGGGTCCACGAACATCCGGTGGTGGCGCCCCCGGATCTCGCTTAGCCCGTAGCCGAGGACGTCGAGGAAGTTCGTGTTGGCGTCGAGGACGGTCCCGTCGAGGTCGAAGTGGATCACGCCCTGCGAGCGGCCGATGGCCTCGACCTGTCCCTGCATCTCGGCATTGCGGACCTTCACGGCGGTGATGTCGGTGGCGTATTTGACGACCTTGATCGGCCGGCCCGACGGGTCGAAGACCGGATTGTAGTTCGCCTGGAGCCAGATTTCGCGCCCGTCGCGTCCGACGCGGCGGAACTCGCCGGCCTGGAAGCTGCCGCGGCCCAGGGTTTCCCAGAACGCGCGATAGGTCGCCGAGTCCCGGTCCTGCGGGGTCACGAACACCCGGTGGTGCTGGCCCTTCACCTCCGCGAGGCTGTAGCCGACCAGGTTCAGGAAGTTGCCGTTGGCCGTCAGGATCGTCCCGTCGAGGCCGAACTCGATCACGCCCTGCGAACGGTCGATCGCCTCGATCTGGCTTAGGGTGTCGGCGCTGCGCATCTTCTCGGCGGTTATGTCGGTGGCGAACGCGACCACCGCGATGGCGCGTCCGTCCGAGCCCAGGATCGGATTGTAGCTCGCCTGGAGCCAGATCTCGCGCCCGTCCTTGCCGAGGCGGCGATATTCGCCGCGCTGGAACGCGCCCTTGGCCAATTCCGCCCAGAAGGCCCGGTAGGCGGCACTCTCGTGCTCGGCGGGGTCGACGAAGAGGTTGTGGTACCGCCCCCGGATCTCGTCGAGGCTGTAACCCATCGTCGCCAGGAAGTTGGAGTTCGCGGTGACGATAGTCCCGTCCAGCTTGAACTCGATGACGGCCTGCGAGCGGTCCAGGGCCTGGAGTTTCGCCGATGACCCGCGATTGAAGAACGTCATGGCTTGGATTCCTGGTTCGCACGCGCCGTACGCGCTCGGAGCCGAGTGTTTGAAGGAGGGTTGAATGATCCCGGTGTACGACCACACGGGACACGAAAGACGCCCTGGGGCGTTCGATTTCGTGGCATCAGGGAAGTGGTGTGGGTTTATTGAACGAGGATCGTGAAACTGCGGCCAAGTCGATTCAAACCCAAGATCATGGGTGTGGTGGCTGTTCCGCTGCTTCCTGCGGCCCGTCTCGCGAGCACTCAGGCTCCGGTGACGGATCGGTCACATCAGGCTCCCCCGGTCTCGGAGCGGTTCGGTCGGGCCGGATGCTCCGTCCCCGCCATCCAAGCCTCGGCGACCATTCCGCAGCTTCGCTCTTGAGTACGAGTAAAGCGTCGGTTCGATTAAGATTCACTGAAGGCCATTGGTTCGACAAATATAGCATCGATCGATCCTTGATCACATGCGCGTGATGAGCGGCATATCAAGTATTGATGTAATTATTCGCACTGTGATCGAATATTGCTTAGACCTTCGGCGAAATTTGGGTCGCATGATCGCGCTGCACCCCGCACAGCTCAAATGTTCGCCGCAGTGCAGGGGCTTGTTTCAGGCGTGATCATGGGTCGCCCGCGTCGCTCGGATGCGATTCGCGGTGGTCGGACCCACCGCGCTGCACGCCCAGCCCAGGGAGATGTGGCCCTCGCGAGCCGATGTGGCTCACGAGGGCTGTCGACCGGCGGCCTCAGGCGGCGCGCGGACCCGACAGTGACGCTGGCGCCATCACGTAGGTGTTGCGGCCCCCGCCCTTGGCCTCGTAGAGGGCCGCGTCGGCGGCGGCGACGAGGCCCTGCGCCGAGCCCGTGCCGGGCGACAGGCAGGCGACCCCGAGGCTCACGGTGACCACCCCGTGGGGGTTCGCCGCGTGCGGCAGGGCGCTGGCGATGACGGCGGCCCGGATGCGCCGCGCCGCCGCTTCGGCTTCGATCCATGTGGTCTCGGGCAGGATCGCGGCGAATTCCTCGCCGCCGATCCGGCACAGGGTCGCGCCGGGCCGGGCGGCCGCCCTGACCAGAGCCTCGGCGATCGTCCGCAGGGCCGTGTCGCCGCGCTGGTGGCCGTAGCAATCGTTGAAAGCCTTGAAGGCGTCGGCATCGAGGAGGATCAACGCCAGGGGATGCCCCGTGCGCTGGGCCCGGCGCAGGTCGCGCGCCAGCACCTCGTCGAACCGGCGCCGGTTGTTAAGGCCGGTCAGGGGATCGGTGACCGCGAGCTGGCGCAGTTCGTCGTTGAGGCGGGCGGTGGCCTCCTCGGCCTTCCGGCGCTGGATGAGCTCGCGCCGCAGCAGGGCCGTGAGGACCAGGGTGGCGCCGCACAGGATCAGGACGATGCCGCCCAGGGCGATCGCCTTGCGCCACCATGCGGCGTAGATCGTCTCCAGGGGGACCGACAGGCTGACGACCAGGGGCAGGTCGCCGACCTGCGAGAAGGCGAAGCGCCGCTCATCCTGGCCGATCATGGCCGTGCCGTCGAACAGACCCTCGCGCGCGGCGCGCATGGTCTGGAAGCTCGGCGACTGCGCGACGTTGGTCCCCACGCCCGGCCGGGGGTCCCGCATTAGAATGGTGCCGTCCAGGGTGAGCAGGCTGATGGCATCGCCGGCCTGGCGGCCGGCGGTCGCGAACAGTTGTTCGAAGTGGTCGAGGAAGATCACGCCCACCACAACGCCCGCGAAGCTGCCGTCCGGATGCGAGACCCGGCGGCTCAGGGGCAGGCCCCACCGCCCGGAGCTGCGAGACAGGATCGCCTTGCCGATGAAGAGGTCCGGGCTCGGGTCGCGCAGATGATGCTGGAAGTATTCCCGGTCCCGCGCGTTGAACGGCGCCATCGGGCGCGAGGTCAGGATCGGGCTGCCCTCGGAATCCAGCAGGGCGATCAGGCCGAAATTCGTGGCCGTCGCGGCCCGGTCGAACAGGATCATGTGGCGCAGCTCCGGATCCGCTTCGCGAACCCGCTGCTCCTTCATGCCGTCGACGATGCCCCGCAGGGAGAGGTCGTAGAGCTCGACGTTGCGGGCGATGTCGCGCGCCATCAGGGTCACGAGGCTGCGCGCCGTGACCTTGGCGCGCTCGTCGATCTCGCGGCGCATCTCGAGGAGCATGACCGCGCACACGCCACAGAGGGCGGCCGCCACCAGGGCGTTGAACAGAACCAGCCAGGCCGCCGATGGAACCAGCCGGCGCATCCGTCTGCGCAGGGCGCGGTATGTCGGCAAGGTCTCTCGCAAGAAGGGGACGGACATCGGCTGCCGGGTGATGATCTGGCCCGGACCATGACTCGGCATGGGTTGACGAAACCTTCGCGGAATCATGCGCCCGCAGGATCATGTGCGCACGGGATCGTGCAGCCGCAAAATCGTGCGCCGGAATGCCGCGTCTCGGTGGTCTGACGCCATTGCCCTCGGGTGGGGATGCTGTGTAGCTGATCGGCGACGCCTTCGAGGGGGAGCGCTCGGGATGGATTGGCAGCGTCTGGCGCCCGCGCGCACGCGCAAGCAGATGGCGGTGACGGCCCTGGCGGGCCTGCTGCTCGGCCTCGGTGGGGTCACGGCCGGCACCGGCCTCGTCCAGGCCTCCGAGCGCGGGGGCCTGTTCGACTTCTTCGAATCGATCTTTCGCGGGCCCGCCCCCGAGCCCATGGCGGCGCCGGTGCGGCGGCGTCCCGCCCATTACGCCTCCCTGCCCGATGCCCGCCGGGTAACCGCGGTGCGGGTGGTACGACAGACCCCGCGCGTGCGGGAGCAGGTCCGGCTCCCGCGGCCCCTCCGGCAAGCCCGCACCCGGGTGCCCGAGACGCCGGTGGCGGGATTCGGGGATGCCGTCCTCGGAGCCCGCACCGTCTGCGTGCGCGCCTGCGACGGCTACCTCTTCCCCGTGGGCCGTCTCGCTGCGCGCGCCGATTTGCCGGTGCACGAGGCCGCCTGCACGGCGGCCTGCCCGAATGCCCCGACCAGCCTCTTCACTCTGGGCGCGCACGAGACCGAGATGGACCGGGCGGTCGGCCTCGACGGTCGGCCCTACCGCAGCCTTGCGGTGGCCAACCTCTACCGCACCAAGCGGGTGGCGCAGTGCGCGTGCCAGCCGGAGGGGCGCGCCGCGATCCCCCTGCCTCTCGCCCAGGACCGCACTCTGCGGGCCGGCGACGTGGTCGCCACCGCCGCCTCCGCCGCCATCGTGACGCAGGCCCGGGACGGCGGCCTCACGGTGGTGGATTTCCGCGAGGCCCGCGGCCTGTCTCGGCGGGCCCGGCGGGCGATCGACGCCAAGGTCGACGTGATCCGCCGCGAGGCCGATGTCCGAGCCTTCCGCAACGCGATGCGCCGCGCCGACCGGGCCTCGCGCATCCGCCTCGCATCCGGCGCCGGCTTCCAGTCGGCGCCGCCGATCGAGGTCGAGCCGGCCTTCGCCCCGGCGCGCGCGCCGGCCGGTCCCCGGGTCGTGATGGCCTCGCCCTTCGTGTACTGAGCCGCGCCCCGCGTTGTCGGGGGCGCGGCGATCCTCTAGGGCGACAGGCTGACCCGCCTTCGAGCCCGGAATCCGGCATGCGCGAATCCCAGGACGAACCCGGCCCGCAGAATGAACCGGCCCCACGGGACGAACCCGCCTTCGAGGCGGCACTTCCCCCGAGCGGCGAGACCGTCCGGCTTTCGCCCCTGGTCCGGCGCCGGGTCGCCCCCAATGGCGGTCCCTTCACGGCGAGCGGCACCTGCAGCTACATCGTCGGGACCGACGAGGTCGCGGTCATCGATCCAGGGCCGGAGGATGCGTCGCACATCGCGGCCCTGGAGGCGGCCTGCGCGGGGCGCCGCCTCGTCGCCATTCTGGTGACCCACACCCACCGGGACCATTCGCCCGGCGCGCGCCTGCTCCAGGCCCGGACCGGCGCCCCGATCCTCGGCTGCGGGCCGCACCGGGCGGCGCGGGCTCTGGCGGAGGGCGAGGTCGCGCATCTCGACGCCAGTGCCGACCGCGCCTACCGGCCCGACCGGGAACTGGGCGACGGCGAGACCGTGGCGGGCGCGGGCTGGACCCTGGAGGCCGTCGCGACCCCCGGCCACACCATGAACCACCTCGCCTTCGCCCTGCCCGAGGAGGCGCTGCTATTCTCCGGCGACCACGTCATGGCCTGGTCGACGAGCATCGTCGCCCCGCCCGACGGCGCGATGAACGCCTACATGGATTCCCTGGAGCGCCTGCGCACCCGTGCGGAGACGACCTACTGGCCCGGCCACGGCGGCCCGGTGCGCGATCCGCGTCGCTTCGTGCGTGGGCTCGCGGCCCATCGCCGGCAGCGCGAGGCCTCGATCCGCGCGCGGATCGAGGCGGGCGACCGCGACATCCCGGCCATCGTGGGGGCCATCTACCAGGGGCTGGCCCCCGGCCTGCGGGGGGCGGCCGCCCTGTCGGTCCTCGCCCACCTGGAGGATCTCGTCGCGCGCGGCGTGGTCGTCAGCGACGGGTCCCCCCGGATCGAGGGGCGCTACGCGCCCGCTTGATCCCGGTTCACTTCAGCGCGATGGCCAGGTTGGCGACTTCGTCGAGATAGGCCCGGATGCGGTCGGCGTTGCTGCCGAAGTCGCGGGTGCCGAGGCGGGAGGCCGAGCGCACGTCGATGCGGGCGCCGTCCGCCCGGGGATGGACGCGCACGGTGACGTCGTCGGCGAGGTTCAGGATGGGGCCGCGCGAGACCGCCTCGATGCGCCCGTTGCCGACGCGTCCGCCGGGGCGGATCGCCTCCACGATCTGCCAGCGCCGGTTCACCGCCGCCTTGCGGGCGAGTTCGAACGCCTCGTCGGCGTCGAGGTCGAGGGTCAGGGGCGCGATCTGCGGATAGGCCGCGCGCTGGGCGGTGCGTGCGGCCGGGCCGGGGTCGGGCGGGTAGCGCCCGTCGCGGGCCGCGAAGGCGACCCGCGAGCGCGAGAAGGCGGGCGGGTTGTCGACGTCGGTCGTAACATCCGCGATCGCCGGCAGCGCCAAGCCCCGCAGGGCCGCGAAGGCCGGATAGGCCAGGACGAGGCTGGCCAGGAACAGCCCCGCCAGGGCCGCACCGAGGCCGCGCGCGCCCTCGCGCCAGACGCGCACGAAGGCCACGAGGGCGAGGAACACCGCCACCCCCGCTAATACGAAGCCAGCGCCGAGGGTCGCCAGGGCGGGGCCCGCCTCGGCGCGCGGGTCGCGCACCAGCACCAGGGCGAACAGGGTGACGAGCAGGGCCAGCACCGCCAGGGTCCGCGAGACCGGGCCGGCGCGGGTGACGGGATCCTCGTAGGGCAGGCGACGCATGCTGGGGTGAGATTCGCTGTCCGGACGATCCACGGGGCCGAGCCTGGGAGGCCGGTCCCGGCAAGCTTTACCGGTCTGCGCCGTCCCGCGCCACCCGCCCTGTCCCGCCCGTCGCTATTCGCACCGCTTTCGGCGGGCGGGGCCGGTCTGCTATAGCGGGCGCCGACATGCCCGCTCCCGCGCCCGCCCAGATCCCCGCCGAGGCCGCCGATCCGCTGCGGGTCTGGTTCCGCTTCATCCGCCTCAACCGCCGCGTCACCGCCGCGATGGCGGCGGAACTGCGCGGGCTCGGGCTCTCGATCCCGCAATTCGACGCGCTCTCCACCCTCACCGAGCGCGAGGGGATGACGCAGCAGGACCTCGCGGCCCGGCTCTACGTCACCAAGGGCAACGTCTCGGGGCTGATCGACCGCCTCGTGGAGGCCGGCCTCGTGGAGCGCCGGCCGATCCCGGGGGACCGGCGCTCGCACGCCCTCCACCTCACGGCGGCCGGCGCGGATCTCGCGACCCGCGGGATTGTGGCGCAGAAGGCCTACGTGGCCCGCACCCTCGGGCAATTGCCGGAGGGGGACATCGCGGATTTCGAGCGCCTCGTCCTGAAGTGGCGCGACCTCGCACGGGAGCAGCCGCTGCCGGACGAGCCCGCCTAGGGTGCATTCCGACGAAGCGGAAGCGGGTTCGTCACGAAGATGTGCGACGAGGCGAGCGTCTAGAGCCCGAGCAGGGCCGGCAGGTCCGCCGCCGAGTTGAGGATGTGGTCGGCGAGCGGCGCCATCGCGTCGCGCGCCGCCGGGCCGAGGGGGCCGCTGAGCACCGCGATCGAGACGGCGCCCGCGGCCCGCGCGGCGGCGAGGTCGTAGGGCGAATCCCCCACCATGGCGATCCGGCCGGCGGGCAGCCCGAGATGCGCCGCGAAGGCCGTGACCATACCGGGCTCCGGCTTGGAGCCGTGCCCGGAATCGTAGCCCGCGACGAAGCCGCATTGGCCCAAGAGGCCGAGGGCCGCGCATTGCGCCCGGGCCGAGGCCTCGGCGTCGTTGGTGGCGATGCCGAGGGCGTAGCCCCCGGCGACGAGGCGGGTGGCGAGTTCGGCCGGGGCCCCGATCGGCGTCAGCGCGGCCAGGCCCGCAGCCCGGAACAGCGCGTCCATCTCCGCGTAGAGGGCCTGGCCGGCGGGGCGGCCCAGCACCTCGGCCCAGAGCGGGCCGTAGCCCGCCGAGGAGCCGCTGATGAGGGGCGAAGTCGGCGCGAAACGCTGCCCTGCCTCGTCGTAGTGGCTGACCCGCATCAGGGCCTCCAGGCGGACGCGGCTCCCTCCCGACAGATCGGTCATCACCGAATAGGCCGCCGGCCCCCAGGTGCGATCGAAGTCGACGAGGGTGCCGTCCTTGTCGAACAGGATGCCGCGGATCGTCTCACCCAGGGGCTCAGGCTGCATCCCGCACCTTCTCGACCTCGATGACGACGCCCTGCGGCGTCATGCGCTCGCGCGCGACCATGCGGTCGCCGGGCTCGAACACCCCGAGGGCCACGTCGCGGTCCGGCAGAACCACGGTGGTCGCCTTGTTGAGGTGGACGAGGACGTGGCGTCCCTGCGCCAGGGACGAGACCGCCCAGCGCTTCAGCTGGCCGTAATAGGGCTCGCGCCGCCAGGCATTCGGCTGTCCCGGATCGACCTGCACGTTCATGTGGCGCGAGACCGGATCGAGGCTCAGCACCATCTTGGCGCGCTCGGGCTTCCATTCCGGGCCGAGCCAGGCCTCCGTCATCCAGAGGCAGTGGAAGGCGCGGCAATGGTCGGGCCGCGTCGCGTGGATGGCGCAGCCCCGGCCCTGCTTGGTGTGCCGGCACCATTGCCCGGCGACGGAGTCCACCGCCGGCACGTCGTAGACCTTGCAGCAGAGCGTGCAGGTTCCGCAGGTGCGGCCCGGGGCCGGGTGGGCCACGATGGTGGCGGGGTCGAGCATGGTTTCGGGTCCGATGGCCTTCAGGTCGGGTTGCGATGTCGCGCGGGGGAAACGCGGGTTTCTACGGGGGGCGCCCCTCGCTACAGTCGGGCACCCATGTCGGCCATCGGTCAACCGTCAGGCAACAATATGCTCTCGAACCTCGCCGCCCGCGACGTCGAAACCCTGATCCATCCCTACACCAACCTGGAGACGTTCCGCGAGACGGGACCGCTGGTGATCGAGCGCGGCCACGGGGTCTGGGTCTACGACAGCGACGGCCGTCCCTATCTCGAGGGCATGGCGGGCCTGTGGTGCACGGCGCTCGGCTATTCCAACGAGGAACTGGTGGAGGCGGCCAGCGAGCAGATGGCGCGCCTGCCCTTCACGCACCTGTTCTCGGGGCGCAGCCACGACCCGGCGATCGAGCTCGCCGAGATCCTGAAGGAGCTGATGCCGGTTCCGACCTCGAAGATCTTCTTCACCTCCTCGGGCTCGGAGGCCAACGACACCCAGGTCAAGCTCACCTGGTACATGAACAACGCGCTCGGCCGCCCGCGCAAGAAGAAGATCCTCTCGCACATCAAGGGCTACCACGGCGTCACCGTAGCCACGGCCTCGATGACGGGCCTGCCCGCCAACCACGCCGACTGGGACCTGCCCCTGCCGGGCTTCCTGCACGTGGGCTGCCCGCACCATTACCGCTTCGCGGAAGCCGGTGAGAGCGAGGACGCCTTCACCACCCGGCTCGCCGCCGAGTTGGAGGCGCTGATCCTGCGCGAGGGCCCCGAGACCGTGGCGGCCTTCGTGGCCGAGCCCGTGCTGGGTGCGGGCGGCGCCATCCTGCCGCCGGCGGGCTACTACGCCAAGATCCAGGCCGTGCTCGACCGGCACGACGTGCGCTTCATCGCCGACGAGGTCATCTGCGGCTTCGGGCGGCTGGGCACCTGGTTCGGCTCCGAGGCGATGGGCATGGCGCCTGACAGCCTGTCCTTCGCCAAGGCGCTGACCTCCGGCTACCTGCCGCTGGGTGGCATCTCGGTGGACGAGCCGCTCTATCGCCTCATGGTGCAGCAGAGCGCCAAGCTCGGCACCTTCGGTCACGGCACCACCTATTCGGGGCACCCGGTGGCCTGTGCCGTCGCCCTGAAGACCATCGCGATCTACAAGCGCGACCGCATCATCGAGGGCGTCGCCGAGAAGGCGCCGCAGTTTCAGGCGCGCCTCTCCGCGCTCGCCGACCATCCCCTCGTGGGGGAGGCGCGCGGGATCGGCCTGATCGGCGGCATCGAACTCGTGGCGGACAAGGCCTCCCGGCGCCAGTACGAGCCGAAGGCCGGCGTGGCGGCCCGCGTGGTCGCTTTCGCCCAGGCCGAGGGGCTGATCGTGCGGTTCCTCGCCGGCGACCGCGTCGCGGTCTGCCCGCCCCTCGTCATCGCGCCCTCCGAGATCGATACCCTGTTCGACCGGCTGGGCCGCGCCCTCGACAGGACCGAGGCCTGGATTGCCGAGCAGGGGCTCCAGGCCGCGCCCGCCCAACGCTGAACGACATCGCCCGCGGCGCGAAGATGAACTTCGCGCTGCATCATGCTTCGTGCAGTGCAATGCCGGATCGGAATACGTACTTCACAGTCCCGACAAGTTCTTGTCTCTCCATCCCAATCAGCGGATCGTGAGAACTTTAAGCTTTCATTCATGTTGGGGGCGGTTCTATCGTTCTCGTGTCGCAGGAGGAGCGTCCGGGTGGAGCCAGTCGGTGCCCGTGAGACGTGCATGATCATGAATTGGGCAAGTCGACCCGTCGTGACATGTCGAGCGCAACAGGACAGTCGTTCCATGTACCCCCGTGAACAGTCAGCGCGTCGCGATCAACGATCGAAGCCGTCCACGATCATTTCCGGTGAGCCCGGCGCGGTGCTTCGGCCCGTCGCCCTGCCGGCCCTCGCGGCCGCCGTGCGGGTCGTCGCCGCTCCCCGGAAATCGACCCGGACCTCGCTCCTGACCGGCACGCGCGACGCCCGTTTCGAGCACGAAGACACGCCGCTCGCCTGAGCCGGCGACGCCTGGGGCGGGATTTCGGCGATCCCGGTATCCCTTCCTCAACGCCTCGGATCTATCGCTGACCTCGGCACGGGACGCCTTCCTCGATTTCGTCACCATTGGCGATGAGGAAGGCGTGGCCGCGCGTCGCGCGATCGAGGACCATCACTATGCTCATCCTGCCGAGCCGCCGGCAGTTCCTGACGGGGCTCGGGGCGACGGCCGCCGTCATCGGGGGCACGGGCGCCTACGCCTTCGGGATCGAGCCGCTCTACCGCCTCGTGGTGACGCGCTACGCGCCCGTCCTGCCGCGCTGGACCCCGGGCCTCTCCCTGCGCGTGGCCGTGCTGGCGGATTTCCACGTGGGCGAGCCGTACATGCCCCTGGACCGGATCGCCGAGATCGTCGACGCCACCAACGCCCTGACGCCGGACCTCATCCTGATGCTGGGCGATTACCCGGCCGGGCCGAGCGTAACCCATCGCAAGGTGCCGCTGACCGACTTCGCCCGGGTGGTCGCCCCGCTCAAGGCGCCCCTCGGGGTGTATTCCATCTTAGGGAACCACGACTGGTGGGACGACCACGACGCCCAGATGCGTCTGGCCGGCCCCGTGGCGGCACGCCGCGCCCTCGAGGATGTCGGCATCCCGGTGATGGAGAACGATGCGCTGCGCCTCGTGAAGGATGGCAAGCCGTTCTGGGTCGCCGGGGTGGGTGACCAGATCCCCTTCCTGATCCAGGGCATCGACATTTCGCGCGCCGACCTTCCGGACACCCTCGCCAAGGTGACGGATGCGGCGCCCGTGCTGCTGATGATCCACGAGCCCGACCTGTTCCTCGACGTGCCGGAGCGGGTCTCGCTGACGCTGGCCGGTCACACGCATGGAGGCCAGGTTCGCCTGTTCGGCTACTCGCCGGTGATCCCGTCCGTGCGGGGCAATGACTTCGCCTACGGCCACGTGGTGCGCCGGGGCCAGCACATGATCGTCTCCGGCGGCTTCGGCGTGAGCCGCATCCCGGTGCGGCTCGGCGTGCCGCCCGAGATCGTCCTGCTCGAACTCGGGGGCGAGACCGACGGCGCAGGCAAGACGGTGGAGCGGGCCAGGATCCTTCGGGGCTGAGTTCCCGAAGACCTCCGGCCGCCGCGCCGCCTCCGCCCGGCCTACTTCTTGCCGGCCTTCGGAGCCGCCACCACCGTGCCCTTGGTGGAGGGGGCCGAGGCGTTGGTCTTCGGCACGGTCTTCTTGGGCTTCTTGGCCTCGCGGGTGCCGCGCTTTTGTTCGCTCGCCATGGTCTGTCTCCTCCCGTGATCGGGAGACGGATCATGCCACGGTTCGGCGGAAGCGCAGCATGCAATCGGCGCGACCGGACGCTTCCCCGGGGCGTCCGGAGCCGGCGTTGCGAAAGCCCGGCGGATCACCATTCGGGCTTCGCGCACGGGGCCTGAGGTTATTGGCTTCCTGTTCCGCCTGCCCGTCGACCCGGCCGCCCTCCCCGGAGCGGTGGAGGTCCGGTTCAGCGGCCCGTCGGGCGCGTTCGTCCTCGGCGGCCGGCCGAACTGGCGAATGTCCTCGACGGGCCTGAAGCGGCGCCGGGACCTGCCCTCCATTGCTCCGCCGATCCTCGAATCGGCCTGAGGGGCGGCGGGCGCCGCCCGCCGGATCGTCAGAGCGGGATGTTGTCGTGCTTCTTCCAGGGCTGCTCCATCTCCTTGGTGCGGAGCATACCGAGCGCCCGGGCGATACGCTTGCGGGTCGAGTGGGGCATGATCACCTCGTCGATGTAGCCCCGCTCGGCAGCCACGAACGGCGAGAGGAAACGGTCCTCGTACTCGGAGGTCCGCGCCGCGATCTTGTCGGTGTCGCCGATCTCGCTCCGGAAGATGATCTCGACGGCGCCCTTGGCCCCCATCACGGCGATCTGGGCGGTGGGCCAGGCGTAGTTCAGGTCGGCGCCGACATGCTTGGAGGCCATCACGTCGTAGGCGCCGCCGAAGGCCTTGCGGGTGATGATGGTGACGAGCGGCACGGTGGCTTGGCTGTAGGCGAAGAGCAGCTTGGCGCCGTGCTTGATCAGGCCGCCATATTCCTGCGCGGTGCCGGGCAGGAAGCCCGGCACGTCGACGAAGGTGACGATCGGGATCGAGAACGCGTCGCAGTAGCGCACGAAGCGGGCCGCCTTGCGGGAGGCATCCGAATCGAGCACGCCGGCCAGCACCATCGGCTGGTTGGCCACGAACCCGACGGTGCGGCCCTCGATGCGGCCGAAGCCCGTGATGATGTTGCGGGCGTAAGCGCCCTGGATCTCGAAGAAGTCGCCCTCGTCGGCGACCCGCCGGATCAGCTCGCCCATGTCGTAGGGCTTGTTCGGATTGTCGGGGATGAGCGTGTCGAGGCTCATGTCGAGACGCAACGGATCGTCGAAGCTCTCGATCTCGGGGACGCCGTCGATGTTGTTGGCGGGCAGGAAGTCCACGAGGCGGCGGATCTGAAGCAGCGCCTCGACGTCGTTCTCGAAGGAGCCGTCGGCGATGGAGGATTTGGTGGTGTGGATCTTGGCGCCGCCGAGCTCCTCCGCCGTCACGACCTCGTTGGTGACCGTCTTCACCACGTCGGGGCCGGTGACGAACATGTAGCTCGTGTCGCGCACCATGAAGATGAAGTCGGTCATGGCCGGCGAGTAGACGTCGCCGCCGGCGCAGGGGCCCATGATCACGGAGATCTGCGGGATCACGCCGGAGGCGGCGACGTTGCGGCGGAACACTTCGCCGTAGCCGCCGAGCGCCGCGACGCCCTCCTGGATGCGGGCGCCGCCGGCATCGAAGATGCCGATGATGGGAGCGCGCATCTTGAGCGCCATGTCCTGGACCTTGACGATCTTGGCCGCGTGCGACTCCGAGAGCGAGCCGCCGAACACGGTGAAGTCCTTCGAGAACAGGAAGACGGTGCGGCCGTTGATGGTGCCCCAGCCGGTGACGACGCCGTCGCCGGGGATCTTCTGCTTCTCCATGCCGAAATCGGTGGAGCGGTGCTGCACGAACATGTCGAACTCCTCGAACGACCCGTGGTCGAGGAGGAGTTCGATGCGCTCGCGCGCCGTCAGCTTGCCGCGCTTGTGCTGGGCCACGACGCGGTTCTCGCCGCCGCCGAGGCGGGCCTGGGCGCGCCGCTCTTCCAGCTTCTCGAGAATGTCCTTCATGCGCAGGGCCCTGATTGGAGAGATGACGGCGCGCCCGCACGAACCTTGGCGGTGGCGATTTGAAACGGCCTTAGCACGCGGCGCATTCGGCGAAAATCGATTTAACGACTCAACTGTGCCAGTCGCGCCGCGGCCTCGAACTCGGCCTGCCGCAGGGCGTGGCGGGCTTCCGCCTCCGCGTCGCCGCCCCAGACACTGGCCTGATAGGTCTCGTCCACGTGGGCCGCCGCCCAGGCCTCGGCCGGGCTCAGATGATCGCGCAGCACTGCGAGGGCGAGGACGAGCGATCCCGTGAGCGTCGTCAGGGTGTGCAGGGCGGCCAGCCGGAAGGGACCTTCGGTTTCTTCGATTCCCCGGCGTAGGGCCGCCACTGTGGTGTCCGGCTGGGTGACGTGCATCACCCCCTCGCCCAGGATGAAGCGGGCGCCCAGCGCCGCGTGCGCCCAGTCGAGGACAGGATCCCAGGCCTCACCTTGAGCCCGCACGAGGCGGTCCGGCTCGCCGGCCCGGTAAGCGAGGAGGTCCGTGCCCGCATAGGCCGAGAGGTCGTCCACCACTGCGTCGCGGCGGGGGGCCACCCCGTCGATGGCGGTGTTGGCGAGCCGCGTGAGCGGCATCGTGGCGGGATCGATGACCGCGACCTGCGCCGCCCATTCGGCGGCCACGGCCTCGGCCAGGGCCCGCGTCGGCAGGGCGAGCGGGTTGCGGGCCGGGGTGTTGGCGGGGCGTCCGTCGAGGGTCAGGCGAAAGCCCTCCCCGTGTGGCGCGAGGCCGGCCGCCTCGTAGAAGCGCTTCGGCAGCGCCGGCTTGGCCGGGCCGCGCGCCGAACGGGTCGGGTCGGGCGGAGGGCCCTCGGAGCCGCCGAGCCATTCGGGTGTCTGCGGGTCGGCGGGTGTCGGATCGTCGCTCATGCGGGTCAGATAGGGCATCCGCGCAGCGGCTGCGAGCGTCGGTGTGGGTTCAGGCCGGATCGCGGGCGGGGCCGGGAAACAGCGCCCCGAGATCCGCCGCGCTGTCGACCACGATGGAAGCGCCGGCTCCGAAGAGGGCCCCCACCGGATGGTAGCCCCAGGCCACGCCGATGGCGGCGACGCCCGCGCTCACCGCCATCGCCATGTCGTAGGTCGTGTCGCCGATCATCACCGTGGCGCCGGGCTCGGCGCCCGCCGCGGCCATGGCCTGGACCAGCATCGCCGGGTCCGGCTTCGAGGGCGCGTCGTCGGCGCTCTGGGTGGTGGCGAACCAGCCCGTCCAGCCATGGGTCTCGATGAGGCGGTCGACGCCGCGCCGGGCCTTGCCGGTGGCGATGCCGAGCCGCACGTCGTCGCGGGCATGCAGGCGCGCCACGAGCTCACCCATGCCGGGAAACAGCGGCTCCTCGTAATTCGGGTCGAGGCGCAGGATGTTGAAGGCACGCTTGTAGCTCTCGGACAGGCCCTCGATCGGTCCGTCCTCGCCGACGAGGCGCCGGAACGCCTGGGGCAGGGAGAGCCCGACCACGGAGAGCGATTCCGTCCGGCTCGGCGCGGCCAGCCCGTGCTCGGCGAACGCCATGCCCTGCGCCGCCACGATGAGGTGCTGGCTGTCGACGAGGGTGCCGTCGACGTCGAAGACGATGAGCTTCACGGCTGCGGGCCCCGCCGCCGGGGTGCCCGACCGATGGTTGACGCGTTGGCGCAGCTCATGGTTGGCGCGTGGGCGCGGATCATGGCTGGCGCGTGGGCGCGGATCATGGTTGGCGCGTGGGCGCGGCCTGGGGCTGGCCGGTGCGCGGCCGGTCGTAGCCGAGCTTGCAGCGCACGAGGAACCGACGCCGGGCGCCGCCGCGCAGGCCGCGCGCATGCGAGACGCGGTTGCAGGCCGCGTAGGACGGACGGCGGTTGCGCCCCACCTGAGCCGCGCCGCGCCCACCGGCGGTGCCGGCGGCCGGGGCTGCGGGGCGGGGTGCCTGGACCTGTCCCGCCTGCCCTTGCTGCTGCCCCTGCCCTTGCCCCTGGGGCTGTACGGCCGCCGGGCTCGGCTGGCCCTGCGGCCGGGCCTGGGGCGCCGTCTGTGCCAGCACTGGGGTGCCGAGGCTCCCCGCGGGCAGCGTCAGGACGAGGAGCGCGAGGCCCAGCACGGAAGCGGGCTTCAGGATCGTGTCTCGATGCATCGTGGCGCGACGGTCCTTGGCCGGCGGCACGGAGCCGACCGGACGATGTCCTGAAGGATAAGGCATGGCGGGCGCTTGCCAAGTCACAACATGCCGAGTTGCAACCTGCCGAGTCGCAACCTGCCAAGTCAGAACCTGCCGAGCCGCTCAGGCTTCTGGTGCCTCGACGATGGGGTCATAGCGCGCAGCGTCGAACCCGAGCAGATTCCAGCTCTGCGCCATATGCGGTGGAAGCGGGGCCGTGACGTCCACCGGGCGGCCGGTTTTGGGGTGGGGGATCACGATCCGGCGCGCGAGCAGGTGCAGGCGGTTCTGGATGCCGCCGGGCAGTTCCCAGTTCTCGATGCTGAAGTATTTCGGGTCGCCCACGATGGGGTGCCCGATATGGGCGGCGTGCGCGCGCAGCTGGTGCGTGCGCCCGGTGACCGGCTTCAGCGACAACCAGGACAGCTTCTGGGCCGCGTTGTCCACCATGGCGTAGTAGGTCAGCGCGTGAGCGGCGCCCTCGTCCCCGTGCTGGGCCACCCGCATGCGCGCGTCGGCGTCGGTGGGTTCCTCCTTGGCGAGGTAGGTCGAGATGCGCCCCTGGGGCACGCGCGGCACCCCGGCGGTGAGCGCCCAGTAGACCTTGCGGGCGGAGCGCGAGCGGAAGCTCTTGGCCAGCGTCGCGGCGGCGAGGCGCGTCTTGGCCACGATGAGGCAGCCGGCGGTGTCCTTGTCGAGCCGGTGGACGAGGCGCGGCTTCTGGCCGTCCTTGCCGGTGAGCGCTTCGAGGAGGCCGTCCACGTGCCGCACGGTGCCGGAGCCGCCCTGCACCGCGAGGCCGAAGGGCTTGTTGAGGATCATCATCTCGGCATCCTCGTAGAGGATCAGCGAGCGGATGAAGTCGGCGTCGGTGGCGTCCTTCGCGGCCGAGCGCGGGCGCTCGCCCTGGGCGTCGAGCTTGAGGGGCGGCACGCGCACGCTCATGCCCGGCTCCAGCCGGTCGTTGGGCTTGGCGCGCTTGCCGTCGACCCGCAGCTCGCCCTTGCGCACGATGCTCTGGACACGGGTGAAGGGCAGCTGGGGAAAGCGTGTGGTGAGGAAGCGGTCGATCCGCATCCCGGCCTCGTCCTCCTCCACCGTGAGAGTCTGCACACCGGAGGCCAGGGTGGCGGAGGCCGCCGCGCGCTGCTCGCGCCGGGTGGGCGCCTCCCCGGCGGGGGCGGCCGCACGGGTATCGGAATCGGCACGGCGCGGGCGCGCCTCGGCGGCATCCGGACGCGGAGCCCGGGTGCGCGGGGGCCGGGGCGCGGCCTCGGTCACGGCCTCGAAGGCCTCGTGCTCCCCCTCCTCCCGGTCGCGGGGCTGCTGTCCCGGGCGCCAGGGCGCGGGCTTGCCCGCCTCACCCCGGTTCTCGGCGGCACGCTGGGCGGCGTCGAGGGCACTGGTGCGCGGGCCCGTGCGCTCGCGGTCGGGGCGCTTGAAGGCCCCGGGTTTGCCCGGACGCCCGGGCTTTCCCGAAAACTTGCCCTGCGAGGACGGTCGGCCCGGGCCCCTGCGCCCGGCGCCGCCGCGTGATGGTGGTCGTGTGGTCATGGCCTGCTCGTACCACCCGGCGGCCCCGCGACAAAGCGCCTGCGGGACAAGGGTATCCCCGCGCGGGTGCGGCCTTCCGCGCTCAGGCGGCGCGGCGGGCCGCCTCGATGGTCAGCCCGGTGCCGACCGAGCCGAAGGTGTCGCCGTCGACGACGCGGGCCCGGGGCAGGCAGGCCGTCAGGGCGGCCCGGACATGCGGCAGGCCGGTGGAGCCCCCGGTGAGGAACAGGGCGTCGATGCGGTCGGCGCTCAGGGATGCCTGCGTCAGGCAGCGGTCGATCCGCTCGGCGATGCGCCGGGCCAGTTCGCCGGTCTGGGCCTTCAGGCCCGGGCGGTCGATCTCGGCGTGAAGGCCCGCCTCGACCCAGTCGAGGTCGATCCGGCCCCGTCCCTCCTCCGAGGTCGCGATCTTGGCGCCCTCCACCGCCATGGCCAGGGCGTGGCCGCGCTCGGCCTCCACCACGGTGGTGAGGCGCGCGAGGAGGTCGGGGCGCCTGGCGTCGCGGCGCACCTCCTCGATCTCCCGCAGGGTCTTGCCGTTGTAGAGACGGTTGATGCTCGACCAGGTGGCGAGGTCGTGGAAGTAGCCGGTGGGCACGTCGAGGTCGCCCCGGTTCATGGCGCTGCCCAGCCCGAGGAGCGGCATCACCGTGCCGAGGCTGAGGCGGCGGTCGAAATCGGTGCCGCCGATGCGTACGCCGTCATTGGCCAGGATGTCGTCGCCGCGCTCCGCCTTGGCGTGGCGCTCCGGGGCGAGGCGCACGATGGAGAAGTCCGAGGTGCCGCCGCCGATGTCGGCGATCAGCGCGATCTCCTCCGCGCGCACCTGCTGCTCGTAGTCGAGGGCGGCGGCGATCGGCTCGAACTGGAACGAGACGTGGCGGAAGCCGATGCCTTCCGCGATGTCCCGCAGGGCGTCCTCGGCGCGGGCATCGCCCTCCGGGTCGCCGTCGACGAAGTGGACCGGGCGGCCGTGCACCACCGTGTCGAGGGATCGCCCGGTCTCGGCCTCGGCGCGGGCCTTCACGGCGGCGAGGTAGCGCGCGATCACGTCGCGGAAGCGGATGCGCTCGCGCCCAACCGGGGTCGTCTCATCCAGGAGCGCCGAGCCGAGCACGGATTTCAGGCTGCGCATCAGGCGCCCCGGCGTGCCTTCCACGTACTCGGCCATGGCGGCGCGGCCGATGACGGCGTCCCGGCCCGGCGGGAAGAAGATCGCGCTCGGAATCGTGAGGTGGCGGTCCTCCAAGGGCACGAGCTGCGGGCGCTGTCCGGTGACGAGGCCGAGGGTGGTGTTCGACGTGCCGAAATCGAGGCCGCAGGCCGCCATGGGGATCTCCGGACGCAGGTCCGCTGGTGAGAGGGGCCGCCGGCCTACAGGCTGTGCCGCTCGCGGTCCACCTGTCCCGGCCCGCGAAATCGCCGTCCCGCCCCGCCCGCCGGCGCAGGGCTGCGGGTGCCGGCCTCCCGGATTCGCCGCGCGGGCCCTTAGCTTGCGCCGAGATACCGTGCGCGCAGGTGGCGCAGGAAATTGTCCGCCCCGAGGGGCTTGCCCGTGGCTTCGCGAAGGAGTTCGTCCGTCTCCAGCAGGCTGGCGCGCGCGTGCACGTTGGTCCGTAGCCAGCCGCGCAAGGCCGCGAAGTCGCCCGACGCGAGGTCGTTCGGGATGCTCGGCACTGCGGCGCAGGCGGCGCGGAAGAGCTGGGCGGCCGCCATCGCCCCGAGGGTATAGGTCGGAAAGTAGCCGAAGCTTCCGCCCGGCCAGTGGATGTCCTGCAGGCAGCCCCGGCGGTCGTCGGGCACGGTCAGGCCGAGGAGGTCGCGCAGGCCGTCGTTGAAGGCGCCGGGCAGGTCGGCCACCGCGAGGTCGCCCGCGACCATCGCCCGCTCGAGGGTGTAGCGCAGCAGGATGTGGGCCGGGTACGTGACCTCGTCGGCATCGACCCGGATGAAACCCGGCTCCACCCGCGTGTAGCGCCGGTGCAGGTTCTCAGGCGTCCAGGAGGGGCCCGCCCCGCCGAAGGTCTCGCCGAGAGCGGGCGCGAGGTAGGCGCAGAACTCGGCCGAGCGGCAGGCCTGCATCTCGACGAGGAGCGACTGGCTCTCGTGCAGGGTCATGCCGCGCGCCGCGCCCACGGGCTGGTGGCGCCACGCCGGCGGCAGCCCCTGCTCGTAGAGGGCGTGGCCGGTCTCGTGCAGCACGCCCATCAGGGCGCCGGAGGCGTCGGCCTCGTCGTAGCGGGTGGTGATCCGCACGTCGTCCGTAGCGCCGCCGCAGAACGGATGCAGGCTGACGTCGAGCCGCCCGCGGGTGACGTCGAAACCCACGGCCCGCATCAGGCGCTCGCCCAAGGCCTTCTGGGCCGCCACCGGGAACGGCCCGGGCAGCGGCAGCGGCGCCGGTTCGGCCGCCTGGCGCTCGCGCACCGCCGCGACTAGCCCCGGCAGCTCGGCCCGCAGGGTCTCGAAGAGCGGGTCGATCGCCGCGCGGCGCATGCCTGGGTCGTAGCCGTCGAGGAGGGCGTCGTACGGGTCGAGGCCGAAGGCGGCGCCCTTGGCGGCACCGACCTCCCGCCCCAGACGCAGGGTCTCGGCCAGCGCCGGCGCCAGCATCGCGAAGTCGGACCGCGCCCGGGCCTCGCGCCAGATCATTCCCGATTGCGACGCGGCCCGGGAGCTCGCCGCCACGAGGTCGGCCGGCACAGCCGCAGCGTGCAGGTAGGTCCGGCGCATCTCGCGCAGGTTTGCCCGCTCCCATTCGCCGAGGGTTGCGGCTTCGTCGAGGGCGCGGCCGATCAAGTCGCCGGTCTCGGGCGCCGTCAGGATCTCGTGGCCGATGACGGCGAGCTGCGCCAGCTGTTCGGCCCGCATGTCGGCGGCCCCGTCGGGCATCAGCGTCTCCCGGTCCCAGGACAGGATGCCGGCTGCGTCACCGAGGGCGCCGAGCCGGGCGAAGCGGCCGGCGAGGGTCTGGTAGGCCTGCATGGCCGGGTCTCTCCTGCGGAATTGCTGTCGCGGGTCCCCGCCCCGAAGGGTTGGGTCGTGATCAGAGCCTTCCATGCGGCGCGGCGCGCTGTCCAGGGTGAGCGCGCTCACAGCCACTGGGGCAGGAGGAAGATCGCCAGGGCGGCCGCGAGCCACGCGGCGGTGGCGCCCAGAATCGCCAGCCGATAATCCATCAGGCCGCTGAGGGCATAGGCCGCTCCGAGGAACACCAGGTAGGCCGGGATCGTTTTGGCGCCCGCGAGGCAGGCCGCGCGGAAGCCCGCCGGATCGCCCTTCGCCCCCACCGCCAGCAGCGCGATGATCGCGAAGGTGGGGGCCAGCGGCAGGATGCCGGGCAGCACGTTGCCGCGCCGGGAGGCGAGCACGATGGCCACGGTGACGAGGCCGCCAAGGAGACCTTTCCAGAGCACGTCCAACGGTCAGCCCTCCTCGGACCGCCGC
The DNA here is from genome assembly GCF_022179225.1 of Methylobacterium goesingense. GTDB lineage: Bacteria > Pseudomonadota > Alphaproteobacteria > Rhizobiales > Beijerinckiaceae > Methylobacterium > Methylobacterium goesingense. The sequence goes on from NZ_BPQL01000023.1 coordinate 68,396, forward strand.
TGCTGGCGCAAGCGCTCCCAGTGGGCGAGGCGGTCGGTGTAGCGGCTCTCCATGCCCCGGTCGGTGGGGGTGTAGAAGTGCTGGCGGCCGAGTTTCTCCGGCCAGTAATCCTGGCCCGAGAAGGCGTCGGGCTCGTCGTGATCGTAGCGGTAGCCCTCGCCGTAGCCGATCTTGCGCATCAGCTTGGTCGAGCCGTTGAGGATGGTGCGGGGCGGCGGCAGCGAGCCATGCGCCTTGGCGACCCGGGTCGCGGCCTTGTAGGCCTCGTAGACCGCGTTCGATTTGGGCGCGCAGGCGAGGTAGACCGTGACCTGCGCCAGCGCCAGCTCCCCCTCGGGCGAGCCGAGGAAGTCGAAGGCGTCCTTGGCCGCGGTGGCCACCACCAGGGCCTGCGGGTCGGCCAGCCCGATATCCTCCACCGCCATGCGGACCAGGCGCCGGGCGATGAACAGGCGGTCCTCGCCCCCGTCGAGCATGCGGCAGAGGTAGTAGAGCGCCGCGTCCGGGTCGGAGCCGCGCACCGTCTTATGCAGGGCACTGATGAGGTTGTAGTGCCCCTCCTGGGACTTGTCGTAGATCGGCGCCCGGCGCTGGATGATCGCCTGCAACCCCTCCGCGTCGAAGACCTCGCCGGGCTTGGCCGAGCGCCAGACCTCCTCGGCGAGGGTCAGCGCGGCGCGCCCGTCCCCGTCGGCCATGCGCACCAGTACGCCGCGCGCCTCTTCGTCCAGCGGCAGCGGCATCGCCGTCAGGGCCTCGGCCCGGGTCAGAAGCTTGGCGACCGCCGCGTCGTCGAGGGCCCGGAACAGCAGCACGCGGGCGCGCGACAGCAGCGCGGCGTTGAGCTCGAAGGACGGGTTCTCGGTGGTGGCGCCCACCAGCGTCACCGTGCCGTCCTCCATCACGGGCAGGAAGGCATCGAGCTGGGCCCGGTTGAAGCGGTGGATCTCGTCCACGAAGAGCAGCGTGCCCCGGCCCATGCTGCGTCGCCCGCGCGCCGCGTCGAACACCTTTCGCAACTCGGCGATGCCGGAGAAGATCGCCGAGATCTGCTCGAAGTGGAGGTCGGTCTCGTGCGCCAATAGCCGCGCCACGGTGGTCTTGCCGGTGCCGGGCGGCCCCCAGAACACCAGCGAGCCGAAGGAGCGTGCGTTGAGCAGGCGGGTCAGGGCCCCGTCCGGGCCGGTCAGGTGCTCCTGACCGACCACCTCCGCGAGGGTTTTCGGGCGCAGGGCGTCGGCGAGGGGGCGGGGCGCGGTGGCGGAGAGGCCGGCCGAGGCGAAGAGATCGGACATCGGGGCATCAAAGACGCCTGCCGCGTCTGGCCGCAACCCGGAAGTTCAGCGTCTCCCCCATCCGCTTGCGGCTATGCACCCGTGAAACGCGCGGATCTCGACCCCGAACCTCAGCCCCCGAACACCGAGGTCAGCACCTCGCCGCCCCGGTTGATCGAGACCTCCCACATGTTGAGGCTGGTGCGGGTGACCCGCTCGAGGTCCTTGGTGGTGGCGATGGGCGTGCCGTTGATGGCCACGATGAGGTCGCCCTTCTGGAGTCCGGCACGGGCCGCGATCGAGCCCTCGTCGACGGCCGAGACCGCGACGCCCTCGGCGGGGAAATCGGCCTGCATCTCCTCCGCCACGGCCGGCGAGGTGTTGACCAGGGTGGCGCCGAGGAAGGGCGAGCGGGTGCGCACCTTCAGGGTGTCGCGCGGGCGCGTCTCGGGAGCGGGGCCGAGCTTCACCGACACGTTTGAGCGGCCGGTGCCGCGCAGGATGCCGAACTTGGTCGAGCCGCTGAGACCCTTGAGGGCGAAGCGGTAGCCGAAGGCCTCCGGGTCGTCGACGCTCTTGCCGTCGACCGTGAGGATGAGGTCGCCCCGCTTCAGGCCGGCCTCCTCCGCCGGGCTCTTGGGCTGGAGGCTCGCCACGAGGACGCCGGTCGGATGGTCGAGGCCCATGCTCTCGGCGATGTCGGGGGTGACGCTCTGGACGCGGGCCCCGAGCCAAGGGCGGCGCACCGAGGTGGCCCCGCCCTTGGCGGTCTCCACAACGGCGCGCACCATGCTGACGGGGATCGCGAAGCCGATGCCGTGGCTGCCGCCCGATTGCGAATAGATCGCCGAGTTGATGCCGACGAGCTGCCCGTGGAGGTCCACCAGGGCGCCGCCGGAATTGCCCGGATTGATCGCCGCATCCGTCTGGATGAAGAACTGGTAGTCGGAGGAGCCGACCTGCGTGCGGGCGAGCGCCGAGACGATGCCCTGCGTGACGGTCTGGCCGACGCCGAACGGGTTGCCGATCGCCATCACGAAGTCGCCGACCTCCAGGGATTCGGAATCCCCGAACGCCATGGGCACGAGGCCGCCGGTCGGACTCTTGATCTTGACGACCGCGAGGTCGGTGCGCGGATCGCGCAGCACGATGGTGGCCTCGAACTCACGCCGGTCGGCGAGCGCGATGCGCACCTCGTTCATGTTCTCGATGACGTGGTTGTTGGTGATGACGAGGCCGGATTCATCCACGATCACGCCGGAGCCGAGGGACTTCTGGGCGCGCTCGCCCGGCGCTCCGCCGCGCCCGCGCCCGGCGCCGTTCTCGCCGAAGAACCGGCGCATGAACTCGTCCATGGCGCTGCGGCTCTGGCCGCGCGCATCGACGTGGGAGGCGTAGACGTTCACCACCGAGGGGGCGGCCCGCTTCACCACGGGGGCGAAGGAGAGCTGAACCTGGCCCTTCGATTGCGGGGCCGCCTTCTCGGGCGGCGACATCTTCTCGGGCGATGCCTCCGGCGACTTCATCATCTGCGCCGAGGCGGGCGCGGCGGCGAGCGTCGCGGTCAGCAGCGGAACGAGCAGAAGAGACGAGCGCGTCATGGGGACTCCCGGGGGCTTCGAGCGTCGCGGCCCGACCCCTGATCGGGGACGGGCCGCGGCGGATGCCGGGATATCTAGACGCCCCGGGCGGCGGGCGCGAGGGGCGCCGGCCGTTCAGGGCCGGCCGATCGTCCCGCTGAGCCGGCTCGCGCGCTGGGCGATCGCCGAGAAGCAGTTCAGCGAGGCGTCGGCCGCGCGCTGCATCTCGTCCACTTGGAGACGCAGGGCGTCGGCCGGGGTGCGGGCGCCGGAGAGCGCCTGCCAATGCGCCAGGGCAGCGGCGCCCTCGCCGCGCAGGTAGGTCAGCACCGTGGCGTTGACCTCCCCGAACTCGCCCATCACCGCGGCGATCCGGGGCGCTTTCGAGAAATCCATCAGCGCCCGAAGGTCGGGCAGGCCCGGGATTCCGGCGGGAACCGAGGCCGCGACGGCGTCCGGCACCGCCGCGATCGCCTCGGGCACGGCTTGCGCCACGGTCTCGACAGCGGCCTCGGCCGTCTCAACGGTCTCGGCGACGGCCTGGGCCGCCTCCACGGTCTCGGTTGCGGCCGGAACCGGGGCCGCCGCCTCTTCGGGCACCACCGTCAGGTCTTCGGCCGGGGGAGCGTCCTGCGCCTCCGGCTCGGCCGAAGAACCCTCGCCCGCCTCGGCCTCGCCGACCGCCAGCGCCTCGGCCGACACGCCTTCCAGGAGCGTCTGGTGCAGGTCCGGCTCCGGAGCCGAGACCGCAGACTCGATCGGCGTGACGGCCTCGGCGGCCTGCGCGTCCGGGTGGGCCTCGCCCGGGTCGCCGGTTCCCTGCATGGTGTCCGCATTCATCGGTCCAACCTCCTGATTGTCCACGATCTGGGATGAGGATCCGGGTCGTTTCCGAGCCTCGGATGGCCTCCTGCGCCGCTGCGCCATCGATGTCGTCTCCTTCGGTTCCGGGGCAGCAATGCCGATCCGGAACCGGGCGTTCCAAGGCCCGCTTCGGTCCGGGCCGGCGGCGAACCCGCGCGGTCGTCTCAGGCGGTGGGCTGCAGGGTCTTCTGGGTCAGGGCGCCGAGGTCCTTGGCCTGGGCCTGCAGGGCGGCGATCTGATTGCGCAGGAACTCGGCGTGCAGCTCCATCGCCTCGCGCGGGTCGCGGGTGCGCACGAGCTTCTGCGCGAAGTCGAAGGTCGCGGCGGCGTTTTCCTGGACCTGGTCGAGGCCCTTGGCGACCACGGACTGCATCGACGCCTGCATCGTGTGCGAGGCGGTCTGCATCTGCTCGGCGGTCTTGATGGCGGTGCCGATGAAGCTGCCGACGGCGGTGCGGGCCTGCTCGACGCTCTTCTCGGCGAGGACGCGCATCTCGGCGGGGATCTCGAAGGTCTGACCGTTCATTGCGATTCACTCCTGGGCGCGCCGACCGTCCGACGCGCGGCGGAGTGGTTTATGTTGCAGTGCAACATGGGCGTCAAGAGGGCGAGCCGAAAAGCTGCAGCATTTTGCCGGCGCAGCCCGGTTCCGTCATGCCGCCGAGGCGATTCGGCCCGATTCGCGGCGCGGCGCTCCGCGCGCGGCAAGGATCCGTTCGTAGACCGCGATCAGGGCGGCGGCGTGCGCGGACAGCGTCGACGGAGCCGCCCAGTAGCGCGCATGGGCGGCCGCGCCGAGGCGCTCGGCGCGGTCCGCATCGCCGAGGGCCGCGAAGGCCCGGGTGAGCGCCTCAGGCTCCGGGGGGACGGTAAAACCGGTCACGCCGTCGACCACCTTCTCGCAGGCGCCGGAGCGATCCGAGGCGACCACCGGCAGGCCGTTGGCCAGCGCCTCGTAGACCGTGAGCGGGCCGGTCTCGTACCAGCGCGATGGCGCAGCGATCGCGCGGGCGCGGTGGCGCAGGATGTCCCAGACCGCGTCGGGCGCCTGCCAGCCCAGAACCTCGACGCCGGGCCGGGCGCGCAGGGACGCCTCCAGGGGGCCGGCGCCGATGAACAGGGCTGGCAGCCCCGCCGCCCCGGCCGCCTCGGCCACGAGGTCGGCGCCCTTCTCCCGGGTCAGGCGTCCGACATACGCGATGGCTTCGCCCCGGGCCGGGTCGGCCGGGGGGCCCTTCTCCACCCGCACCGGGTTGTCGACCCGGTGATGGGTGAAGCCCGGGCCCGTCAGCAGGGCGCCCATGCGGGCCACGCTCGCGTCGCAGACGTGGATGAGATCGAGGGGATGCTCTTTCAGGGCCGTCCGCAGGGCAACCGAGCGCCCGACCCGCACCAGCTTGTGCAGGCGGCTGCGCCCGTCGCAGGGGGCGGCGATGCAGGACGCCGAGAGCGGCTTGAGGGTGCAGGGCGCGGCCGTGTCGAAGCGGTAATAGACGCCGTTGGGGCAGGCGAGGAAGTAGTCGTGCAGGGTCGCGGCCACGGGCAGGCCCCGCGCGAACAGGGCCGAGAACACGCTCGGCGAGAGGCTGCGCGTCCACTGGTGCAGGTGGATGAGGTCGGGCCGCACCGGCAGCGCGTCCAGGGCGGCGCCGAGGCGCGCCGCCCCCGCCGCGTCCCAAAGCCCGTCGAGGGCCGCCCGGTGAGCCGGCCGGGTCCAGATGTCGGTGTTGCCGAGACCGATCCGGCGGATGCGGGCATGGTCGAGGAGCGGGTCGGCCGGCCCGTCGATGGCCTGGAGGTAGGTGACGTCGATCCCGGCCTCGGCGAGGCCGCGGGCGGATTCCACCGCCACTTTCTCTGCCCCCCCGCTCGCCACGGCGAATTCGGCCAACACGACGATGTGCATGGATCTGCCCGATTGCTTCCCGCGCAGCGCGCGCCGCGACGAGCGCAAGGTTTACCGGCGATCAACGCATGTTCGGTAAAGATCTCGGCCCAATTGTCGCCGGCCGGAACCGTTCGCCATGCACGTCGTCCTCGTCGTCGATCACGCCTTCGTCAACGGCGGCCAGGCCAAGGTGGCGCTCGATGCGGGCCTCGGCTTGGCGGCGCAGGGACATCGCGTCACGGTGTTCGCCGCCGTCGGCCCCGCCGACCCGCGCCTGGAGGCGGCGGGCATCCGCGTGGTCTGCCTCGGCCAGGACGATGTCGGCACGGCGAAGAACAAGCTCGCCTTCGCCGCGCAGGCGATCTGGAACCGCACGGCCGCCCGGCGACTCGCGGCGGAACTGCGCGGGCTCGATCCGCGCGACACCGTGGTGCACGTCCACGCCTTCGCCAAGGCGCTTTCGCCCTCGATCGGGCGAAGCCTCGCCGCCTCAGGCCTGCCGTGCCTCTACACCATGCACGAGTTCTTCCTGGTCTGCCCGAACGGCGGCTTCTACGTGTATCCGGCCGCGCGGATCTGCCACCGCGTGCCGATGTCGTTGGCCTGCCTTGGCACGAACTGCGACGCCCGCAGCTACCCGCGCAAGCTCCTGCGGGTGGTGCGCCACGCCGCCCTGGAGCACGTGGCGGGCCTGAAGGACGTCTTCCCCCACATCATCACCATCAGCGCCCTGCAGGAGCGGGTGATCACGCCCCATCTGCCCGCCACGACCCGCTTCCACCGGGTCGACAACCCCATCGCGGTGACCCGGGCGCCGCTCCGCTCCGAGCCGCCGGGGGACTTCCTGTTCGTCGGACGCATCTCCACCGAGAAGGGCGCGCCGATCTTCGCCGAGGCCGCCCGGCTCGCCGGGGTGCGCCCGGTCTTTGTCGGCGACGGCCCGGCCAGGGCTGAACTCGCGGCGCGCTATCCCGAAGCCGTGATGCTGGGCTGGCGGGACGAGGCCGGGGTGCACGCCCTGATGCGCACGGCGCGCGCCCTCGTCTTCCCCAGCGTCTGGTACGAGGGCCAGCCCCTCACGGTCTACGAGGCCCTGGCCTGCGGCGCGCCGGTGATCGTCAGCGATGCCTGCGCGGGCCGCGAGGCCGTGGAGGACGGCGAGACCGGCTACTGGTTCCGCTCCGGCGACGCGGCCGCGCTGGCCGCCCACCTCACGCGCCTGCGCGACGACGACCTCGCCGCCCGCATGGGCCGGGCGGCCTATGAGCGCTACTGGTCGGCCCCGCTCACCATCGAGGCCCATCTCGACCGGCTCCGGCTCGTCTACGAGCACGTCCTTCGAGACGCGGGCCGGGCCGGAACCGGCGTGCGCCCTGCCCTTCGCCCCGCCCCGGTGCCCGCGCGACCCTGACGCGCCGGCCTTCACTACCGTTGTCGGCACTTATCTTGCCAGAACCACCCGAGCCAGAATCGTCCGGGTGAGATTCGTTCTGGATAGCCGGAAGTTTTCCTGGCTATTTCGCTGCGATGCGATGAGGCTCGCCAAACAAGACTCGGCAGCGCGGCGCTCGCCGAGATGCCTACGTGGGTCTTAGCCTTGTCCCGGATCGATAAACTCAAGTCTTCGTCCGATCTGAGCATGACGACGACGTCGGCGCATGCCATCGGTCCAAAACCTGGGGCGATCACGATGAGAACACCTTTCCTGCGGTCCCTGGCCTGGGCCCCGACCGTCGCGTTGTCCTGGCTCTGGGGGCTCGGCTTCTTCTACGCAATCCACGTTACGCTGACCTATGGCTGGCTGGGATTCATCGCCTTCGCGGTTCCCAATGCAACGGGCCTGTTCCTGTTCGGATGGGTGCTGAATTCGCCCCGCCGGAATCCCGCCGAGACGATCGCGAGCTTCGGCGGACACTATGCGTTGCTGTTCCTGCTCTGTCAGATATTTGCCGTATCTCTGACGGTCTTCAGCTTCGTCTCCTGCCTCTGGGTTCCCCTGTTCGGCGCGCATGGGGGACTCGTCGCCGCGCTCCTGGTCATCGTCGCCTGCGCGCTTGGGCATGCGGCGACCCTGGGGCAACTGCGCCTCGTCCACCTCGCCCTCCTGCCGGTCGGGGTGGGGGCGGGGCTCCTCGCCCTCTGGAGCCTGCGGGCCGCGCCGTCCGTGCCGCCCCTGCCCTTCGCGGCCTTCGACGCGCGCTTCCTCGGCCTCGTGGTTCCTACCCTCGTGGGCTTCCTGCTCGGACCCTGGATGGACGTGCAGCAATGGCAGCGCGTGGTCGAGATCCGCCGAACCGGCGCCTCGCCGGGCCTCGCCTATGGCGCCGGCGCCCTGATCTTCCTCGGCCTTCTGACCCTGAATGCCGCGCTGGCCGCGGCGGTGGGGACGGGCCACGCGGTCATCCTGTCGGACGGCCTGCCGGCGGCGCAGGGCGCGGTGGCTGCGGGCATCCGCGCCGCCGGTCTCGACCTTGCAGCCATCGGCTTCACCCTCTGGGCGACGATCGCGGTGGTGTCGACGATCGACAGTTCCTACGCGGCGACCCGCTGGCTGATGACCCAGATCACGACCCGCAGCACCGCGCCCCTGATGGCCTTCGTGCCGGAGGGGCTCGTCGGCTCCCCGCTCTGGATCATGCTCGCCGCCGGCGGCATCGCGGCGGCGGCCGTATCGAACGCCCTGCCCCCGATCTACCTCATGATCCCCTTCGCGACGCTTCTCGTCGGGGCGGCCGCCTGCCTCGTCTGCACGGCCTTCGGCTCGACCCTCCGGCATGACGCCCTGCTGAACCTGATGATCGGGCTGGCCGCCGCGATCATCTTCCTGACGGGGTACGTGCTGCCGATCCCCGCCCTGATGGCACTGGCGCCGTTGATCGGCCTGATCGGTGCGCTGCCGATGGTGCGCGAGCGCCTGGGCGGCCGCGGCGCCGCCCTCCCCGAGGCCGTGACCCCGGCGGCGCCCGTCGGCACGGCGGTGATGCCCGTGAGTACGGCGGTGGCGGCCGTCATCCCGATGCGGCGCGACGAGGGGAACGTCTCGCACGGCTTCGACGGGGCCTGGTTCGTCCTGCGCATGACGCCGACCTACGACGACACCAACTCGGTCGGAAACATCTACTTCGCGAACTACTTCCGCTGGGTCGGCAAGGCGCGCGAGCTGTTCTTCAACATCTGCGTGCCGCATTTCGATCTCGCCAAGACGGATTACTACATCCTCACCCGCTCGTTCACCCACGACTTCCGCCGCGAAGCCCGGGAGTTCGATCCGGTCACGGTCCGGATCCGCGTGGCCGCGCACAACCGCAAGTTCGTCACCCTGGAGCACGAAATTCACAGCGACACGCATGGGCTCCTCGGCCGGGGCGAGCAGTCGCTGATGTTCGTGGATCCGCAGACCTACCGGCCCCTCGACATCCCGCGCGTCGTCCTTGAGGGCTTCTTCCCCTACCTGCCCGAGACCTCCGCCTACGTCGCCCGGCGCCGGGCCGCCGCGAGTGCGGGGCCGGCCCTCGGAGCGCTCGGGTAGGCGGCATGGAAACACGGGCGTGCCGCCCGCGTTGATCCGGACCCTGTGCCCGACGCGGCGCTTGCCTGGAAACACGAAGGAGAGCCGCCCATGGCCGATTCCGAGAAGACCGCTCAGACCGACACCATTTCCACCACAGGGGCGCCGGCCCCCAAGGGCTCCGACAAAGCGCGTCCTGAGAACCAGAAGGGCGAACTCGACGCGCGCCTGGACGAGGCCCTGGAGGAGACCTTCCCGTCGAGCGACCCCGTCTCCGTGAAGGTCACGAAGTAGGCCGCAGCCGGACGGACGGCCGAGCCCCGCGCGATGCCGGATGCGAAAAGGGCCGGGGCGATCGATCGCCCCGGCCCTTCGCGTGTCGGTCTTCGAGTGTTCGAGGCGGGGCGAACCCCCGCCCCTTCTCGAATCAGGCGGTCTCGAGCAGGCGGCGGGCGATGACCTGGGCCTGGATCTCGGCCGCACCTTCGAAGATCGAGAGGATGCGGGCGTCGCAGAGCACGCGGCTGACCGCGTATTCCAGCGCGAAGCCGTTGCCGCCGTGGATCTGCAGGGCGTTGTCGGCCGCCGCCCAGGCGACGCGGGCGCCGAGCAGCTTGGCCATGCCGGCCTCGAGATCGCAGCGCTTGCCCTCGTCCTTCTCGCGGGCCGAGAAGTAGGTGAGCTGGCGGGCGATGTTGATCTCCACCGCCATCATGGCGATCTTGTCGGCGACGCGCGGGAAGTTGATCAGCGCCTTGCCGAACTGCACCCGCTCCTCGGCGTAACGCAGGCCCAGATCGAGGGCGTTCTGCGCCACGCCGATGGCGCGGGCCGCCGTCTGGATGCGGGCGGATTCGAAGGTCTGCATGAGCTGGGCGAAGCCCTTGCCCTCGACCTCACCCAGCAGGTTGGCGGCCGGCACCTCGAAATTGTCGAAAGCGAGCTCGTACTCCTTCATGCCGCGATAGCCGAGCACGTGGATCTCGCCCCCCGACAGGCCCTGGACCGGGAAGGGCTCGGCATCGGTGCCGCGCGGCTTCTCGGCGATGAGCAGCGAGAGGCCCTTGTGGCCCTTCTCCTCGGGCTTGGTGCGCACCAGGCAGGTCATGATGTCGGCGCGCACGGGGTGCGTGATCCAGGTCTTGTTGCCGGAGATCCGCCAGACGTCGCCATCCTTGACCGCCTTGGTGCGGAGCGAGGCGAGGTCCGAGCCGGTGTTCGGCTCGGTGAACACGGCGGTGGGGAGCGTGTCGCCCGAGGCGATGCCGGGCAGGAAGCGGTGCTTCTGCTCCTCGGTGCCGCCGCACAGGATCAGCTCGGCGGCGATCTCCGAGCGGGTGCCGAGCGAGCCGACGCCGATATAGGCGCGGGACAGTTCCTCCGAGACCACGCACATGGAGATCTTGGGCAGGCCCATGCCGCCGTACTCCTCCGGGATCGTCAGGCCGAAGACGCCGAGCTCGGCCATCTTGGTGACGATCTCCATGGGGATGTAGGCGTTCTGGCTGTGCCACTCGTGGGCGTGCGGCACGACCTCGGCGAGGCCGAAGCGGCGCATCTCGGAGCGGATCGCCTCCATGTCCTCGTCGAGGCCGGACTTGCCGATGGTAGCCGCTCCGCCGTTGTCGCGGATGCGGGCGACGAGGGCCGCGCGGTTCTCGGCCGTGTTGCCCTCGGCGATCAGGGTCTCGACCGCCGGCGTCCGGAACTTGGCGACCTCGCGGGCGGCCAAGCCCAGGGAGCCGGTGGGGCGGACCATCTCGCCCTGGCTCATGGGGATGCCGGAGAAGATCTGGTCGAGGTACTCGCCGAGCCCGATCCGCACCAGCAGGCTCTCGGTCTCGCCGAACTCACCGGACTCGGTCAGGCGCTGCGCGTAGGCAGCGAGTTCCCGCACGCCCTCCGCGTAGGTGGCGGTCCAGGCCAGGCCGTGGGTGGCGTGCTGCGCGGTCTCCATCTTCTCGGCCGAGATCTTGCCCTCGTCAGACAGGACGGTGGCGCGCACCCGGCGGGTCGCCTCGGCCACAAGGCCCTTGGCGGCCTCGGCCGCCTCGCGGGCCAGGGACAGGAGATCCTGCGGTTCGGTCGAGACGACGGGGGATGCGGACATGGCACACTCGCTGACGGGAGATGGGGCTTTGCCGTTCATTATAGGCGGCTTTGCCGGGACTGTAGAGGCGTCTCGCCGCAGTGCGGCACTATCCCGCCTGAATGCATTATTCGCGAGCGCGAAAAACCCTGATCTTTCTTGAGGCGGCGGGGTTTGTTGAACTTTATTGAGTGCTGTCCCAAAGAAATAATCACCCTCGGCTCGCGATGGCGACCCCGAGAATCGCAATCGCCATGCCGCCCATCTGTATCGGCTCCAGCGCCTCGCCGAACAGGCCATAGGCCATCAGGGCGGAGACCGGCGGCACCAGGAACAGGAGCGCGGCGACCCCCGCCACCGCCCCGCGCCGGATCAGGGCGAGAAGCAGCAGGATCCCCGCCACGGAATTGACGAGGATCGACCAGGCGAGGCCGGCCCAGAGGGGTGCCGAACCGTCGAAGCGCCCAGTCCCCAGGAGGAGCGCCACCGGCACGGCGAGGAGGGCGGCCCCGACGAACTGGATGGCGGCGTTGGTGAGGAGGTCCGCCCCGCCCGCGCGGCTCTTCTGCCAGAGGGTGCCGGCGGTCATCGCCACCATGGCGGCGAGGCAGGCCGCGAGCGCCGGCACCGGGATGCCGGCCGCATCCGGGGCACCGACCTTCGGGGCCAGCACCAGGAGCGCGCCCGAGAACCCCATGGCGATGCCGAGCCAGCGGCGCCGGCTCACCCGCTCCCCGAGGGCCGGGCCGGCCAGCATCGCGGTCAGGAGCGGTTGCAGGCTGCCCACCAGGGCGGCGATGCCGGCGGGCAGCCCGTGCTGAACCGACCAGAACACGCCGATGACGTAGACGCCCTGCATCATCACGCCTGCGATCCCGGCATGGAGCCAGCCGGCCCGGTCGCGCGGCCAGCGCGCGCCGCGCCAGAGCGCGAGCGCGATCAGGACGAACGCCACGCCGACCACGCGGATCGCCACGAAAGTGAACGCCTCCGCGTGCGGCGCCACGAAGCGCGCCGCGACGAAGCCGGTCGCCCAGATCAGGACGAAGAGACTGGAGACGAGGGCCGGTGCATGCATGGTGGGCGTGATGGCTCCCGCCCACCATGCATGCACC